>NZ_CP139707.1:2157083-2487500 GCF_034377145.1 Sulfitobacter sp. OXR-159
TCAACCAGCGCGTTTTGCGCGGCGGATCGTGCGCCACGCCAAAGCAACAGTTGCGCCCGAGCTACCGGACGTTTTTCTATCCGCATCAACGCTGGCAGATGATGGGTCTGCGGTTGGCGCGCGACGCGGATTAAGGCCTGAGCGGAGTAAGGCCCCGGCGGGAAAAGCCCCGGCGGGAAAGACCGGGCGGAAAAGGCCGAGCGGAAAAGGCCGAAACGCCGGGGCATCGCGGCGCCCCGGCATGAGCCTTGCCGCTGGGCCCGCGGCCTATTGAATGCCAACCCTGAACTGCACTGCCCCGGTCTCACCCGGCAACATCTGCCCGGTGCAGTTCCACTCGATCGCCCCGGCATAGCCTGCCAGGTTGCTTGCTGGCCGCACCAAATCACAACTGAGGTTGGGTGAGACCTGTTGCGGATCGACGATGGATTCCGACAGCTCCGTATAGGGTGGGGTCATGTCGTAAATCTTGACGTTCGATGCCTGGGTGGTCGCATTGTTGCGCAGGTATATTCGGTAAAGCAGGATATCATTCACACCGCCAAGGTTGATGGTCCCTTCACCGGTGCCTTGAGTCTCATTCTCCACCGTTTTGCGCAGCTCGATCTGGGTCGATTGCCCCCCGACCGAGACTTCGTCGGTGTTGCTGGCCGAACTGGTCACCGTGGTGCGCGCAAAGGCCGTGGCCGCCAGCACCTGATAGACATAGGTACTGCCCTGCCCAGCGCCAGACCCGGCAGAAACCCGCGAGACGATACAGACGGTTTGCCCCGTCGTGACCGCGATGGGACCGGTGATCGGCCCATCGACACTGTCGTCACAGCCGATGTCTTGGAAAAGTGCCGCGCTGAACGCGCCGGTTGGGGTCGAGGTGGCACCGGCGTAGGAGAAGGTCACCTGCCCTTCGGAGGTTGCGGTATAGATATGCGGCAGGGTCGCGACCTGCCCCTGAGCGACCGTCGTGGTTTGGTCGTTGGTCAGGCTGGGCAGTTGCAACAGGCCGATATCCAGTCCCATGCGATTGCCGAAAGCCTCAGGGGTGAAGGTAAATTCACCGTCATGGGGGTTGGCGTTCACTAGGTCGGGCAGACCTGCCGCGGCTTCGGAAATCGCGCGGTAGTTATTGGCCGGGATCGCACGGATTGTGATCGGACCGCTATAGGCGCCGGAGAGCCCATAGCTCCACGTGCCATCCGTCGCCAGCCCGGGGGTGGCCAGCACCGCGCCGCCACTGTCGAGGATCTCCAACACCGCCGAAGACGCCCCTTCTTCGCTGCCATTGCGCAGCGCGTCATGCGCGGTGCCGCCGCCCGCCCCATTGTCGATGAAGACACGGCCCGTCAGGATCCGCTCACCTGTCACAAGGTTCACGGAATAGGACGCTTCGTCGTCATCGGGCAGTTGGTCGAACAGGTCATCGGTCAACGGCCCCGTATTGGGGTCGCTGTCGGGATCGGGCAGCGAGCTATAGATGATCTCGGCCTGATTGGTGAAATCACCGCTGCCGAGCACCGTGGTGGTGATCGTCAGGGTCTCGCTCGCCCCGCTGAGCAGTTCATCCACGAACCACAATCCGGTATCGGGGTCATAGGTATCCCCGGTCGCGGGCGCATCGTCCGAGACATAGGCAAAACCGCTTGGTATTTGATCGATCACCTTGACGCCCGAGGGCGAGCCGCCGCTGACATTGGTGATCGTGATGATCCAATCGATTGTGTCCCCTTCCGAGACATTTGTGATCGGCGTCGTCGTCCCGGTCGCGGCGGCGATTTTGCTGAGTTCAAGGTCACTTCCCGCCGGATCGAACCCGAAGTCTTGGTCACTGGTCACGCTATTGCCGGAAACCGGGACGCCAATCAGCGGGTTGGAGGTGCCGATGGTCAGCCCCGAGGGCAGATCAGGGTCCGCCTCATCCAGCGCGACGCGGTAGGTCGTGTTCACCATCAAGTCCCCCACCGCATAGGTGCCATCGGCCAATGTATCCGTCGTGACAAGAAAAATATCATCGGCGGTATTGGACGGGGTGCCATTGTCGGCAAAGACCGAGATGCCCACGCCCGCCCCGAAATTGGTCTCCCCATTGTCCTTCACGTCCGATGCGTCCGCGTCCTCATAGAGGTTGCCCGAAATGCCCCCCAGCGGGATCGGTGCTGGCCCCCGACAGGAGACGCCATCGCTGCGCCCGCCTTCGTCAAAGGGAATGCCGGAAACCAGTTGCGGCACACCCGTCGCCGTCGAAATCACGAAAAGATTGTTGGTGGTGTTGGAATAGCCATAGAGCCTGCCATCACGGTCAAACCACAGCGCATCGAACTCGCCCGCATAGACGGCAGGGCCAATCGCCTGCGGTGTCACGCTCCCCGGTGTGCCGTTGTTGATCGCCGCGCGGAACAAAAAGCCCGAGTTCCTGTCGATCCCATACATGATGCCGTCGACGGGATTAAAGGCGAGGTCTTCCGGATTGACGCCGATGGTAAGTGCGATGTCACCCAATACAATCGGTGCGGCAGGGTTGGTCAGATCAACGATCTGCCATGTGTTTGGATCAACTTCGTAGATCAGCCGCCCATTGGGTAGAATATCCCCGGCGTTCAGCGCATCGTCCGCGCCGGGGATGTTGCCGAAATCCGTGATGTCGCCAGCCCCATCAATCCGGTAGAGCCTGCGGGTGTTCTGATCCACGCCATAGATATAGCCATCCAGCGCGTTGTAGCCCCAAGCGCCATCGCGGTTCTGCCCGGTGCTGCCAGAAGCCTCAACCGTCGTGGCGTAGCTGCCGCCGCTATCGCGGAAGGTCATACGCACCAGTGTAGAAGGTCTGTCGACGATGGCATAGAGCGAGGCATCGCAGACCAGCGGTGGCGGATCGCTGGAGATGGTCAGCGTGTAGTCTTCCACCTCCCCTTCGAAAGCAGTGGCAAGGCCGGTGCTGTCCGTCGACCAGCGAAAACGGGCGTAGGTGGGCAATGTGGTCGCCCCTGCGGGCACCGCCACCTCGAAAAGGATTGTCCCATTGGTCAGACCATCCTTATCCAGCAGACCGCCGTCTTGCAGGTTCAGCGCGACCTGCTCTCCGGCTTGGTTAAAGGTGCCGTCGCCATCAAAATCGATGAAGGCTTGAAGATAAGAAGATCCCGGCGCTCCGGCCAGATCGCTGACCGCCACTGAGATCTCGGCCAACCCGCCGCGATAGAACTGTGGCAAGGTCACCCCGTCTTCGTCATCCGACCCATCGGTATCGTCGCCCGTGGCCCCGATGGAGTTCTGCGCCAAAAGATCGATATCGGGCGCTGTGCTGCCCAGATAGACCTCCGGCGCGCCGGGGCCTTCGATGATATGCTGCGGATCGCCATAGCTGGCAGGGGCATCGCCGCGGTCGGCGTCGGGCGGTGTTCTGATGGTGATGCCATAGTCTTCGACTTCTCCATCGGGGGCGGGGGTGATCGCGTCCAGCCCAGGCGTTGAGGACCAGCGCAGTCGGACGAAAGTCGGGGTCAGCACCGCCGTGACCGGCACGCTGACGGGGAATGAAATTTCACCATTCACCAGCCCATCGAGATCCTGCGCCCCGCCGTCTTGGATATCGGTCGCGACCTGATCGCCAAGAAAGAGGCCATCGCCGCCGAAATCGACAAAGGCCTGCAAATATCCGGTGCCGGGCGTGGGCTCGTTCACCACCACGGTTACGGTGCGGGTCAGATCGCCGTAGAGCTGGGGAAAGCTCTCTTCGTCCTCGTCATCCTTGCCGTCGAGGTCATCGCCCGTGCCATCGACGGAATGCTGTGCCGACCCGTCGCCATCACCGTTGAGCGCGCCGATCCAGTATTGCGCGGTATCCGCGTGCTGCGGATCGCCATAGGTGACCGGCGCATCGCCCCGGTCGGGGCCGGAGCCTGCGTAGATCGTCGTGGGGTCATCGCGCCCCTCGCCTGGCCCGTTGGACGCGACACCATCCCCGTCGCCGGGATTTTCGGAATCCGACAGGTCCGAGACAACCGTCCCGCCCGGCGTCTCGGCGGTGACCTCCGCTTGGTTGCTGATCGTGGTGTCCAAATCTTCGGGCACCAATGTGTAGGTCGCCGTATAAACGGCCTTTTCGCCAACCAAGAGCGTGCCTTCGGGCGACAGCGATGTCGCGGTTTGAAAGGTGATCACGGGCGGCACGCCTTTGCCGCTGAACTGCGTTTCGGCAAGCTGCACATTGGTCAGATCGACATTGCCAAAGTTCTCAGCGGTAAAGACATAGGCGATCGTCTCTCCAGGGTCGGCATAGCCGTTCAGGTTGGCATCGACCAATTGCGCAAGTTTCAGCAGACCGACAGAGCCCACATCGATCGAGACCTGCGCCGGGGCCGAATAGGCCCGCGGCTCATTGGGCAGGATGATGGGCGATTGATAGCGGTAGCCAATCGGCGTCGGCGCGGCAAAAAAGGCCACGAAGGGGGTAAAGGTCAACTCTCCGGTCAGATCATCATAGCTCCACGTGCCCTCTCCCAACACATCGAAACCCACCCGATGGCCTTCGGAATCGGTCACGATGTTCTGCGCCCCGGCGGGCGGGATCAGATCGATGGCCTGTTTGGAATATTCGCTGGGCTGCCCGGAATTATTGGCCGGCGCATTGTTATTTTCGGTCGCGACGCTGTCATTGAACAGGATGTTCACCACCACAGGCTCGCTCAGCACCTGCTCTTTCACGTCGTCCTGCAGAACCGGTGCTTTGAAGTCACCACATTTCAGGTCATAGGTCTGCGCTTCGTCATAGGTTGGATTAGCAAGCCGGACGAGGAAGCCGTTGTTGGCGGTCCGGCCAAAGCGAAAGGTCGAGGTCTGCGGGTAGAAGATTTCCAAACCCGATACCGGCTGGTTGCTATAATTGCGGTCCCCGGCGAGATAGAAGACCTCTGTCCCGAGGTTCGCATCCGGCCCTTCGATATAGCCGCGATAGGTGGTCGCACTGCGGTCAATCCGAACATATTCGACCGTCCCGTCGCAAATATTTACATAGACCTGCTCATTCAGCGGCCCATCAATGTCATTGATCTGAAAAAAGACATCCGCCACCACCGGCACGCCGCCCGTGTTGGTCGAGATGTTATGGGTGCCTGCCTCATAGATGAAGAAATCCATGAAATGCGGATCTTGCCCGGTCGAGGTGATCTGGATCTGTCCATTGCCAGTGGCGAAAACATGATCCCGACCCGTAAAGATCATCTCACCAACAATATCGACCGTCACCCCGCCAACCGTGCCCGCGTTGCGCCACAAGGCCCGCTCACCAATGCCCGCCCCGACCACAGTGGGGGCGGCGACAGGATTTAGGATCAACTGCTGGGCCACGGCGACCTTGGTCAGCAAGGCGAACGGAAGCAGGGAAAAGAGCGCCTTCGAGATCACCCGCAGCCCTGTCTCCCACCCGCCCCAAGCGGAGAGAGAGCGCAAACCCTGCGCCACGAACAAGCCGAGAAAATGAAAATAAAAATGCATATCTTTGCTCACAATCTTTTAAAGCAGCCTAGCAATGAACCTTTAAAACAGCTTAGCGACGAAGCGGGTTGGGAGGACTTACGCAGAAAGGTATTAAGATATGCTTCCGGTCAGACAGGTGGCAGAAGACTAGGCGCCGATACGACCTTCGCATATACCGCTACGCCTTTGCCGCTCCCGAAAATGGCCCAGCCCGTGCCGCGCTTCGGCCTGCTGTTAACCGTGATTCGCCTCCCCCTCGGCCCCCTACTCATTTTTTCTAAATGCCCCCTTGACCCTCCAGCAACTGGAAGCCCCATATTCGGCATATGACGGATAAAGGACATGAAATGCGCAAAGCAGATACACTCACTTTTGGCGTGCAAAACATGAGTTGCGCGTCCTGCGTGGGACGTGTGGAAAAAGCGCTGAACGCGCTGGAGGGTCTGCACGATGCGCGGGTGAACCTTGCCGCGGAGAACGTGCGGGTGACGACAGAACCGGGTTTTGACGCGGCAAAACTCGACGTTGCCTTGACGCAGGCGGGCTATCCGGCGCGCAAGACCACCCACAGATTGCGACTGTCCAACATGAGCTGCGCCTCCTGCGTGGGCCGTGTGGAACGGGCGCTGCTTGCGGTGCCGGGGGTGATCTCGGCCTCGGTGAACCTTGCCAGCGAAGAGGCGACGGTCGAGAGCTTGGAGGATGCCGATCTGTTGCCTGCCCTGCGCGATGCGGCGGCGCAGGCTGGCTATCCGGCGAGTGTCGATGCCTCCGCGGCAGGCAGCCCTGATGCGACAGCGCGCAAAGAAGCGGAAGTCTCCCATCTCAAACGGATGACCCTGTTGGCGGCGGCGCTCACCCTTCCAGTCTTCGTGCTGGAGATGGGCGGCCACCTGATCCCTGCATTCCACCATTGGATCGCGGCCACCATCGGGAGGGAGACAAGCTGGTTCATTCAGTTCATCCTCACCACCCTCGTGCTGGCGTGGCCGGGGCGGCATTTCTATAGCAAGGGGCTTGGCGCTTTGGCGAAAGGCGCGCCGGATATGAACTCTCTCGTGGCGCTTGGATCGGGGGCGGCATGGCTCTTTTCGGTCACCGCGCTCTTTGCGCCGGGGGCCCTGCCCGAGGGCAGCCGCGTGGTCTATTTCGAAGCAGCCGCCGTGATCGTGACGCTGATCTTGCTGGGCCGCTACCTTGAGGCACGCGCCAAGGGGCAAACCGGGGCCGCGATTGCCAAGCTTATGGGCCTGCGCGCCAGCAGCGCAAGGGTGGAGCGGGATGGCACGCTCGTTGAGTTGCCGTTGGACAAGATCGTCGCGGGCGATATCATCTACCTCCGCCCGGGCGAGAAGATCGCCACCGATGGCGTCGTCGTCGACGGGCAATCCTATGTCGACGAAAGCATGATCACCGGCGAGCCTGTGCCGGTGGAAAAGGCCAAAGGAACGGAGGTTGTCGGCGGCACGGTCAACGGCACCGGCAGCCTGACCTACCGCGCCACCAAAGTGGGCGGTGACACTGTATTGGCGCAGATCATCCGCATGGTCGAAGAGGCCCAAGGCGCAAAGCTGCCCATTCAGGACTTGGTCAACCGCATCACCCTGTGGTTCGTCCCGGTGGTGATCGCCGTGGCGCTGGTGACCTTTGGGGTCTGGCTCGCCTTCGGCCCATCGCTTAGCCACGCTTTGGTGGCGGCGGTAGCGGTACTGATCATCGCCTGCCCCTGCGCCATGGGTCTGGCCACACCGACCTCGATCATGGTCGGCACCGGGCGCGCGGCGCAACTGGGCGTGCTCTTCCGGCGGGGCGATGCTTTGCAAAGCCTGCAAGGCGTCAAGACCGTGGCGCTGGACAAGACCGGCACGCTGACCAAGGGCAAGCCCGAACTTACCGATCTTGTGATGATGAATGACCTGCCCGAGGATGAGTTGCTGCCCCTGATCGGCGCGGTCGAGGCGCGCTCGGAACATCCCATCGCCCAAGCCATCCTGCGGCGTGCAGAAGCTGCGGGACCAATACCGGGCGAGGTCAGCGATTTCCAATCCCACACCGGTTTTGGCGTCAGCGCGACGGTCATGGGCCGCCGGGTCACATTGGGTGCGGACCGCCTTATGACCCGCGACGGGATCGATTTGGGCGACACCGGGAAGATCGCGGCGGAATTGGCAAAGGCCGGGAAAACCCCGCTCTACGCCGCGCTAGACGGTCAGCTGGCGGCGGTGATCGCCGTGGCCGACCCGATCAAACCCGGCACGCCCGAGGCCATCGCGCGGCTGCATGACCTCAATCTCGACGTGGCGATGATCACCGGCGACAACCGGGTTACGGCAGACGCCATCGCGGCGCAACTGGGCATCGATTGGGTCATCGCCGAAGTGCTGCCAGACGGCAAAGTGGCCGCCATCGACGAGCTCAGGGAAGGCGACAACCGCGTCGCTTTCGTGGGCGACGGCATCAATGACGCCCCTGCTCTTGCGCAGGCCGATGTGGGGCTCGCCATCGGCACCGGCACCGATGTGGCGATCGAAGCCGCAGACGTGGTGCTGATGTCCGGGGACCTGCGCGGCGTGGTCAACGCCATCGACGTGAGCCAGCGCAGCATGGCGAATATCCGGCAGAACCTCTTTTGGGCCTTTGGCTACAACGTGCTGCTGATCCCGGTCGCCGCGGGTGCGTTCTATCCGCTGACCGGCTGGCTTCTGTCGCCTGCTCTGGCCGCCGGAGCGATGGCATTGTCGAGCGTATTCGTCCTCAGCAACGCGCTGCGCCTGCGCTGGATTGCCGCCCCCTTGGCCGAAAACGCCACCCCCTCACACGGCCCCCGGGCCACCGCCCCCGTGGCCGCAGAATAGGAGCGCATCATGAACATTGGAGAAGTCTCACAACACACAGGCCTGCCGCCGAAAACCATCCGCTATTACGAAGATATCGGATTGGTCAAACCGCTGCGGGACGCCAACGGCTACCGCGCCTTTCGCGAAAGCGAGATGCACAAGCTCGCCTTTCTGTGCCGCGCCAGAACCTTGGGTTTCAGCATTGAGGATTGCCGCAACCTGCTGGCTCTTTGGGAGGACAAAAAACGTGCCAGTGCCGACGTGCGGGCCATCGCCAAAGAGCATCTGGCGCAGATCGAAGCCAAGATCAGCGGCCTGCAAGAAATGCGCGACACGCTGAGCACGCTGGTCCGCGACTGCGCCGGGGATGATCGACCCGACTGTCCGATCCTAAAGACCTTGGGCACCGCAGCGGCCACATAACCACCGCTTTCAATAGCAAAAGGCGCCGCCCAGCCAAGCCGGGCGGCGCCTTTTGCGTTTTGTCAGACCTCGGCCTAGGCCTTGAGCCGGTCCACGATGCTATGCGCCGTGACTGTCCCGATCTGCGTGCCCTCTTCCATCACCGCAATCGCCGCATCCGCCCCGCGCAGCCGCTCCATCAACGCACGCACCGGGGTCTCTGCCGTGGTTTCGCCCTGCGTCGGAGCGCCGTCAACCACGCCCATCACGTCGCGCGCGGTCAGAACCTCCAGCGGGTTCATATTGGCCACGAACTCCGCCACATAGTCCGATGCAGGGTTCGAGAAAATCTCGCGCGGCGTGCCGATCTGGACAATCCGCCCGCCTTCCATGATGGCGATGCGCCCGCCCAGCTTGAAGGCTTCGTCAAGGTCATGGCTCACGAAGATGATCGTGCGGTTCAATTCGCGCTGCAGGTCCAGCAGTTCGTCCTGCAGCCGCGTGCGTATCAGCGGGTCGAGCGCAGAGAATGGCTCATCCATCAGCAAAATCGGCGCTTCGGTGGCAAAGGCGCGGGCAAGCCCCACACGCTGCTGCATCCCGCCCGAAAGCTCGCCCACCTTGCGGTCGGCCCAATCGCTGAGGCTCACTAGTTTCAACTGCCGCTCTGCCCGTTCCAGCCGCTCGGCCTTGGGGACATTCGACAGTTCCAACCCAAGCGCCACATTGTCGCGCACCGTGCGCCATGGCAGCAGGCCGAACTGCTGAAACACCATCGACACACATTCACGGCGCACGCGTCGCAGCTCTGCGGCATTGCTGGCGTGGATGTCACAAGACCAGTTTACGTCATGCACATGCACCGTGCCGCGCACCATCGGGTTGAGCCCATTCACCGCGCGCAAAAGCGTCGATTTGCCCGAGCCCGAAAGCCCCATCAGCACAAGGATCTCGCCATTCTCAACGGTGAGCGAGCAATCATGCACGCCCAGCACCTGCCCGGTCGCCGCTTCAATCTCGGCACGGCTTTGGCCTTCGTCCATCAGCGGCAGCGCCTTCTCCGGCTTGTCGCCAAAGACGATGGATACGTTGTCGAATTCTACTGCTTTACTCATTTCCGTCCCACCCGCAGGATACGGTCGAGCATGATCGCCACGACGACGATCACCAACCCGGATTCAAATCCCAAGCCTGTGTTCACTTGGTTCAAGGCACGCACCACCGGCACACCCAAGCCATCTGCGCCCACAAGTGCTGCAATCACCACCATCGACAGCGACAGCATGATCGTCTGGTTCAGCCCCGTCATGATCTGCGGCAAAGCATAGGGCAGTTCGATCTTCCACAGCGTCTGACGTGGCTTAGCGCCAAAGGCCTGAGCCGCTTCCAATAGCGCCTTAGGGGTTGAGGAGATGCCCAGTTGCGTCAACCGGATCGGCGCGGGCAACACGAAGATCACCGTGGCGATCAGCCCCGGCACCATGCCGATACCGAAGAACACAATCGCGGGGATCAGATAGACGAAAGTCGGCAGCGTCTGCATCAGGTCCAAGACCGGGGCCACCCATGCATAGAGCCGGGGCCGATGCGCCACGGCGATGCCAATCGGCACGCCGACGCCCATACAGACCACACAGGCCGAAAGCACCAGCGTCAGGCTCTCCATCGTCTCTTCCCAGTAGTCTTGGTTGAGGATGAAAAGGAAGCCCAGCACCACAAAGGCCACGGTTTTCCAATTGCGTTGAATGCCCCATGTGATCGCGGCAAACACGGCGATGAGGATCAGCGGGTGCGGGGTTTGCAGCACCCAGAGGATCGCGTCGATCAGCCGTTCCATCAGGTCCGACAGCCCGTCAAAGAACCACGCTCCGTTCGTTTGCAGCCAATCCAGCGCGTCTTCGGCCACATCGGCCACGGGGATCTTGTTTTCTGTCAGCCAGTCCATGTCAGTCCTTCAGGATTGGAGAATTGCGCATGAGAATGACCCGCCCCATCGCTTTGGGGCGGGTCTTTTCCATCATATCGCGATGATCACTTCAGCGAAGCGACAGCTTCCATCGCGTCGCCACCATCGACGGTGGTCACACCGTCCAGCCAAGTGCTGAGCACGTCGGAGTTCGCTTTGATCCAAGCGGCGGCTGCCTCTTCCGGCTTTTCGCCGTCATCAAGGATCGCGCCCATGATCTCATTCTCCATTTCAAGCGTGAACTCGAGGTTGTTCAGGAATTTACCAAGGTTCGGGCATTCCTCAACAAAACCGGCGCGGGTGTTGGTATAGACCGTTGCACCGCCCAGATCGGGGCCGAAGTAGTCATCGCCGCCTTCCAGATAGGTCAGATCGAAGTTGGCGTTCATCGGGTGCGGTTCCCAACCAAGGAAGACGACGGGCTCCTCTTTGCGGGTGGCGCGCTGGACTTGGGCCAGCATCCCCTGCTCGGAGGATTCAACGACCTCAAACTCGCCCAGATCAAATGCATTCTCGTCGATCATCGACTGGATCAGACGGTTGCCGTCATTGCCGGGCTCGATGCCATAGATTTCACCTTCCAGCGCGTCTTTATTGGCGGCGATGTCGGCGAAGGTCTTGATGCCCATGTCGGCGGCGGCTTTGTTCACAGCCAGCGTGTATTTCGCGCCTTCAAGGTTGGCGCGCACGGTGTCGACGCTGCCTTCTTCGCGATATTTCGCGATGTCGCCTTCCATGGTGGGCATCCAGTTGCCCAAAAACACGTCGATGTCGCCCGAGGCCATGGAGGTGTAGGTCACCGGCACGGCGAGGATCTTGGTCTCGGTATCATAGCCAAGCGCGTCAAGCACGACCGAAGCGGCGGCGGTGGTCGCGGTGATATCGGTCCAACCCACGTCTGAGAAGGTGACTTCGCTACATTCGGCCGCCGCCAGCGAGGTCGCGGCAACTGTCGCCAGAGCGGATGTCATAAGCAGTTTTTTCATTGGTGTTCTCCCCAGAGAAGTTTTTATTGACTGATGCGCCAATCAAAAGCCATCGGCCGCGATATTGCAACCGGATTAATTTCGCCAACTTACTGGAGGGCAAAAAGCAATTCTACTTGTTTCAAAACTCACTCCCGCGCGGCCTGTTTCGGGCGCAGAACCGGGGTGACATTTTGGTCCGCACCCGGCTCGGGTTCGGCGTCAATCTTCGGGGTCTCTTCGGCGGGGGCGGCGGGCGTCTGAGCAGGCGCAGCCACGGGCGTGGCGGGCGTTGACGGGGGCGATTCGAGGGTGTCGGTCCCTTGCGTTTCCTCAACGGTTTCAGGGGCTTCTCCCTGCCCCTCTGCCGCCTTCATCCCAAATGCCGCACGGATCGCGGCTTGGGTTCCCTCGCCGTAAAGCCCGTCGATCGCGCCGTCGTAAAATCCGAAATCCGAAAGTTTGCGTTGCAGGGCTTTGCGGGTCTCGCTGTTGAAAAGTTTGGGCTCATCCTGCATCAGCCCCAGCAGCGTGCCGTCCCCCGCCCGCAGCGCGCGATAGAGATAAAGCGCCGCATCCGCCGCCCCGCGACCGGGCACTTTGCCATCGTCGATCATCGCGGCAAAGTTGAACATCGCCGCTGGGTGTCGCCTATCGGCTGCGCGGCGGAAATAGTCCAACGCCAGATCGGAATCGGTTTCCTGCCCCAATTCCCCCTGTAGATGGATGAACCCCAGATCGTTCAGCGCCCCGGCATGGCCCCGCTCGGCGGCGTCGCGATAAAGGGCCATGGCGCGGGCCTCATCCTGAGCGACGCCGCGTCCTTCTTCATAAAGCTGTGCAAGCTGATACCGCGCCTCGGCAGAGCCGGTTTCTACTGCCCGCATCAGTTGGGCCGCAGCGGTTTGCGGGTCATAGCGCGGATCGTCAGGGTCGCTTTGCAGGGCGGCAAGACCAAGTTGGGATCGGGTGTCCCCTTGCCGCGCCAATTCGGCCAAGCGCTGGCTCTGCGCGGGGTCCAAATCCCCCCATGTCTGCGGGGCCGCATCCGCGCTGTCCGTCTCTGCGATGAAAGCTGGCGTCGGGGTCAGCCGCCCAAAGCGCCGGGCGGAGAGGCTGCCGCCGCTACGGCTGCGCAGCGTGGCGCGAAATCCGTCCAGCATGGCGCCGACTTCGACATCCGGCTCGGTCAAAACCTCGGCCAATGTGGCCGCGAAAAGGCCCGCGTTTTCACCGCCCTTGTCACAGGCGCCCACCTCACCGGAGGTGACGACCAGCGTGCCAAGACGCGGCTCGGGCGGCGGCAGCGGGGCGGTCGACTGGCGCGGGGCGGCATGGCAGTTATCAAGCAAAACAAGCCGTATCTGTCGCGCCTTGCCCGCCGCACGCAGCAGCGCAGGCAGCGCCACCCCCTGTTGCCGCAGCGCCGAGGCCGGGGCCAAGGGCGCATCGACCGGGATCAGATAGCTCTGCCCGCCCGAGGCGACGCGGCGACCCGCGTAGTAGATCAAGGCGATATCCGCCGTTTCGGCCTGAAAGGCAAAGTCAGAGAGTTCCCGCTTGAGCGTGGCGCTATCCGTGTCGATCAGCGTGGTAACATCGAACCCCTGCCCCTCTAACGTTTGGGTCAGCAGCGCGGCATCGGCGCGCGGCCCGTCAAGCGGGGCGGCATACTCATAGGCAGAGATGCCAATCACCATCGCCACACGGTCTTGGGCCGCTGCAGCGAGGGGCAGAAACAACATCAAGAGGATCGCGGTCAAACGCATATGGCGGGCTCCTTTCGGTCAGCTTCGGTTGGGCGGCGCCGCCCATTAACCTATGCTGGCAGGAAAAGGTTTCCACCATCGTAACAGTTTGAAATGAATCCGACCCTTGCTGCCGTGGTTCAGGCGTTGGGCGAAGTCTCTTCGATCTCGCGGTCTTCTTCCGGCACGTTGAGCGTGGCCCACGTATCGCCATCCGGCAGTTCCGGCGGATGCGGCAGGCAATCGCGCCGGTGGATATTCGCCTTGGCCATGAAATTCGCCGAAACCGGAGCCGTGACAAAGATGAAGGCCATGATCAGCAGTTCATGCAGCGACCCCGTTCCAGACAGAAACGAATTCACCATCGCCGCCAACAGATAGGCCCCGATCCCCAGCGTCGCGGCTTTGGTCGGCGCGTGAAGGCGGGTCATCGGGTCGTTCAGCTTGAGCAAGCCAATCCCGGCGACAAGCACGAAGAAACTGCCGATCACCAGCAGCACGATGATAAAATAGGTGGCGATGATATCGGGGCTCATTCGATGATATCTCCGCGCAAGACGAACCGGGCATAGGCCACGGTTGAGACGAAACCCAGCATGGCGATGATCAGCGCCGCCTCAAAATAGATCTGCGTGCCCTGCAGGATGCCCAAAAGCACGATGATGCCGATGGCGTTGATGAACATCGTGTCCAGCGCCAGAATGCGGTCCCCGGTGCCGGGGCCGATCCACAGCCGGATCATCGCCATGAACTGCGCGATGGCGACCAAGGTCAGGGCACCATAAAGCGCAAGGGTCAAAAGGTCGGTCGCTTGGGTCATACGAAAATCTCCTTCAAGCGGCGTTCGTAGCGGTCTTTGATCTCATCGCGCACGGCGTCGGGGTCAGTGGCGTCCAGCGCGTGCACCAGCAGGTAGCGCCCGTTGTCCGACAGATCCGCCGAGACTGTGCCGGGGGTCAAGGTGATGGTGCCCGCAAGAATCGTGATCGCTTCGGGTTCTTTCAGGTCCAGCGGCACGACAACCCAGGCGGGCGACATGCTGGCGTTGGATTTGGTCAGGATGATCCATGCCACTTGGATATTGGCGATGATGATATCCCACAGGACCAAGATCACATAGGCGATCATGCGCAGCGGGCGAATGCCTTGGGGCCGGTCGGTCCACCAACGCGCGGTCAGCACCGGGATCACGATCCCGAGGATCAGACCAAAGACCAGCATGCCCGCGCTGAATTTGTTTTGCAGCAGGACCCAGACCACTGTCAGCAGTAGGGTCAGAAACGGGTGCGGCAAGAGCCAACGGATAGGTCGCATCATATCAATGGGCCTCCTCTTTGCCGTCCGACAGTTTGCCGGGGGTCTCTAGCACGGTGCTCAGATAGCGTTCCGGGCCGAACAGTTGGTTTGAGATCGCCGTGGCATATTGCGTGGCCGGGCCCGCCAGCAGCGTATGCGCGACCAGTAGCGCCAGAAGGCCACCGACCGCAACATAGCTCAGCGCCGAGGGCGCCTCGGCGGGGGTGGCCCCCTCTTGCGGCGTGACGCTGCGAGATTTCCAGAAGACCACGCTGCCCGCGCGACCAAAGCCGACAAGGCTCAAAAGGCTCGCGCCTAAGATCACGGCCCAGATCCAGACCCAGTAATCATTCTCGGCAGCAGCATCCATGATCAGCAACTTGCCCAGAAAACCCGAAAGCGGCGGCACGCCGACCATGGCGATAGCCGCGACAAAGAACAGGGCCGAGGTCAGCTTGGCCCCCGCCACCTGCGGCTGCGCCGTCAGATCAAGATTGTCCCGACCCGCCCGCGCCAGATCGGCGATCAGGAACAACGCGCCTGCGGCCAGCGTCGAATGCACGATATAATAAAGCGCCGCGGCGATCCCTTCGGGCGTGAACAGCGCGATAGAAATCATCACCATGCCCATCGACCCAATCACCGAAAAGGCGACCATTCGGTCCAACTGCTTGGCCGCCAGCACGCCGATCATGCCAAGCGCCAGCGACAGCAGCGCGGCAGGCAGCAGCCATGTTGTGTGCAGGTCCACCGTGGCGGCAAGGTCTGGCGGGAAGATCAGCGTATAGACGCGGATGATTGCATAGGCGCCGACCTTGGTCATGATCGCGAAAAGCGCCGCCACAGGGCCGGGTGCTTCGGCATAGCTCGACGGGAGCCAGAAGTGCAGCGGCACCACGGCAGCTTTGACCGCGAAGACCATCAAAAGCAGCACCGCCGCGATGCGAATGCCCACGGTCGCGCCGGTATCAATCAGCGCCACACGCTGCGCCAGATCGGCCATGTTGAGCGTCCCCGTCTCGGCATAGATCGCGCCAAGCGCAAAGAGGAACAGCGTCGAGCCCAAGAGGTTATAGAGCACATATTGCACCCCGGCCCGCAGCCGCGGCGTGCCGCCGGCGTGGATCATCAACCCGTAGGAAGCGATCAGCAGCACTTCGAAAAAGACGAAGAGGTTGAAAAGGTCGCCCGTCAGGAACGCCCCCATGATCCCCATCAACTGGAACTGGAACAGCGCGTGAAAATGCCGTCCGCGTTCGTCCCATTTCGAGCCGATCACGTAAAGCAGCACGAAGAGCGCCAGCACCGCCGTCAGCGTGACCATCAGCGTCGACAGACGGTCGCCCACCAGCACGATGCCAAAGGGCGCGGCCCAATCGCTGAGACGGTAGAGCATGACATCGCCGCTCGCCGCCTCGACCGACAGGCCAAGCCCCACGGCGACCAACGCGAGCGCCCCGAACAGCGACAACACCCGTTGGATGGTGATGTGGTAGCGTGCGGCCAAAATGATGAAGGGCGCAATAAATGCGGGCAGCACGATGGGCAGGATCAGCCAATGGGTCATGTGCGGTCCTCCGCCTTGATATCGGTCAGCGGGTCGTCGACATGGTCGTCATTGTTGCCCAGATAGGCGCCAAGCGCGATCATCACCACCACGGCGGTCATGCCGAATGAAATCACGATGGCGGTCAGCACCAGCGCTTGGGGCAGCGGATCGGTATAGCGCGCGGCATCCGTGAGGATCGGCGGCGCGCCCACGGTCAAACGGCCCGAGGCAAAGAGAAACACGTTCACCGCATAGGTCAGCAGCGATGTGCCCATGATGACGGGAAAACTCCGCAAGCGCAGCACGAGGTAGAGGCCAGAGGCCGTCAGGATGCCGATGGCGGATGCGACGAGAAGTTCCATGTTTATGCCTCCGCCTTGGTGGTGTCTTCGCGCGATGGGTCGATGTCCATCGGGTGATCGGCCTCAGGCACATGCGCCCGGCGGGCCAGCCGCGAGAAACTTTCGAGCGACAGCATCACCGCACCGACAACGGCAAGGAACACGCCAAGATCAAAGAGCGCGGCAGTCGCCAGTTCGAACTTGTCGAAAGGCGGGATGCGCACATAGGTGAAATCCGAAGTCAGGAAAGGTTTGGCAAAGAGCCACGACCCGATCCCCGTCAGCCCCGCGATCAAGACGCCGGTGCCGATGATCCCGTGATAGGGATATCGCAGCCGCGCCGATGCCCAGGCAAAGCCACTGGCCATATACTGCATCACCACGGCGATGGAGACGATCAGACCGGCGATAAACCCGCCGCCCGGCTCGTTATGGCCGCGCAGGAAGATATAGAAACCAACCATCAGCACGACGGGCATGATGACGCGGGTCATCACCACCATCATCATCGGGTGCCGGTCCCCTGCCCTTGGCTGGTCTGGTTTGCGGTTGAGCAGGCGTGCGCGTACTGGGCCAGACAGCAGCGTTTCTGTCAGGGCGTAGATCAGCAAGGCAGCGATGCCCAGAACGATGATCTCACCATAGGTGTCAAAGCCCCGGAAATCGACGAGGATCACGTTCACCACATTGGTGCCGCCGCCGCCCTTGTAGGAGTTGGCAAGGTGGAATTCCGAGATGCTCGGTGCGACGGTGTCGCGCAGGAGGTAGTGATAGGACAGCGCCATCGTCGCCGCCCCCGCCGCGAGGGAGACCACAACGTCGCGCGTCCGACGCAGCACGCTGCTTTCGATCGGTGTGCGGTTGGGCAGGAAGTTCAGCGCCAAGAGCAACAAGATGATCGTCACCACCTCGACCGTCAGCTGGGTCATCGCCAAGTCAGGCGCGCTGAAAAAGACGAAACCAGCCGAGACGATCAGCCCCACGATGCCGATCAGGATCAGCGATAACAGGCGGTTGCGGTGCAGGAACACCAGCCCGCATGCCGCCGCCACCAGCATCAGCCAGCCCGCGATCTGCACTGCGTTGGTCGGCTGCAACGCACGGGTCGCGGCCCCGACGGTGCCGGTGGCCCAAGCGTAGTAGCCCACTACAACCACGGTCACCGCCATGATCGCGGCATAGCGCGAGAACGCCCCGTTGTGCAGACGCAGCGACATCGCCTGCGACAGGCCGACAAAGGCCGCGATGATGCGGTCAAAGATCGACTTGGCCTCGGGCCGGGGCGTGGCATCCCAAACACGCAGAAGCGGGGCGAAAAGCGCCAGTAGGATCAGGCCACCGACAACCGCGATGATCGACATATAAAGCGCCGGACCCAGCCCGTGCCAGATTTTGAGATGAGTCGAAGGCATCTCTGCCGCGCCGCCGAGAACCGAAGCCGTCACCAGTTTGACGAAAGGCTCAGCCAGAAACGGTGCGAGGCCGATCACCACAACGGGGATGATCAACAACGCAGGCGGCAGCCACAGACCGGGCTTGGGGTCATGCGGATGGTCGGGATAGTCGTCACGCTCTTTGCCAAGGAAGGTATGGCCGATCAGCCGGAAGCTATAGGCGGCAGAGAAGAGCGCACCAAAGGTCGCAAGCCCCGGCACCAGCCACGGCATGTCAAAGAGCTTCGTGTGCAGGGTCTCTTCCAGCATCATCTCTTTCGACAGGAAGCCGTTGAGCAGCGGGATCCCCGCCATCGACAGCGCCGCCAGCGTGGCGATGACAAAGGTCACAGGCATCAGATGCCGCAACCCACCCAAGCGGCGGATGTCACGGGTATGCACCGCGTGATCCACGATCCCCGCCGACATAAAAAGCGCGGCCTTAAAGGTCGCGTGGTTCAAGATGTGAAACACCGCCGCCATCGCGCCAAAGGCCGTGCCGGTGCCCAAAAGCATAGTGATCAGACCAAGGTGGCTGACGGTCGAAAAGGCCAGCAGCGCCTTTAGGTCATGTTTGAACAGCGCGATGACCGCGCCCAGCACCATGGTGATCAGACCCGCCGTGGTGACGATGACAAACCACTCTGGCGTGCCCGACAGCACCGGCCACATCCGCGCCATCAGGAAGATCCCCGCCTTCACCATGGTGGCGGAGTGCAGATAGGCCGAGACCGGCGTTGGTGCTGCCATCGCGTGGGGCAGCCAGAAGTGGAACGGGAACTGCGCCGATTTGGTGAAACAGCCCAAGAGGATCAGGATCAGCGCGGGCAGATAGAGGGGCGAGGCTTGGATCATCTCGCGGTTGTCGAGGATCACGCTCAGGTCATAGCTGCCGACGATCTGACCCAGCAGCAACATGCCACCGATCATCGCAAGGCCGCCCATGCCCGTCACGGTCAACGCCATGCGTGCGCCTTGACGGCCTTCGGGCAGGTGTTTCCAATAGCCGATCAGCAGGAAGGACGACAGCGAGGTTAGCTCCCAGAAGATCAGCAAGATCAACACGTTATCGCTTAGAACGATGCCGACCATCGCGCCTTGGAACAGCAGCAGATAGGTGAAAAACTCACCCATATGATCGTCGCGCGACAGGTAAGACCGCGCATAGGCGATGATCAACAGACCGATGCCAAGGATCAGACAGGCAAAGAAAAAGCCGAGGCTGTCAAGCATCAAGGTCAGGTTCAGGCCAAGCTGCGGGATCCAGTCAACCCGCGCGGTGACCAATTCGCCCGCCAGCACGGCGGGCAGATGCGTGAGCAAACCCACCAGCGCCACGAGGGTCACCATAAAGGTCACCCCGGCGCAGGCTTGACGCCCTGCGGAATTCATCAGTCCGGGTAACAATGCGCCCAAGAAGGGCAAGGCAACGATAAGGAAGAGGGACACGCGAACTCCTGATCTGGCGGACTGAAAGGTCACCACATTTTGTAGAAATTTTCCCGGCACCTCAAGCGAAACCGGGCATTAAACGCCAGATTGTCGCAGGTTACACCGCAGTCCTGCCCCGTGGGATGGCGATACCGCCGCCCCTATGCCCGCTAGAATGGCCCTCGGGCGCCCCTACCCCGGTTGAAACAAGTCCCGGTAGGTGTCGCGCAGCACGTTCTTTTGCACCTTGCCCATCGTGTTGCGCGGCAATTCCGGCAGGACGATCAGCTTGGCGGGTCGTTTGAACTTGGCCAGCGATCCGGCCACATCCCCGGCGATCTGCGCAAGGTCCAACTCCGCGCCCCGCCGCGCCACCAACACCGCCACCACGCTTTCCCCGAAATCGGGATGCGGCACGCCAAACACCGCGCTTTCCAGCACGCCCGGTCGGTCATCGAGCAGCAGTTCGACCTCCTTAGGGTAGATATTATAGCCGCCCGAGATGATCAGGTCTTTGTCGCGGCCCACAATGGTCACATAGCCATCCGCATCGCGCCGCCCCAGATCGCCGGTGATGAAAAAGCCATCTTCGCGCAGTTCGGCGGCGGTTTTCTCGGGCATCTGCCAATAGCCCTTGAAGACATTCGGGCCACGTACTTCGATGCTGCCTATCTCTCCGTCCGGCAGGGTCGCGCCGGTTTTGGGGTCGGTGATTTTCAACTCCACATCCGGCAGCGGCAGGCCCACGGTGCCCGCGCGGCGCTCGCCTTCATAGGGGTTTGATGTGTTCATATTGGTCTCGGTCATGCCGTAACGCTCTAGGATACGGTGGCCGGTGCGTTCTTCAAAATCGACATGGGTTTCGGCCAAAAGCGGAGCCGACCCCGAGATGAACAGCCGCATGTTCGCCGTCGTCTCACGGGTGAAACGCGCGTCGTCCAAAAGCCGGGTGTAGAAGGTTGGCACCCCCATCATCGCGGTGGCATGGGGCATCCGGTCGATCAACCGGTCGATGTCGAGCTTGGGCATGAAGATCATCGCGCCCCCCGCCACCAGCGTCACATTGGTCGCCACGAACAGCCCGTGCGTGTGAAAGATCGGCAGCGCATGCAGCAGCACGTCACTTGCGGTGAAGCGCCACAGGTCGGCCAGCGTCTGCGCGTTCGACAAAAGGTTTGCCTGCGTCAGCATTGCCCCCTTAGAGCGCCCCGTGGTGCCCGAGGTATAGAGGAAGGCCGCAAGGTCATCGGCGTCCCGTGCCACAGTCTCAAAATTATCGGAGGCCGAGGTCGCACGATCCGCAAAGCTGCCGTCGTTATCCGCCCCCAACGTCTCAAGTTGGCAACCCGCCGCCTTGGCCACCGGAGCCATCTCATTGCGGCGCGCAGGCTGGCAGACAAAGGCTGCCGCCCCGCTGTCGGTCACGAAATAGCGCACCTCATCGGCGGTATAGGCGGTATTGAGCGGCAAAAAGATGACCCCGGCCTGCACGCAGGCGGCATAAAGCGCCAAAGCGTCGGCGGATTTGTCGATCTGCACCGCGAGCCGGTCACCCGGCTTTAGGCCAAGATCGGTCAGCACATGGGCAAACCGCGCAGCGCGCCCAAGGAAACCCGCGTGGGTCAGCACGACCCCGCCTTCGAGATGCAGAAAGGCCGTCGTTTTGCCAGCGTGACGGCCAAACAGAGTGTCATAAAGGGGGTTTGCCATCACGGTGCTCCTCGCGTGTTGTTCTTGGGAAAGCCGACTGCCTCCTTGCGGGATTACAACCGCATCACGCGGGGTAATGCAAGCCAACCGAAGCCCGCGCGCGGCGGCACAGTCGGCAAATGTCGAATTAAGGCAATAGCTTGCGGGGCGGCGCTGAGGCGCGCCGCCCCAAGATTCAGCGGCCCATCAAACCGGGCAACCATGTGCCGATACCCGGCAGCCAAACAATCAATGCCAGAACGAAGAGCTTGATCAGCAGGAACGGCATGACCGACGCATAGATCTGTGGCATCCGGATTTCAGGCGGCGCCACGCCCCGCATGACGAACAGCAGCAGACCAAAGGGCGGTGTCAGCAAACCGATCTCCATGGTCAGCAGATAGACCACGCCAAGGGTCAGCTCATTGATCTCCATCGCACCCGCCAAGGGCACGAAGACCGGTACGGTGACCATCAGCATTGAAACCTGATCAATGAAGCACCCCAAAAAGAGCAGGATCGCGATCATCCCCAAAAGCACCATCAAAGGCGTCGGATCGACCGCGTTGATTGCGTTGATCAGCCCATTGGTCGCCCCCGAGAAAGACAGCACCTGCGCAAAGGTCTGGCTGGCCGCAATGATGAACAGGATCATCACCGAAAGCTTCAGCGTCTCCATCAAGGCGCGGCCCATCTTCTCCCAACTCAGCGCGCGATAGGCCGCCCCGATGATCACGGCGGTGATGCTGCCAAGGGCGGCACTTTCCGTGGGCGTTGCGATCCCCGCCAGCAGTGAGCCGATGACCACAGCAAAAAGCACCGACAGCGGCAGCACATAGATCACGAAAGGCGTCCAGCGTTCACGGAGGGTCATTTCCTCATAGACATCTGGCGGCGCCACCTTCGGGTCCAGCACACTGCGCCCCACCACATAAACCACAAAGAGCACCGCCAGCAGCAGCGCGGGCAGCACCCCCGCGATCAGCAGCCCGGCGATGGAAATACCCGCGAGCGAGCCCACCAGAACCGCCAGTGCCGAGGGCGGGATCAACATCGCAATCGCGCCCGAGGCCATGATCGGCCCCATCGCCATCGAGGGATGATAGCCCCGTTTCAGCATCCCCGGCAGCAGCGTGCCGCCCAGCATCGCGGTATTGGCGATGGTCGAGCCGGAGAGGGCTGCAAAGATCGTGCCGCCAAAGATCGTCACGACCGACATGCGGCCCGGAATGCGCGTCACCACCCGCTCGATCGCGTCAATGGCCCGGTGCGCGACCCCGGTCTGAAAGAGGATCTCTCCCATCAAGATAAACAGCGGTATCGGCGCGAGTTGAAAATTCGCCACCGATTGCGCCGAGTTGCGTGCCAGTTGCAGAATGCCGCGGTCTCCGCCCAATACGAAATAGGCGCCTACGGTGGTCACGGCGATAAAGGCAAAGGCGACCGGCAGACCGATCAACAGCAAAACCGCCAATCCGCCCAGCATCAAAGTCAGTGTCAGGCCCCAATCCATCTCAAAGACCACTCAAACTACGCTCGGCCGTTTCCGGATAGAGCAGACGACGGATAAAGATGATCGTACACAGCGCCAGCGACAGCGGCACAAAGGCCAGCATCCACCACTCCGGGATCACAAAAGAGGTGCGGATCATCGACCCGCGCGCGGCAGAGGCCAGCACCGCCTGCAGCCCGTACCAGCCCAGCACCCCCGCTGTCACCGCGCCGATGGCGCTGGTCAGGCGGGTCAAAGCATAGGCAGTGCGCTGCGACAGGTTGCTGGTGATCAGATCAACCTTCACATGCCCGCCGATTGACAGCACCCAAGGCGCGCCGAGGAAGGTGGCAATCATCAACGCATATTGGATGGCATCCAGCGCGCCATAGACCACCGGCAAGCCGAGATTGCGCAGCACCACGTTGATCGCGATAAACACCGCGATCACCCCGAGGATACCGGCCGAGAAAACGGCCAGCCCCCGGAGTGTCCGGTCAAACAATGTTGAGATCATCGGGCGATCACTTGGTCATGCAGGCGCGCATCTGCTGCGCAAGATCGGCATCCACTTCTGCGACAGCGGCCCAGCCAGCATCGCGCGCGGCATTGGTCCAAGCTTCGGCATCGGCCTCGCTGAAGGTGATCGTCTCGATCCCCGCCTCTGCCTGCGCCGCGTATTCCGTCGCGTTGCGGTCGGCATTGTCGTTGTTAAGCTCCTCCATCCAAGCCGCGCCCTCTTCGAGTTTGGCGCGCTGTTCGTCGGTCAGCCCGTTCCACGTGTCGAGGTTCACCAGCAGGTTCACGTCGACGTTGTAAAAGCTCGGGTCGACCCGGTATTTCGTCTGCTCGTCCCAGCCGAGATCAAGCACACCCTGCGAGGGCCAGCCGTAACCGTCAATCGCCCCACGCTCCAGCGCGCTATAGACTTCGCCCGGCGCGGTGCGCACCAGATTGGCGCCCAGTTGCGTGAACATCGCCTGATAAACCGGTGTGGTGCGGATGGTCAGACCGCTCAGGTCCGGCCCCTCGACCGGTTTGGTCAGATAGAGGTGATAGCCGATCCCGTCGCCGCCGTGGCCGAGGTATTTGACGTTCATCTGCTCTTGGTGGATGCGGTCGACCAGTTCATAGCAGCCATTCTCGCGCTGCTCTTGAATGGTGTTTTCCGCCAGATGCAGCGCGTCGCCCGTGGGCAGCAGGTTCGGGTAATAGGCCGTGGTGTTGTTAGCGATATCGACAACGCCAGATTGCACCGCGTTGCCCAATTCAAAGGGCGGCACGGCCTCTGGCCCGCCGACCATATTGATCTGCACGACCCCCTTGCCGTTCTCGTTGATCCATTCGACAAAGGATTCAAACTCGCGACTAAAGGCGGTGCCAAGGGTAAAGGCCGAAACGGCGCGCAGCGTCACTTCGTCGGCGCTGGCGGTGCTGGTGGTGGCAAGGGTGCTGACGGCAAAGAGCGCCGCGCTGAGCGTAGTTGTTGTTTTCATGATCGTCTCCCAGTTGTGATCAAAAGCCCGCGATCTTTGCCCCGGTGCTCTCGCATGCATATGCATAATATGTATCTGCATGTAATTCGTAGCGACAAGATTTCGCTACGTCAATTTAAACTCTCACCCCCTGCCCGCGCCATCGCACAGGCGGTGCCCTGCGCAGATTGTCGCGGCATTAAGATAGTTTAATGACACCCTAGCCATGAGAACATATATGGAACGCATGGCAAAACAGACACTCGATCAAAAACTGGCGATTCTCAGCGACGCGGCGAAATACGACGCCTCCTGCGCTTCCTCCGGCTCGACCAAACGCGACTCGCGCGATGGCAAGGGGCTGGGCTCAAACGAAGGCAGCGGCATCTGCCACGCATACGCCCCCGACGGGCGGTGCATCAGTCTGCTCAAGATCCTGATGACCAATTTCTGCATCTACGATTGTAGCTATTGCATCAACCGCGTGTCCTCCAACGTCGACCGGGCGCGGTTCAGCGTGGATGAGGTGGTCAAGCTCACCATCGAATTCTACCGCCGCAACTATATCGAAGGGCTTTTTTTGTCCTCCGGCGTGATCCGCTCCCCCGATGCGACGATGTCGGATATGGTGCAGATCGCCCGCAAACTGCGGCACGAAGAGAACTTTCGCGGCTATATCCACCTCAAGACGATCCCCGATGCTTCCCCTGAGTTGATCGAGGAAGCAGGCCGTCTGGCGGACCGCTTGTCGATCAATGTCGAACTTCCCACCGACACGGCGGTGCAGCAATACGCGCCCGAGAAGAAGCCCGAGCAGATCCGCCGCGCGATGGCGAATGTGCGGATGACCAAGGAGGCGAGCAAAGAGAAATCCTTTTCCGGCAAGCGCCCGCCCCGCTTCGCGCCCGCAGGCCAGTCGACGCAGATGATCATCGGCGCGGATGGGTCGAACGACGCCACAGTGCTGGGCCAATCGACCCGGCTTTACTCCAGCTACAAGCTGAAGCGCGTTTACTATTCCGCCTTCTCGCCAATCCCCGACAGTTCCGCCAAACTGCCGCTGATCCGCCCGCCCCTGCAACGCGAGCATCGGCTTTATCAGGCCGATTGGCTGCTGCGGTTTTATGATTTCCAGCTGGACGAGATCACCTCCGTCACCCGCGACGGCAATCTCGATCTGGAGGTCGACCCCAAGCTCGCTTGGGCGCTGGTGCACCGCGAACACTTCCCGCTCGACGTCAACCGCGCCAGCCGCGAGATGCTGCTGCGGGTGCCGGGGTTTGGCGTGAAAACGGTAAACCGCATCCTCGCCGCCCGCCGCCACCGGTCCCTGCGCTACGAAGACCTGACCCGCATGGGCGCGTCGATGAAAAAGGCCCGCGCCTTTGTCACGGCAGGCGGCTGGTCGCCTGGTGGGCTGACCGACAGCGCCGACCTGCGCGCACGTTTCGCGCCGCCGCCCGAGCAGTTGACCCTGTTCTGATGCAGCGCGTCTCGCTCCCCCCCATCGGCACGGCGAAAGCATGGCGCGAAGCGGCGCGCGGTTTTCTGGCTGCAGGCGTCCCGCCCGAGGATATTCTCTGGGGCGATCATGCCGCCGCGCCCGATCTTTTCGGCGGCGAGAGCATCTCACCTAAAGGCGGGCAGGTCTCGGTCCCGCGCAGCTTCGTCTCCATGGCGGAAACCGCCGTTTGGCACAGCGATCCGGAGCGTTTCGCGCGGCTCTATGCCTTTCTCTGGCGCGTGAAAGACGCGCCGCATCTGATGTCCGACCGGGGCGATGCCGACCTCGCCGTGCTGCGCGGGATGGAGAAGAACGTCCGCCGCTGCCAGCACAAGATGAAGGCCTTCGTCCGCTTCCGCGAGATCGGCGACCCAAACGCCCCGCGCCGCAGCTTCGCCGCGTGGTTCGAGCCCACGCATCACACGGTGGAGCCGACGGCGGATTTCTTCGTGCGGCGGTTTTCCGACATGGACTGGCGTATCTTGACGCCCGATGTCTCGGCCATTTTCGAGAACGGCAAACTCACGTTCCAAGAAGGGCACGCCAAACCCGACCTGCCCGAGGACGCGGGCGAGCAGCTTTGGATCACCTACTTCCAGAACATCTTTAACCCCGCCCGCCTGATGGTGAAGGCGATGCAATCCGAGATGCCGAAAAAATACTGGAAGAACATGCCCGAGGCCGCTTTCATCCCACAGATGATCGCCGAGGCCCCGGCCCGCGCCCGTGCCATGGCCGAAGCAGCACCCACCCTGCCGCCGGTGCGGATGGACCGGGTGCAGGCGCAGCTTTCGGCCTTCTCATCCGCTTGGGACGGCCCGATGGAGGACCTGCCCACCGCGATCCGCGCCTGCACCCGCTGCCCGCTGCATTGCCATGCGACCCAAGCCGTGCCGGGCGAAGGGCCAAACCGCGCCGATCTGATGGTGGTCGGTGAACAACCCGGCGATCAGGAGGATCTCGCGGGCCGTCCCTTTGTGGGCCCTACCGGGCAGATGTTCGACCGCGTGGCGGCAGAGGCCGGCCTCGACCGCGAGGCGGCTTTCGTCACCAATGCCGTCAAACACTTCAAGTTCACCGCCCGCGGCAAACGCCGCATTCACCAGCGCCCTGAGACGCCCGAGATCGACCAATGCCGCTGGTGGATGAACGCCGAGGTGGCGCAGGTGCAGCCCAAGCTGATCCTCGCCATGGGCGCCACAGCGGCGCAAAGCCTGACGGGCAACGGCACGGGCATCCTGAAACGCCGTGGCACGATCGAGACGGGGCCAGAAGGCATCCCGGTGCTGATCACCCTGCACCCGTCCTATCTGCTGCGCGTGCCGGATCCGGCGCTGCGCGAAGAGGCCACGGCGCAGTTCCGCTCCGATCTGGCGATGGCGGCGCGGATGATGGCAGAGGCGGCTTAATCCTCGGGGTCGATGACCTGGAGCGTGCCGTCCGGCAAGGGGCGTTGCAGGCTGGGCAGCTCGGTCGTTTCAACTGTCAGCCACGCCTGCACCTCATCGGGCGTGGTCAGGATCACCGGCATCGCCTTGGGGTGCACGGCCCCGACCTCGGCATTGGCTTCGGTGGTCAGAAAGCCATAGAGGGTATCAGTGGTCTCGCCGTCCTTCAGTTTGCGCACGCTCGTCCATTCGGTCCAAACGCCCGCAAAAAAGGCCAGCGGACGGTCCTCGCCAAGCGCGAACCAGACCGGGCGCGAGCGCTCTCCGGGGCGGTTCAGCGGTTCGGAAAAGGCGGTGAAGGGCACCACGCAGCGATGCTCGGCCCCCAGCCAGCGCCGCCAATGCGGCGAGGCGATGTTGCGGATGTTGGTCACGCCGCGGTCGGTCTTCTTGCCCTTGAGCGCGAAGGCCGGAGAGGGCATCCCCCATCGCATCATCTCCAGCACCGGACCGCCATCGCCGTGGCGCACTACCGGGGCGGCATAGTCGGGGTAGATACCGGGCATCGGCGGCAGGTTGCCTGTTTGGTCGTCGATGCCGTCGAACCAGCCGCGGATTGCGGCCTGCCCCTTGGTCAGGGAATAGAGATTGCACATCGGTTGGCCCCCTTGCCGTCATCTTGGCCCATTAGATGCGGTTTTGCCCGCGTCCGGCAAGGGCCACAGGATCTTTGACAGCACCGCAATTGATGATTTATAACCAGAACAAAATGTGAACATATGGAGTCGTGCATGACAACCGATTCTACATATGGGCAGGTCCTTACCCTGCCGCGGCGGCTGCCGTCGACACCCCCCGAACCGGGGGTTCTGGCAGCACACGCGCCG
Source organism: Sulfitobacter sp. OXR-159 (assembly GCF_034377145.1). Taxonomy (NCBI): domain Bacteria; kingdom Pseudomonadati; phylum Pseudomonadota; class Alphaproteobacteria; order Rhodobacterales; family Roseobacteraceae; genus Sulfitobacter; species Sulfitobacter sp. OXR-159. Next base: position 2,184,956 of record NZ_CP139707.1, read on the forward strand.
CTGACGGATGTCTTTCCGGGGGCCTTCGCCACGGCCCCGGCCAGTGCCTTCGTGCTGTCGCTCTTGCCGCGTGGCAAGGGGCCGGTGCTTTGGGTGCAGGACTTTCTGTCGCGGCGCGAGAATGGGGCGCCCTATACGCCCAGCTTGCGCGACTTCGGGCTGGAACAGCCGGTGCTGCTGGTCACCGTCAGCCACCCGCGCGACGTGCTTTGGACGATGGAGGAAGGGGCCGCCTGTGCGGGGCTTTCTGCCGTGATCGGCGAGGTGCACGGCGGGCCGGAGGTGCTGGATTTCACCGCCACCAAACGGCTCTCGCTTCGGGCCGAGGCCTCAAATGTGCCGCTCTATCTCATTCGCAGCGGCGATCCCTGCGGCTTGAGCGCGGCGCGGATGCGTTGGCGCATTTCCTCGCTGCCCTCACAGGCCCATCCATACGATGCACAGGCCCCCGGCGCGGCCCGCTGGGATTTAGAGCTGTTTCGCGCGCGTGGCCATGCGCCGGGCCGATGGGTGGCTGCCCATGACCCCGACAAAGGCCAAAGCCCCCGCGCCGCGGATCGTCTCCGTCTGGTTCCCTATGCTGACGATGGAGCGGTGGCGCCGGGTGATCGCCCAATACCGCAGCGTTCCGGGGGATGAGGTGCCCGTCGTCCTGTCGCGCGACGGAACCCATGGGCCGGTGGTCCATGGGCTGAGCGCTGCCGCCACGATGCGCGGGATCGAGGCGGGCGCGCGGGTGGTCGATGTGCAAGCGATCCACCCCGATCTGCATGTGGAACCCGCCGATCTGGAGGGCGATGAGGCGCTGATCCAACGGCTGGTGCATTGGGCGCGGCGCTGGTGCCCTTGGACGGCGCGGAATCAGGACCATGGCCTGCTGCTGGACGTGACCGGCTGCACCCATCTGTTCGGCGGAGAGGTCGCCATGCTGCGCGACATCCGCAGCCGTTTTGCGCTACAGGGGCTGACCGCGCGGGTCGCCATGGCCCCCACTCCCGGTGCCGCGCAGGCACTGGCACGCTTCGGCTCCGGCGCGCAGATCTGCGGGGCTGAGGGCGTGGCCACCGCCCTCGCCCCCCTGCCCGTCGCCGCCCTGCGGCTGGATGCGCAGACCACACGGCTCTTGGACCGTCTTGGCCTCAAGACCATTGGCGCGCTCAGCGATCTGCCCCGCGCCGCGCTGATGCGCCGCTTCGCCAGCCTCAAGCCCGATCGCAACCCGCTGATCCTGCTCGACAAAGCCCTCGGCAAGGCGCCCGACCCGCTGAACGCCCCGCCGGATCATCGCCATTTCATAACCCGCAGCCGCCTGCCTGAGCCGGTGATCGACCCCGCCCCGCATCTGCCCGCGCTGGTCGATAACCTCTGCACCCTTCTGGCCCGCGCCGAGCTTGGCGCGCGGCGGTTGCGCCTGACCATCTACCGCATCGACGGCGATTGGCGCGCGCTTGGGGTCGCCACGGCGCGGGCCAGCCGTGACCCCGCGCATCTGCGCAGGCTGTTCGACGGCAAACTGGAAAACATCGACAGCGGCTTCGGCTTTGACCTGCTGACGCTGGAGGCGCTGACCAGCGAACCGCTGCCGCTGATGCAAGACCACCTCGACGGCAAACGCGACCCTTCGGCGGATGTGGCCGGGCTGCTCGACCGGCTCGCCGCGAAGCTGGGCGCGGACAAGGTCAACTGGCCGCAATGGCGCGAGACCCATAAGCCCGAACGGGTGGAGCAACGTGTCGACGCCCTGCACGGCACCCCCACCGCCGCACCCGCCTTGCTGCGCGAGCGCCCCCTGCGCCTGCTAACTCCGCCCGAGGAAGTGCGCGTGATCTATGCCGTGCCCGAAGGCCCGCCCTCGCAGTTCAACTGGCGGCGCGTCACCTATAAAACCACGCGCCACACCGGCCCCGAACGCATCGCGCCCGAATGGTGGCGCGACCGCCCCGGCACCCGGCTGCGCGATTACTACAAGGTGGAGGTCGAGGGCGGACAGCGCTTCTGGCTCTACCGCGAGGGGGTGATCTATGACGGTCGCGGGGCCGAGCCGCGCTGGTTTTTGCATGGGCTTTTCGCCTGATGCCCGAGCAAGAAGGACATAAACGCCGAACGCTGGGCGAAGACGGTTTTGCCGCCCCGCCGCGGGCGGAGTACGTGGAGTTTGGGCTGGCCAGTTGCTTTTCCTTCCTGCGCGCGGCCTCCGACGCCGTGGACCTGATCGAGATGGCCTATCACCACGGCTATGACAGCCTCGGCATCGCGGATCACAACACGCTGGCAGGTGTGGTGCGGCTGCATGTGGAGGCGGAAAAGGCCCATATCCGCCCCCTGATCGGTGCGCGGCTGGTGCTGCTTTGTGGGACTGAACTGCTGACCTACCCGCAAGATCGCGCCGCCTATGCGCGGCTCTCGACCTTGCTGTCGGCGGGCAAGATGCAATCGGTGGACGGCGCATGGCAGCAAAAGGGTGAGACCCATCTGACGCTGGAGATGCTGAGCCAACACGCCGAAGGGCTGCACCTCATCCTCATGCCACCCGAAAACCTTGATGTCTTTGCCGCTGGCCTGCCGCGTCTGGTGAAAGCGCTGCCGGAGATGCACCATATCGGGGCGAGTTTCCTCTACCGAGGAGATGACCGGGCGCGGATCAACCGGCTCGATGCACTGGCCCGCGCCCATGGGCTGAGGATTTTGGCCACCAATGACGTGCTCTATCACGCGCGCCACCGGCGGCCCTTGCAAGACGTGATGGTGGCGATCCGCGAAGGCGTGATCGTGCCGAAAGCGGGCTATCTCTTGGCCGCCAATGCCGAGCGGCACCTGAAATCGCCCGAGGCGATGGCCCGCCTCTTCACCGACTGGCCCCATGCCATCGCCGAGACGCGCCGGCTGGCGGACAGGGTCACCTTTCGCCTCACCGATCTGGCCTACGAATACCCGCATGAGATCGTCCCCGAAGGCCGCAGCCCGATGGAGGAATTGGCGCGGCTGACATGGGAGGGTGCCGCCCGCCGCTACCCGCAAGGCGTGCCCGAGGCGGTGACCAAGACGATCGAGAAGGAATTCGCGCTCATCTCCGCCAAAAAGATCGCCCGCTATTTCCTGACCATCTACGACATCGTGCGCTTTGCCCGCGAGGAAGCTGAGCCGCCGATCCTCTGCCAAGGGCGCGGCTCGGCGGCTAATTCGGCGGTCTGTTTCTGCCTCGGCATCACCTCGGTCGACCCGGCGGTGCACAACCTGCTGTTCGAGCGGTTCCTCAGCGAAGAACGCGATGAGCCGCCCGACATCGACGTGGATTTCGAACATGAGCGGCGCGAAGAGGTCATCCAATACATGTACGGCAAATACGGCCGCCACCGCGCCGGGCTTTGCGCCACGGTGATCCACTACCGCCCGCGCTCGGCCATTCGCGAGGTCGGCAAGGCGATGGGGCTTTCCGAAGACGTTACCTCGAAACTCGCGGGCACGATCTGGGGCAGTTTCGAGGGCCAGATGGACGACGCCCGCGCCCGCGAGGCGGGGTTGGACCTCTCCGACCCCTATCTACGCATGGTCCTGAAACTGGCCTCCCAAATGATCGGCATGCCGCGCCACCTGAGCCAGCACGTCGGCGGCTTTATCCTGACCGAACGCCCCCTGACCGAGATCGTGCCCATCGGCAACGGCGCCATGCCCGAGCGCAGTTTCATCGAATGGGACAAGGACGACATCGACGCGCTGCAGATCTTCAAGGTCGATATCCTCGCCCTTGGCATGCTCACCTGTATCGCCAAATGCTTTGATCTGATCGAGGCGCATTACGACCGCCCGCTGGAACTGGCCACCGTCCCGGTGGAGGATCACGAGGACGACGCCACCGGGCGACCCACCTACGACATGCTCTGCCGCGGCGACAGTCTGGGTGTCTTTCAGGTGGAAAGCCGTGCGCAGATGGCCATGCTGCCGAAACTGCGCCCGCGGGTCTTTTACGATCTGGTGATCGAGGTCGCCATCGTCCGCCCCGGCCCGATCCAAGGCGACATGGTCCACCCCTATCTGCGCCGCCGCCAGGGGATGGAGAGCGTCGTCTACCCCGCCCCCGGCCCGGCCTATCCGCAGGACGAGTTGTTCAGCATCCTCAGCCGGACGCTGGGCGTGCCGATCTTTCAGGAACAGGCGATGAAAATCTCCATCGACGCGGCACAGTTTTCCCCGACCGAGGCCAATGAGCTGCGCAAGGCCATGGCCACCTTCCGCTCGCGCGGGACGATCGAGAAGCTGCAAGACAAGATGGTGGGCCGGATGACCAAACGCGGCTATGACCCGGTCTTTGCGCAGCGCTGTTTTGACCAGATCAAGGGGTTCGGTGAATATGGCTTCCCCGAGAGCCATGCAGCGAGTTTTGCCAAGCTGGTCTATGTCTCAAGTTGGATGAAATGCCACTACCCGGCGGCCTTTGCCTGCGCGCTGCTGAACTCCCAGCCGATGGGATTTTATGCGCCCGCCCAGATTGTGCGCGACGCCCGCGAGCATCAGGTTGAGGTGCGCGCGGTTGATGTGAATTACTCCGATTGGAACTGCACGCTGGAGCCCTGCGGCGACGGTTTTGCCCTGCGGCTGGGGCTGCGCATGGTGGACGGGTTGCAGGAAAAAGCCGCCGCGCGGATCATGGACCGGCGCGAGGCGCCGTTCGCGGATGTCGAAGACCTCAAGACCCGCGCCGGCCTCGACGCCAAGGCAATCCGCCAGCTTGCCGCCGCCGACACGATGCGGAGCATGGGGATCGACCGGCGCCAAGCGCTCTGGCAAGCGCAAGGGCTGCGCGACGCGCCCGCCTTGCCGATCTTTGACCATGCCGAGGCCGCGGCTCAGGGGCCGGAGCCCGAGGTCACCCTACCGGTGATGCCGAAGGCCGAACAGGTCGTGGCCGATTACCAAACCCTGCGGCTCTCGCTCAAGGCGCATCCAATGTCCTTTTACCGCAGCAGCCTTGCCGCGCAGGGGTTTGCTTCGGCCCGCGATTTGGGGCGAATGGGCCACGGGCGGCGGGTGAAACTCGCCGGGCTGGTGCTGGTGCGCCAGAAACCCGGCAGCGCCAAGGGGGTCTGTTTCATCACGCTGGAGGATGAATGCGGCGTGGCGAACCTCGTGATCTGGCCCAATATGTTCAAGCTTTACCGCCCCACGATCATGGCCGCGCGGCTGCTGGTGGTCGAAGGGCGCGTGCAGACCGACGGGCGGGTGATCCATGTGGTGGCCGACCGGCTTGAGGACCGCTCTGACAGGCTTGCATCGCTGTCGGACGCACCGATGCCCGGCATCACCACGCGGGGCGATCACCCGACCCATCCGCTGCCCGGTCAGGTGGCGATACATAGCCATCCGCGCGATGCGCGGGTGATCCCGAAGTCGCGGGATTTTCATTAACGAATCTTCATGTATTTGATCAAGTGTGACTCGCAAATAGTTGATACAGAACGACAAATCATAAATTAACCATCACCAGTTGACCCTGCCACCCCGCCTCGCTAGCCTGCCCGCAATCCGTTGGGGTGCCGCAAGGCTGAGAGGTGAAAACCGACCCATCGAACCTGATCCGGGTCGTACCGGCGTAGGGAACGGAACCAAGCATCGGCCCCATGCGGCCCGTCGTTTATCCCGTATCCACACGCCCTTGGCCCATCTAACACATGGGGGCCAAATGGCGTTTCAAGCACTAACAATTGCGGGGTCCGACAGCGGCGGCGGGGCGGGGATTCAGGCCGATCTCAAGACCTTCAGCGCGCTTGGCGTTTACGGGGCCAGCGTGCTCACCGCCGTGACGGCGCAAAACACCCACGCGGTGACCGGGGTTGAGATGATCTCCCCCAAAATGATCCGGGCACAGATGGCGGCAGTCTTTGATGATCTGGCAATCGGTGCGGTGAAGATCGGCATGTTGGGCGATCCTGAAACGATCACCGCCGTGGCCGAGGGACTGGCGGGCTGCGCCGCGCCTGTGGTACTCGACCCGGTGATGGTGGCAAAATCCGGCGATGCGCTGCTCTCTGCCGAGGCTGTGGCGACCCTGCGTGACCGGATGCTCCCCTTGGCCCATGTACTAACGCCAAACCTGCCCGAGGCCGCACGGCTGCTGGACAGGCCGGAAGCCACCGATGAGGCCGCCATGTTGGAACAGGGCCGCGCCCTGCTCTCTGCCGGTCCCGGCGCGGTGCTGATGAAGGGTGGGCATGGCAAGGGCGAGACCTGCGTCGATCTGCTGATCACCGCGGATGAAACCCTGCGCCTTTCCGCGCCCCGCCAGCACACCGCCAACACCCACGGCACCGGCTGCACCCTTTCTGCCGCCATCGCCGCGGGTCTGGCGCGGGGGCAGACACTGCAAGACGCCGTACAGGCGGCCCACGCCTATCTGCAACGCGCCATTACTGCTGCCGACACCCTCAACATCGGCAGCGGCCACGGTCCGGTCCACCACTTCCACGCGGTTTGGTCCCATGAGTGACGTCACCATCATCGGCGCAGGCGTTGCGGGGCTTTGGGCCGCGCGGGCCTGTCTGGCGCAGGGGCTGCGGCCCCGGTTGGTCGACCGCAAAGGCACGCCCGGGCCGCATGGCTGTTCATGGTGGGCGGGCGGGATGCTCGCGCCCTTTTGCGAAGGCGCGCTGAGCGAGCCTGCGGTGGTGACCAACGGGCGGCGTGCCGCGGCGCTCTGGTCTGAGATCACCGAGGTCACCCACAGGGGCACGCTGGTCCTCGCCCCGGAACGGGACCGCGCTGAGATCCAGCGGTTTGCCGACCGGACCAAAAGCCACAGCACTTGCGATGCCGAGGCCATCGCGGCCCTAGAACCGGACCTCGCAGGGCGTCATCGGCGCGGGCTGTTCTTTGCCGAAGAAGCGCATCTGAACCCGCGCCAAGCGCTGCATGATCTGTCCCAAACGCTCGCCGCCCAAGGGGTGAAGGTCGAGACCACGCCCCTCACCCCTTCGGAGGTCACAGGCCCGGTGATCGACTGCCGTGGCATGGCCGCCAGCGCCGACCTGCCCGGTCTGCGGGCGGTGCGCGGTGAGATGATCTTGCTGCGAGCGCCTGATGTAACTCTCACCCGCCCGATCCGCCTGTTGCACCCGCGCCACCCGCTTTACGTCGTGCCGCGCGGGAACGGAATTTACATGCTGGGCGCAACCCAGATCGAAAGCGCCAGCCGCGCCCAAATGACCGCGCGCTCGGCGCTGGAACTGCTCTCGGCGGCCTATGCGCTCGATCCGCGCTTTGCCGAAGCCGAGATCATTGAGATGGGCGCCGACCTGCGCCCGGCCTTTGCCGACAACCTGCCCGGCATCGTGCAACGCGGCGCGACGCTGTACCTTAACGGATTGTTTCGGCACGGATTTTTGATGGCACCGGCCTTGGCAGAACAGGCCGCAGCCTTTCTTGCAACAGCGACAGCGGGGGATTTATTTCGTGAAAATTGAAGTGAACGGCGAAGCGCGTGAGGTCACTGCCACGCAGCTTAACGCGGTCTTGGTGGAGCTTGGCTGGGGCGAAGCCAAGGTCGCCACCGCACTCAACGGCAATTTCGTCCCCGCAGGCGCGCGGGGCGCGACGACGCTCAGTGACGGCGACCAGCTCGAAGTGCTCAGCGCCATGCAGGGGGGCTGAGCGATGCGCGATTTCTACGGCACCACCCTGCCCCTGCCGCTGATGCTGGGCACCGCGCGCTACCCCTCGCCCGCGGTGATGGAGGCCGCCTTTCGCCAAAGTGCCGCCCCGGTCGCAACCGTTTCGCTGCGCCGCGAACAGGGCGCGGGTCAGGCGTTTTGGGATATGGTGCGCGGGCTCGGCGTGCATCTGCTGCCCAACACTGCCGGTTGCCATTCGGCGCGGGAGGCGATCACCACGGCACAGATGGCGCGGGAGTATTTCGGGACCAATTGGATCAAGCTTGAGGTCATCGGCCATGCCGACACGCTGCAGCCTGACCCCTTCGGGCTCGTCGAGGCTGCCGAGGCGCTTTGCGCCGATGGGTTCGAGGTCTTTCCCTATACCACCGAAGATCAGGTGTTGGCCGGGCGGCTTGTCGATGCGGGTTGCCGGGTGTTGATGCCTTGGGGCGCGCCGATTGGGTCAGGGCTGGGGCTGAACAACCTGCACGGGCTGCGCAGCCTGCGGGCGGCATTTCCGGAGGTGGCCATGGTGATCGACGCGGGCCTCGGCCTGCCCAGCCATGCCGCGCAGGCGCTTGAGATGGGGTTCGACGCGGTGCTCCTCAACACCGCCGTCGCCGAAGCCCGCGACCCCGCTGCCATGGCCGAGGCCTTTGCGCTGGCCTGCCGCGCGGGGGCGCTTGCCGCCGCCTCCGGCCCCATGGGCCAGCGCGATATGGCGGTGCCCTCCACCCCCGTCATCGGAAAGGCTTGGCTATGACCCTGCCGCGTTTTTATCCCGTTTTTGACAGTGCTGCATGGGTTGCGCGGGCGGTGCCCTTGGGCGTCAAGCTGGTGCAGTTGCGCGTCAAAGACGCGCCCCATGACCTGCTGCGCGATGAGATCACCACCGCGCTCGACCTCTGCCGCCAGCACGGCGCGCTGCTGGTGGTGAATGACCACTGGCAACTGGCGATCGAACTGGGGGCCGAGTGGCTGCATCTGGGCCAAGAGGATCTGGACACAGCCGACATCCCCGCGATCCGCCGCGCGGGGCTGAAACTGGGCCTCTCCACCCATGACCACGCCGAACTTGACCGCGCGCTGGCCCTCTCCCCCGATTACATCGCCCTGGGTCCGGTCTATCCGACCATTCTGAAAAAGATGAAATGGACCGAACAGGGCCTCGACCGGCTGACCGAATGGAAGGCGCGGATCGGGGATATCCCGCTTTGCGCCATCGGCGGGATGAGCGTCGCCCGCGCGCCGGGGGCCTTTGCCGCCGGGGCCGATACAGTGGCGGCGGTCACGGATATCACGCTGAATGCCGACCCCGAAGCGCGGATGCGCGAATGGCTCAAGGTGACGGCATGAGCCGCTACGCCCGCCAGACCATTCTGCCGCAGGTCGGTGCCGAGGGGCAGGAACGGCTTACCGCCGCGCATGTGCTGGTCGTTGGTGCCGGAGCGCTGGCGGTGCCGGTGCTGCAATATCTCGTCGGGGCCGGTGTTGGGCAGATCACATTGGTCGATGGCGATGTGGTGGCGATGAGTAACCTGCACCGCCAACCGCTCTACCGGATGGGCGATATCGGTAGGCCCAAGGTCACCGCCGCGGCAGAGGCGATGGCGGCGCTGAACCCGGAGGTGACGCTCACCCCGCGTGCTGAATGGCTTACCCCCGCCAACGCCCCCGGATTGCTGGCGGAGTGCGATATTGCCCTCGACTGCGCGGATACTTTCGCCGCGAGCCTAACGCTTTCGGATCTGGCCTTGGCGCAAGGCAAGCCACTGATCTCGGCTTCGGCGCTTGGGCTGTCGGGCTATGTTGGCGGCTTTTGCGGGCCTGCCCCCTCTCTCCGCGCGATTTTCCCTGATTTGCCGCAGACGGCGGCCACCTGTGCCACGGCGGGCGTCTTGGGCCCCGTGGTGGGAATAATCGGCGCGGCGCAGACGCAGATGGCGCTGTCGGTGCTGCTGGGGCTGTCGCCTTCTCCGCTCGGGCAGCTGATGATCTGGGACGCCGCACAATGGCGGATGTCGGGCTTTCGCTTTGAAAGCGCTCCCGAACCTGCGTCGCCCGTAAATTTCATCGCCGAGAGCCAGATCGCCCCGCGCGATATGGTCATTGACCTGCGCGCCGAAGCGCCCGCGCCCTTCTCAGCCCAAGCGCGCCATGTCCCCCCCGAGGCGCTGCCGGACCTGCCGCTGCCCCCACACACACCGCGCATCGTGCTCGCCTGCCGCACCGGCCTGCGCGCGCATCACGCGGCCAACACCCTCCGCGCCTGCTGGCCGGGAGAAATCGCCCTGCTGGCCCTGCCCGGTGCCTGACCCTTTCTTGAACAAAACCACAAAATGGAGCCTTTCGTGAAACACATCCTTACCCCCCTCGCCCTGACATTGATCGCCGCCCCGGCCTTGGCCCAAGACAAGATGACCGTCATGCTGGACTGGTTCATCAACCCTGACCACGGGCCGATCATTCTGGCCGATGAAAAGGGCTATTTCACCGATGCGGGGCTGGAGGTTGAACTGATCTCTCCTGCCGACCCGAACGAGCCGCCGCGCATGGTGGCGGCGGGCCGGGTGGATCTGGCGGTCTCCTACCAGCCAGAGCTGCACCTTGCGCAGCGCGAAGGGCTGGACATCCGCCGTGTCGGCACGCTGATTGAGACCCCGCTGACCTGCCTTGTCGTGCGCGCGGATGGTCCCGTGCAAAAGGTGGCCGACCTTAAGGGCCGCAAGGTGGGGTTTGCGGTATCAGGCGTGCAAGAAATGCTGCTGGACGCGATGCTGAGCCACCATGGCGTGGCCCCCTCTGAGGTTGAGCAGATCAATATCGGCTGGTCGATCTCGCCCGCTTTGATGTCGGGTCAGGTCGACGGCGTGATCGGCGCGTTCCGCAATTTCGAGTTGAACCAGATGCAGATCGAAGGCCATGAGGGCCGTTGCTTTTATCCCGAGGCCGAAGGCGTGCCCGCCTATGACGAGCTGATCTATGTCGCCCATGCCGAGGAGATGGACCGCGAGATGATCGCGCGCTTCCTGCGTGCCACCGAACGTGCCGCGGCCGATATCGTCAACGATCCGGCTGCCAGCGGCGAGACCTTTTTTGCCTCCGATGCCGAGTTGCGCAACGAGCTGAACACCCGCGCATGGGAAGACACATGGCCGCGTTTCGCCACCCGCCCCGCCGCCGTGGATCATGGGCGCTACGACCGGTTCGAGGCTTTCATGCAGGAAAGCGGTGTGGTCGAGACCGTGATCCCCGCCGCTGATCTGGTGGTCGATGTCACCGCGCAGGCCAAGCCATGACGGCACCCGACTACGGCGATGCCTTTGCCGCATGGCGCAGCGGCGCCGGAGAGGCGTGGCGGGACTACATCCGCCATGCCTTTGTCGAAGAGCTGCGCGCGGGGACGCTGCCACAGGCCAGCTATCTGCACTATCTACGGCAGGACTATGTCTTTCTGATCCACTTCGCCCGCGCATGGGCGCTCGCCGCAGCCAAGGCGGAAACGCTGGATGAGATGGCCGCAGCCAGTGCCACGGTTCATGCGCTTGTTCATGTAGAGATGCCACTGCATGTGGAAACCTGTGCCCGCCAAGGCATCGACCGCGCCACGCTTGAGGCCACGGCAGAGGCACCGGGCAACCTCGCCTATACACGCTATGTGTTAGAGGCAGGCTATTCCGGTGATTTCCTTGATCTGATGGCCGCACTTGCGCCCTGTATGTTGGGCTATGGTGAGATTGGGCTGAGCCTTCGGGGCAATGATGGCCCCTATGCCGATTGGTGCGCCGTCTATGGCGGTGAAGATTACCAAGCGCTTTGCCGGGATGTTGGTGCTTTGATCGACGGCGCATTGCGGCGGCGTCTGAGCGCGGAATGGAAAACACTGCCGCGCGCCAAAACCCTGCAAGAGCGTTTCAATACCGCGACCCGGCTTGAGGTTGGTTTCTGGGGCATGGCGCTTGCGCCCGCCGCACCATGACGGCGCCTGCGATTCATCTGTCGGGTGCGCTGCAGGGGGCCGCTGCCCCCTTGATCGACAGGTTCGATATCACCTTCAGGGCCGGGCAATGGAACGTGCTGCTCGGCCCCTCCGGCGTTGGGAAAACGTCGCTGTTGCGCCTTCTGGCGGGCCTGCCCTCTGCCGCCCGCCTAAACGGGCGCATCGCAGCCGATGACGATCGGCCCCTCGCGCCCCGTGTCGCGTTGATGGCGCAGGATGATCAGTTGCTGCCATGGGCGAGCGCCATGGAAAATGTCACCATCCCCGCCCGCCTGCGTGGAGCGCGCGCGGTTCCTGACCGCGCCACTGCGCTTCTGGTCGATGTGGGCCTCGCCGCCGAAGGGGGCCGCAAACCCGCCGAGCTTTCCGCCGGTCAGCGCCAGCGCGTCGCCCTTGCGCGTACCCTCTACGAAGATCGCCCCGTTGTCCTGCTGGATGAACCCTTCTCTGCCCTCGACGTGGTGACCCGCCTTAAAATGCAAGACTTGGCGGCGCGGCTGCTTTGCGGGCGGACTGTCGTGCTGATTACCCATGACCCTGCCGAAGCCCTACGGCTGGCCGATCATGCGTGGGTCGTGAGCCACCAAGGGATCACGCCCTGCAGCCTGCCCGAAGCGCGTCCACCACGCGAGATCGACGCGCCTGAAACCCTCGCAGCCCAAGCCGATCTCCTCCGCCGGATGGGGCTGGCCGCACCCGCGCAGGTCGCTTAATGGCGCATGTGGGGCATAGACTATGGCGCGGCGCGGTATGCTTTGCGCTTGCTCTGGCGATCTGGCAGCTTGTGGTCACCCTCAGCGGGGTGCCGCGTTTCATCCTGCCGGGGCCATGGCTTGTCGTGCAGGCGCTGGGCGTGAATGCCGCGCTGCTGTGGCAGAATGCGCTGTGGTCGGCGGGCAATCTGGCACTTGGGTTGGGCGTGGGGATTTTTCTGGGCATTGAGACAGCGCTGCTGCTGACCCTTTCGCGCCGCGCGCGCTGGCTGCTGCGCCCGATGCTGGTGGTGGCCCAAGCCGTGCCTGTCTTCGCCCTCGCCCCGGTCATCACCCTCTGGCTTGGCTACGGCATGCCGTCCAAAATCGTCACCATCGCGCTTGTCACCTATTTCCCCATCGCCTCTGCTCTCTTCGACCGGCTGATGGCGCTGCCTGCGGGCCTTGGCGATCTGTCGCGTCTCTCTGGCGCCAACCGCTGGCGCGAAACGCTGCTGCTGCGCCTGCCCCATGCGGTGCCCGGCCTGATCTCGGGCCTGCGCCTCGCGGTGGTGTACGGCCCCCTCGCCGTGCTGATCGGCGAATGGGTCGGTTCCTCCCGCGGCTTGGGGCATCTGATGCTCATGGCCAATGGCCGCGGCCAAACTGCTCTGATGTTCGCAGCGTTGATCGTGCTGGCGGCGCTGTCCTTGCTGCTGTGGACCGCGGTCGAAGCGCTCGCCCGCTGGGCGGCACGACGGTACTATCTGTAAGGGGCCGCGCGATGAATGTGGTGGCGGAGGAGGTGCCCGCCATCGACCCGCCGCATATTGTTGCGAAATGTCTTTAATTTCATCCTGATAGAAGAGCTTATCGTGTGCTGATGTCGCTTGTTGTTGCTGTACGCTGCAAAACACTGCATGTTTAAAGGCGGGTAGGTAGGAGGGTATATATATGCCGCGTATCGCTAAGGAACTCTCGGCACTTGAAGTGAAAAGGTTGCGTCACACTACCACGAACCGCAACGCTACATTTGCGGTAGGTGGTGTCTCAGGCTTGATGCTGCAAATTACCCGTAATGGTGGGCGCACTTGGCTTCTTCGCGTAACCGTTGGCGATAAGCGCCGCGAAATCGGTTTGGGCGGCTTTCCCGATGTATCGTTAGCGCAGGCACGTGAGCGTGCACGAGAAGCCAAAGATCAGATACGGCGTGGCATTGACCCCGTGGAGGAGCGCAAAGCAGCCCAGGCAGCTTTGGTGTCCGCACGTCGTCGCGGCCTGACCTTCTCAGAAGCGACCGACAAGTGTCTTGCTGCGAAACTTGATGCCTTCAAAAACTTCAAGCACCGCCAGCAGTGGCAGAACACCTTGCAGACCTACGCTATGCCAGAGCTGGGTCAGTTGCTGGTTGACGAAATAACCGTGCAGGACGTGCTAAGGGTTCTGGAGCCGATCTGGCAGAGCAAAACCGAAACCGCCTCACGGCTCCGCGGTCGCATTGAGACCGTACTGTCGTGGGCCACAGTGTCCGGACATCGTATCGGCGACAACCCAGCGCGCTGGAAAGGAAATCTGAAAGAGCTTCTCCCCGCCGCATCAAAGATCGCACAACAGAAGAACCATCCGGCAGTGAAGATCGAGGATGCCCCTCGATGGTTTCAGGCCCTACGCCAACGTGACGGCATGGGTGCGCGGGCTTTGGAGTTCGCGGCGCTTACAGCCACCCGATCTCAAGAGGTGCGTGGAGCTGCTTGGGAGGAATTTGATCTGGAGGCGGGACTATGGGTTATCCCGGCGGCTCGCATGAAAATGGAACGAGAACACCGTGTACCACTCACACGGGACGCTGTGACGTTACTGGCATCCCTGCCTCGCATGCAGGACAATCCCCTCACCTTTCCCGCCCCTCGAGGCGGAGAGATGTCTGACATGACGCTTAGTGCTGCCATGAAGCGCTTGCATGTCGCAGATGTGAGCGCGGGTCGGGCTGGGTTCGTCGACCGCGTGAACAATCGTCCAGCTGTTCCTCACGGGCTGCGCAGTACGTTTCGAGATTGGGTTGCGGAGCGCACTCATTTCCCCGGCGATATGGCTGAGGTGGCGCTGGCTCACAAGATTGGCAATGCGGTGGAAGCATCCTACCGGCGCGGTGATATGGTTGAAAAACGTCGCGCAATGATGGCCGCCTGGGCAGACTATCTCACCTCACATCAATCTTTCCGAGCAGCGGTTACAGACCGGAGTGCAGAATGACAGACTGGCGCGATCACTACAAAGACCGCGATTGGGCGAAAGTCGAGGAGTGGTTCTATCACTCAGAAGACAAGGAAGAGGTCGCGATTTTGCGAGACTGTCTTCGCCAAGATATTCCACGCGTTAAACGACGCAATGGCGTCGAGGAAATGGAGGAGTACGCTCGACCAGATGAAGTTACTGAAGAATGGCGAGGCGGGGCTGAAATTCTTCACCTTGGCGAGCTGGACGCGATCCTAGATGGAGAGCCCGACTCCGCCTTACAAGAATGGCAAAAGGCTCGGACATCCCTTGAGACAAAACTAGCCAGCTACACTGAGGTCAACGAAGTCACCGAAGGGGCCCTCGAGCTATCCCGTCGCGCACACGCAGAACAGGCGCTCCAAATGCTGGGCGACATCGACCAGATTGGTTCTTGGATGCGACAAGAGCTTAATCCAGACGAGCGACTATGGTTAGATGAGCGGGACTGTCCTGAATTTTGTGCTCTGGCGTGGTAACTGCTCTATAAGGAGACCCACGTATGAGCATCGACAAAAAGCTATTAGACCAACTGATGGAAGGCCGGTCCTCTGGCGACCTATTCGGCAAGGAGGGCATTCTTGCCGAGTTGACCAAAGCATTGGCAGAACGCGCTTTAACAGCTGAGATGGAGGAACATCTTGGGGCAGAGCGCGAAGAAGGTGTCGCGGAGGGCCAGAACCATCCGCCCAATCGTCGTAATGGCAGCAGCCAGAAGACTGTGACCACCGACAGTGGGAAGGTCATCTTGGATATTCCGCGCGACCGCAACGGCACCTTTGATCCGCTGTTGATCGCCAAGTATCAGCGTCGTTTTCCCGAGTTCGACCGCAAGATCGTCAGCATGTATGCACGCGGAATGACGACCCGTGAGATCCAAGGGCACATTGAAGAGATTTACGGCTTTGAGGCATCACCCAGCTTGATATCGGTGATCACTGAGGCTGTGATGGACGAGGTCACCGCCTGGCAGAGCCGGCCACTGGAACCCTGCTATCCCGTCGTCTTCATGGATGCGATCCGCGTCAACATCCGCAGTGATGGAGCGGTCTCGAACAAGGCGGTCTTCGTAGCCTTGGCGATCCGTCCAGACGGCACCCGGGACGTTCTGGGGCTGTGGTTCCAGGCCAACGAGGGTGCCAAATTTTGGGCAAAGGTTCTGAATGATCTACGTCACAGGGGCGTTCAGGACATTCTGATTGCCGTGGTCGACGGCCTCAAAGGCTTCCCCCAGGCCATTGAGGCGGCTTTCCCGGAAACCCAGGTCCAGACGTGCATCGTTCATTTGCTGCGCCACTCTATGAGCTTTGCCAGCTACAAGGACCGCAAGGCCGTGGCGACAGCCCTGAAGGCAGTCTACACCGCCTTGGACGTCGAAGCAGCAGAGGCTGCGCTGGCCGAGTTCGAGGAGAGCGATCTGGCCAAGCGCTATCCGGCCATTGCACCGAGCTGGCGCCGAGCCTGGAACGAGGTGATCCCGTTTCTCGACTACCCGCCCGAAGTGCGCCGATTGATTTACACAACGAATGCCATAGAAGCCCTGAACTCAAAAATCCGGCGTGCGGTGCGAACCCGAGGCCACTTCCCGAGCGATGAGGCGGCAGCAAAGTTGATCTTCTTGGCGCTCAATGCTACTTCCGTCGAGTGGAAGCGATCTGTGCGTGAATGGCACCGTGTTAAAAGCCAACTCGCCATCATGTTCGAAGAACGCTTTCCCATGGCGTAACTAAAGGCGTCAGGGCACAAAATTACGCACACTCCCAGATGAGCTTATTGCCGAGGTCTCTCACTTAGCTTTCAGTGCTGGATCGCATACACGATCCGCTCTGGGCAAAACGTATGAGGATTTGGCAATCCGCGGCGGAATGATAAAGGAATACGCTTCCAAAGGAGGCAAAGCGGCAAAGCAAGCTCGCAGTCCGGACGTTTCAGCAAGATTGCAGCGCATGGAAACCAGCATAAACAACGGATTTTCAATCTCGGCCGCCGCACAACACGCTGCAAAAAGTGGAATGGGTAACAAAGCTGCAAATGAAAAGCTTTGGAGGCGGCATAAGAAAAACTCATAGAGCACCATCGAAAGTCCGGACAGTGCACTGCCGTGTCCGGGTACGGTCGCGAGACAATGCAGACAATCTCATCTAACAGGAGTTTGTCGTATGTCGCATATCTATCTATCTGACACCCAGGTCGCCATCCGCTACGGTGTCCACCGCTCTACGCCTTGGCGCTGGACTAAAGCTGACAAAACTTTTCCCAAGCCCGTCATGCTCACGCCCGGCTGCACACGTTGGAAGCTTGCCGATCTGGAAGCCTGGGAAACCGCCAAGAAAGGCGGTGAATAATGAAGGACGAAGAGAAAAGCGTCGTTGCGGCTGGACCCCGCAACGACGCTCGACACACATATAAAGCTGGTCAGCTTCCCGAAGAAGATACTTCTTCTTTAGCGGAAAGTCATCCCGTTATTGCAATGGGGTATGATCGCAGCAGTATCGCAAAGTGCATGCCAGACGCTTACAAGCGCGTGTCCCGGTGTGTGAGTTATTGTCTGCTACTGGCTGACGCTGCCGCGTGGCATGGTCTTACGGTAGTGTTGACGGCACGTTTGACGCAAAAAGAGCGCTTGGCCATGGCATGGGCTGTTCTGCGGTCCCTGACGCCTAAGCAAATTGTTGCGTTGGCCGAGACCGTCTTGCCAGATGCCACGAGCTCCCCGATTGCGCCCTTGTTCAATCACATGGATGAGGCGGTTTCCTGGGCTGACGTGGCTGAACCTGAGGCACTTGAGGCGTATTGCCTCGCCAGCTTCAATGCCATGCCTCAACCGCGGCAAGCAGCTTTCCTTGAGTTTGCAAAAGGGAGGGCAGCGACATGACGTTTATCCAACCCGCAAACATCGGCTTGCGTAACCCGGAGGCGATCAATTCTCCGCCGCGTGGTGAAAACCCTCAAGAGCAAGTGCATGAAACGCGCGCGGACGAAATCAGAGGTCGCCTCGTAAGCCTTTCGACAATCGAACCAGTGTTGACCAACAACTACATGGTCAAAGGTTGGCTGGATCGGAATTGCCTGTCTATGCTCTATGGCCCATCTAACGCGGGCAAGACGTTTGTGGCTCTCGATATTGCCATGCACATCGCTGTGAGCAAGTCATGGCGCGGTAAGCGCGTGAACGGCGGCCCGGTTCTCTACATCGCTGCTGAGGGTGGGGCGGGTATCCGCAACCGCGTTGCTGCAATCAAGCTTGACCGCCCTGACATGGCGTCTGCACCGTTCACCCTCCTGCCTCTCGGATTGGACCTGCACGGGCAAGGTGACGCCCTGGCAATCTGTGAGGCCATGCCCGACAAAGCGCCTGCCCTGGTGGTGGTCGATACGTTGGCTCGGTCTATGGGCGCGGGAGATGAGAACACGGCCAAGGACGCGGCCATGTTTGTGCGTAACTGCGATCTGATCCGCGAGGCCACGGGGGCGCACGTCATGGTCATCCATCACACGGGCAAGGATGAGGATCGTGGGGCGCGTGGTTCCTCTGCCCTCCGGGCGGCCGTGGATAATGAAATCCAGGTCACCTCAGAATGGGAAATCCGATCACGCAAGCAACGCGATCAAGAGCCGCCTGAGCCACTGCATTTCGAGCTTCGCTCGGTGGCCCTTGGTCTGGATGAGGATGGGGAGCACGTTACAAGCGCAGTGGTGGATCTAGCTGACCCTCCTAAGCCCACGCGCAAGCCGCTTAGGGGCAGGAATGAGGTGGCGATGCAAGCGCTTAATGACGCGCTGCGCCAGGGCGGCACGAAAAAGAGCGGCAAAGAATGGCCTCATAACCGGGAGGTCGTTCCTGTGGATGATTGGCGCAAAGAGTGTGGCGTTCATGGGCTGACAACGGGTGTAAGTGAAAGCGCCGCCCGTCAAGCGTTTAAGCGGGCCAAGGATAAGCTGATGGACATGGATGAGGTGCGTGAGTTTGGCGGCTACGTTTGGCGAGTGCAAGGTCAGGACGATGACTGATGCACACCATGACAATCGTGACATTCCGTCACTGTGCGTGACATGTGCGGACCAGATTTGCCGTGACGGCTGTGACACACCTCTAGGAGGTGTCACAGTCGTCACGCTGGTGGATACTGTCTGAATACTCAACCCCTCTTGGCAAGTTAGGGCAGCAATGAATTCCCTTAAAAAAAGTCGTTTCGCCTCAGCAAGGGTTTTACTCAGGCATTTACAAAAGTTAACTTAAAGTATGGGACGACCGCCAAACTTCATCGCTCCAATGACCACAAATGCTCAGGCCAACTCATCAGAACCAGAGCGCCATTGGTGGCGCAAATGCCCGTTCACGGCCGGATGGCACCACAGTAAACAGCTAGCGTGCGTCCTATGTCTTGAAGGCAGCTGTAAGCGCCTCAAAGAAATCGGCCTCGATGAGCAATATCGACCTCTGCCTGATGACCGACTTCCGAGCTGCGGTGCCAAGCTTAGAAACGGTGCTGCGTGCGAAGCAAAGGTTGTCCCCGGAAAGCGACGCTGCCAGTCCCATGGAGGGCTCTCGACAGGGCCAAGGACGTCCGACGGACGGAAACGTATTGCGGCGGCTCAGCGCGATAGATGGGCACGATGGCGTGCAGGCGATCAAAAGCGAGAAGACATGTACCCCAGCCCCGGAATGAAACCCTAGGCTAATTGTGCGCCGTAAGCGGCGGCTACGCAGCACTTAGGATCAGCTTGACGGCTGGAAATTCCACGGAAGTAGGTCGTCGATGCGATTGGCAGGATAACCTGACGCAATCGCTTCAAGGGTCGCTTTGAGGTATGCGAACGGTTCGACATCATTGACCTTCGCGGTCGCGATGAGAGACGCGATGCGGCCCCAGGCGTGGCCACCTTCGTCGTGACCGGCAAAAAGCGCATTCTTTCGTGTCAATGCAATTGGGCGGATCAGGTTCTCGACTGCATTGGAGTCGATCTCGACCCGGCCGTCGTGCAGGAAGGTCTGCAGCCCGCTCCATTGCCGATGGATATAGGTCAACTTCTCGCCGAGACGGGACTTCGAGGAGATCCGGCGCCGTTGGCTCTGAAGCCACTCGCCGAACTCTGCAACCAATGGCGCCGTGCGGGTCTGACGTGCCGAGAGGCGCTGACCCGGACCCATCCCACGGATCTCGCTTTCAATGCGGTAGAACTCTGCGATCCGACGCAGCCCTTCTGCGGCGATCTCTGAGCCGTCTCGATCAAAGACCTCTTTCAGCTTGCGGCGTGCGTGTGCCCAACAATACGCGACAGTGATCGGCGCGCCACCTTTCCGCGACGGGCGCGTGAGCCGGTTGTAGCCAGCATAGCCGTCCAGTTGCAGAGTGCCGTCAAAGCCCTGCAAGATCTGTTCTGCATTCTGCCCTGCACGACCCGGGGCATAAGTGAAGACAACGCCTGGCGGATCATCTCCACCCCATCCTCGGTCGTCGCGCGCCAGTGCCCAAAGGTATCCTGTCTTCGTGCGGCCTCGACCTGGGTCCAGGACGGGGGCCGTTGTCTCATCCATAAATAGCTTGCCGGACTTCTTTAGATGCTCAGCCAAGCGGTCCACGACAGGGCTCAGATGGAAAGCCGCTGTGCCGACCCAATCGGCCAAAGTGCTGCGGTGGATATCGATGCCGGAGCGGGCAAGGATTTGGCTTTGACGATACAACGGCAAATGGTCTGAGAATTTGCTGACAAGCACATGTGCGATGGCGCCCTCAGTCGGCAACCCGCCTTCGATCAGATGCGCAGGAGCCGGGGCCTGCGTGATACCTTCAGCGCAGGAACGGCAAGCATATTTGGGGCGAACGGTGACGATGACACGCAGCTGCGCTGGAATGATATCCAGCCGCTCGGTGCGGTCTTCACCTATACGGTGCATCTCGCCACACCCGCAGGGGCAGTTCAAACTCTGAGGCTCGACCACCCGCTCAACCCGTGGAAGGTCTTCGGGAAGATTGCCACGGTTGCGTCGGGCAGCTTTGCGAGGCCGTGCCTCTGAGGGCGTCTGCTCAGCTTGCTGAGTCTCAACTTCAGCGACGGCAACCTCAAGGTCTTCAAAAGCCAGCTGCCGTTCATCCTCGCTTAACTTCTCCGAGCGCTTGCCATGTGTGGCGTTCTTGAGCTCGGCAATGAGGTGCTCCAGACGCTTAACCAAAACTTCCAGCTCAGATGTTTTGGTTTGTAGCCCGGTCGTCTCTTGCTTCAGCGATTTGTTCTCGCGCAGCACCGCCAAGACAGCTTCACGCTGGCTCTCGGGGATGGCAGATATATCGATGGGCGGCAGGTCGGACATGCCCGGAGTATAGCTTGATTTACGCCCAAATGGGCAGGCCTTTTGCGCCTCCGAGTGTGAACGGCGGAGCAATACTCGGCCACGGTAGCGACGGCATAGTGTTGTCGCGGGCGGCGTAAAAGTCGTCCACTTTTGCCCTTTCGGATTTCGGGAGGGCTTGGGGATATACACCGTGGACTTGTATTTGAAGGTGCGTCACGCTCATTTCCAGGATGGATTGAGCGGGCGTCAGATTGCCCGGGATTTTGGGATCAGCCGGGACAGTGTTGCGAAGATGTTGGCCTATTCGGAACCGCCGGGATATCGGCGGACAGCGCCGATCAGGCGCCCGAAGCTGGATGCGTTCACCAGCCAGATGGACCAATGGCTTGCTGAAGACAGGAGCCGCCCTCGCAAGCAGCGTCACACCGCCAAGCGTATTTTCGAGCGGTTGCGGGACGAGTGCGGTTTTGATGGCAGCTACACCATCGTCAAGGATTACGTTCGAGACCGGAAGCGGACCGGCAAGGAGATGTTCGTGCCGCTGAGCCATCCGCCCGGTCATGCACAGGCCGATTTTGGTGAAGCGCTTGTCGTGATCGGCGGCGTCGAGCAGAAGGCACACTTCTTTGCCCTCGATCTGCCGCACAGCGATGCATGCTACATCCGGGCCTATCCTGCGGCCAATACCGAGGCGTGGCTTGACGGCCATGCCCATGCCTTTGCGTTCTTCGGCGCGGTTCCCCAGTCGGTTCTTTATGACAATGACCGCTGCCTGGTAGCCCGGATTCTGCCGGATGGCTCCCGGCAAAGAACCCAGCGGTTCAGCGCGATGTTGTCGCATTACGTGATCCGGGACCGCTATGGCCGTCCCGGCAAGGGCAATGACAAAGGGGCCGTGGAGGGGCTGGTCGGCTACGGACGTCGCAACTTCATGGTGCCGATCCCGTCCTTTCCGGACTGGCACGCGTTCAACGCTCACCTGGAAGAGCAGTGCCGCAAGCGCCAGGGTGATGTTCTGCGTGGCCACAAGGTCAGCATCGGGGAACGGCTGAAGGCCGATCTCGCGGCGATGCGGGATTTGCCCGGCACTCCCTTTGAGGCCTGTGAGTTGCAAAGTGGCCAGGTCACATCGACATCGGTGGTGCGTTATCGCGGCAATGATTATTCGGTGCCGGTTGCCTACGGCCACCGTGCGGTCTGGATCAAGGGCTTCGTGACCCGGGTTGTCATCGGCTGCGGCGCCGAGGTGATCGCTGAGCATTCGCGCTCCTATGACACCGGCGACATGGTGTTTGATCCACTGCATTACCTGGCGCTGATCGAACGCAAGATCATGTCCTTCGATCAGGCCGCGCCTCTGCAGGGCTGGGAGTTGCCCGAAGCGTTCAAAACCCTGCGCCGACTGCTGGAAGCCCGGCAGGGAAAGGCCGGCAAGCGCGAGTATGTGCAGGTCCTGCGCCTTCTGGAGCGCTTCGAGATTGACGTGCTGCATCTTGCCGTCAAAGATGCCTTGCGAATGGGAGCGGTCAGCTTCGATGCAATCAAGCACCTGATCTTGTGCAGGGTCGAGCAAAGGCCTCCGAGGCTGGATCTGGATGTCTATCCCTTCCTGCCCAGAACCAACATCACCACCACCTCCGCCGCATCCTACATGAGCCTGCTGGCAGGAGGTGGGGCATGACGGATGCACCCGAACTGCTGCTGGCCCACCATCTCAAAACGCTTCGGCTGCCCACGTTCCTGCGTGAACATGACAAGCAGGCCCGTATCTGCGCCGCTGAAGGCGTAGATCACGTGCGTTACCTGGCCCGGCTGACCGAGCTGGAACTGATCGACCGGGAACGGCGCATGGTGGAACGCCGGATCAAGGCCGCAAAGTTCCCGACCATCAAAAGCCTGGACAGCTTCGACTTCAAGGCGATTCCGTCGCTCAACAAGATGATGGTGCTGGAGCTGGCGCGCTGCGAATGGATCGAACGCAAGGAGAATGTGATCGCGCTCGGTCCCTCCGGCACCGGCAAGACCCATGTCGCCCTCGGGCTGGGACTGGCTGCCTGCCAGAAAGGATTGCCTGTCGCCTTCGTGACCGCCGCAGCCCTCGTGCACGAGATGATGGAGGCCCGCGACGAAAAACGCCTCCTGCAACTCCAGCGCAAACTCGCCAAGGTCAAACTGCTGATCATCGACGAGCTGGGATTCGTCCCCTTGAGCAAAACCGGCGCCGAGCTTCTGTTCGAGCTGATCTCACAGCGCTACGAGCGAGGGTCGACCCTGATCACAAGCAACCTGCCCTTCGAGGAGTGGACCGAAACCTTCGGCACCGAACGCCTGACCGGCGCGCTGCTGGACCGGCTGACACACCACGTCAACATCCTCGAGATGAACGGCGAAAGCTACCGCCTCAATCAAAGCCGCGCCCGCCTCGCCGCCGCTAACAAATAAACCTCACAGAATTGGCCTGACGGCCAATGCGCCTTGGACCGGGCTTGCTATATGAGGGCCGCACGCTCCAAGGCGCTCGCCCCAAACTGGCCGACTTTTGCTCCGCCACAATGGCCGAATTTTACTCCGCCGTTGACAATCGAAGACATCGGCGCGACCTATCGCTACGCGCTGGTACAAAGTAAAGCTGAACTCGCCCCCAGCTGGCTGCGCGCCCGCATGGCATTAGATCGTGACGATCGTGTGCTCCACCTAACTTGCATGCATTATGCCGATGGCGCGCCCTATCAGCACGAAGATCGATGGATCAACCTGAGCGCTCTGCCCGAAGCCGAACAGAACGATTTTGCAGATGTCGGTCCTAATGAGTGGCTGGTGTCCACTGTGCCTTTCACCGATGCGCAAATCAGCTTCCACGCCATCACGGCAGACGTCGCTGTCTCTGATTACTTGGACTGCACCAAAGGCGATGCTCTATTTCAGACTGAGCGCATGACATGGCTTGAGGGACGGACAATCACCTTCGTGCAACTGACCTATCGCCGCGGTCATCGCATCACCATGCAGTATTGACCAGCCGGGCAGAGTTCGACGGTTCAGCGATGCTGCATGTGAGCCTCGTCTGTGAAAGCGCAAACCTCTACCTACCTGGCTAGAATCGTCGACGGGTTCAGCTCATTCCTGAAAATGCCTTTTGTGGGCGGTCGCCAGATAGAATTGCAAAAGCGGCCCTTCCGACAGGACCAAGCGACGGATTTGCGATGGCAGACCATTATGGCCCCCGTGCCAGACACTGCGGCGCAGCGCACGCCATACGATCGCTACCCGCGTATCACATTGCTTTAGTCTTTGGCGCGCAGGGTGATGATCAATGCCGCTGCATCATCAGGTAAATCGAAACTTATCGGCATGGCCGTGCTGATGACCGTATCACCCATATCCAACACAGCCCCCTCTACCTGCGCGTGTCCCGCGATCACGTGCAGGACGCCCGTTTGATCTGCCCGCCCAAAGTCAGTGACACCAGGCTCACGCACAACACGCGCCTTACCCACGCATTGCGCGGTATCGAACATCAGGTTGAAGTTACGTATCGGCCCTTGGCCCAGCGTGGCTGTTATCGGCGTGGACCCGTCAAAGGTCATTGGCACCGCGTAGCGCGCCAGCATAGCGCCATTCGGCCTGTGGAGCATCATGTTATCGCCCTTGATCACGGTCAAAATACGGGTCATGCCCGGGAAACTGGAAAACTCCCCATTCCGATCGACATCCGCCATGCTCAAGCGCCACAAAGGGCCGCTTGTATCTCCTTCTTGAGCGATATTACGCGTTATGCCGCCGCCGTTTTTCCATGGTGTTTCCACCAAATCATGCTGTCGAATAATTTGCATATCAGCTCCCGCACCGCGATCTTTCTTTCTGATCCTTGATCCCTGATCACTCTGAAACAGAGAACCCCTTTCGCTGCTAATTAGAAAGCAGCTTCAGCTTTGCGCCGAGAGTTAGCCGCCGAGCAATTGCAGAACGGTGGCATGCGGTAGCCACCTAGCGGCAGTTGGCCCGATTGCCAAGGGTTGCTGCGCTCCTCGGTAATCGTCTTCAAGCGCGACGACAACGGCATGCTTGGTTAAACCTCCCCCGAATGTAGTTGAGCGGCTCTGGCGGACATTGAAATACGAATGCGTCTATCTGCATGCTTGGCAGAGCGGGTCAGAAGCGAAGGGAGGCATTCGAAAGTAGATAACCTTCTATAACCACCAGCGCCTACACTCCGCCCTTGGCGGCAGGCCGCCAGCCGTGGTCTATTGCCAGAGAAAATACGAAACCCAGCCCAATCAGCAGGTGCAGCGAATAGCTTAAATTACGCCAGATCCTGTCCAACAGATGGGGAGTAGCTCACTAATACCCATTAGCCACCTAACGTGATGCTTACCGGTCCGACCGAAATAGAATTTGCCGGCTCCGAGCCGTTTTCCCTTAGGGTCAGGATGCATTGATTTCGCTCGCACAGCATGATTCACCGCTCGGAAAATGGAGCAGTGATATGAGCGATCTTTTCTGGCTGACCGACGCGCAGATGGCCCGTCTGGCTCCCTTTTTTCCCAAGTCACACGGGAAGCCCCGGGTAGATGACAAGAGGGTGCTGAGCGGGATTATCTTCATCAATCGCAATGGCTTGCGGTGGCGCGATGCGCCTGCTGCCTATGGTCCTCACAAGACGCTCTACAGCCGGTGGAAGCGTTGGAGCGAGAAGGGGATCTTCGCGCGGATGATGGCCGGGCTGGCGGCAGAACACGGCGAGAAGACGACCGTGATGATCGACGCGACGTATCTTAAAGCCCACCGAACGGCGACCAGTATGGCCGCCAAAAAAGGGGGCGTGGTCGCCTGATCGGTCGAACCAAAGGCGGCATGAACACCAAGCTGCACGCCATCTGCGACAGTCAGGGACGACCGATCGACCTGTTCGTCACCGCCGGACAGGTCAGTGATTACATCGGCGCACGGGCCCTGCTGAGCGGCCTGCCAAAGGTCAAATGGCTACTCGGGGATCGCGGCTATGATGCCGATTGGTTCAGAGAAGCGTTGCAGGACAAGGGGATACGCGCCTGCATCCCAGGCCGAAAGAAGCGCAAGACGCCGGTCAAATACGACAAGCGGAGATACAAGCGGCGCAATCGCATTGAGATCATGTTCGGAAGACTCAAGGACTGGAGGCGTGTGGCCACCCGATATGACCGATGCCCGAAGGTCTTCCTTTCGGCCATCGCCCTCGCCGCCCTCGTCATCTACTGGCTATGAATCCTGACCCTAGGGCGATCTGTCTCAGCGCCTCCATAATCAAATGACTTCCCATCGAATGGCCGACCACAGAAAGCCGTAGCCGACTTTCTTGCAACAATTCCAGCAACAGCGGGACAAGGGTATCGCGGGCGATCAGCACACTGTCCCGGTCGTAGGCGTATTCCAGCGGATCAGCCGCCGATGGCCAGGCGAAATGGATCTGCGGACCACGCATCTCGTAATCCCAAGCAATCTGCGCATGACGGTAGACAGCTTCCGCGTAATTATTGTTGTAGCCATGCACAAAGAGGACAGCTTCATCGTTTGAAAGGGCGGCAGCCGCGCTCGCTTTGTCCAGAAAGGACCGCATCGTCGGCAGCTTTTCTGCTCCGGCAAGGGCGAAATGCTGGGCTGGGTCGACGCCGTACGCATGGGGCCATTCAATATTCCCGATCGGGACTGTTGCATTAACGAAGCCACTTGGCGACGATCATGATTTGGAGGTCGAGCATGCCACGTAAATCACCGTTCAAGCGCCATCGCTTTCCCCGGGAGATCATTCTCTGCGCTATTCGTTGGTATCTGCGATATCCGTTGTCCTACCAAGATGTTGTTGATCTCCTGGAAGAGCGCGGGATCGCGGTCGATCGATCAACAGTCTTCCGCTGGGTCCAGAAGTTCTCGCCTGAACTAACGAAGCGGACTGAGAGGCATCTGCGTCGCGCAAGCGTCGATTGGCACGTTGACGAAACCTACACTCGGGTCGGTGGCAAATGGGGCCTGGCGTCTAGCCTCCCCCTCGCCCCATAAAGCAACCAAGAAAGCGTACCTTTGTGTCAAAGTATAATCCCAACCGCCAAGTCAAACCGATTTACGAGGCTGCGGGGCAGTGGCGGAAGAGATCGCTAACCGCTGAGCATTCGATCCTTTCTGAGGACAAGAGCCTTTGGACGAACGAACTTTTGAATGAACTTGACCAACGCTTCGTCAAAAACCTCGACGCCGGCAAAGGTGATTTTCTCTCAAAACTGAAAGTGCAGCTTTCAGAAGGATCTCCCGCTTGTCGGCAGCTGATGGCCGAGACCTTATGGTTGTTACTCCTATTCCCTTCCAACGTGGGTGCAGCCAAGAAGCGAGAGAACGTGCAGGAGATCTGGTCCTGGTCTGGAGATGACCTGGACGTAGCGCATCCGCTTATAAATGATGACGTACTGGAGGGCATTGGCTCAGCTGGAACTGCTTACAATACGCATCGGTGGCGCGAGTTAGTTTTCCTGATCGGTGCCATGCGCGATTTTAAGGCGCGCAACGCCACTGACAGCGAGCAGATCGCCTCGGACCCCTGGGCATTTTCCGGCTGGTTGAGCAGCCTTCCAGGGGCCCGGAACAGACAATTGATTCACATCCTGCCACACCTGCTGTTTCCTGAGACCTTCGAGCGGATCAGCTCCGAAAGCGATAAGCGTCTTATCCTCGCAGGTTTCGGTGACAAGCCGGAAAAGGAAATTCGGAAGTGGACTACAATTGAGATCGACCGCGCTTTGCTGGACCTGCGCCGTCGCCTGGAACACGAGCATGGCTCGGACATCGACTTTTACCAAGAAGAATTTGAGTCCCAATGGAAGACGCAGACAAAGAACTGGCTCCTCAGCTGGAACCCATCCAGATGGAACTGGGATACATTCGCGGACGACCGCGCCATGACCATCAGTGGCGAGAAGGCCGACAACCGCTGGCGATGCAGCTCGAGCAAACCGCGCGAGGGTGACCGCGTTTTTCTGATGCAGACCGGCAGTCCTCCGAAGGGCATTGTAGCTGCCGGCAAGGTTACGCGCGCGCCGTACGACGCAGAGCACTGGGAACAAGCCCGCGCCGATGCCGGAGAGGTGACGCGCTTCGTGGACGTGGCATTCGACTCCGTCCGCGACGCAACCATCGACGAGATTGCCCCTTTAGAAGACCTTCAGACCCGCGAACCCAGCCAAGAATGGAACCCGCAGTCCTCTGGGATTGAGATCAAGCACAAGGCGGCTAGGACCTTGGAGCGCCTCTGGAAGGCGCTGCCACAGGTATCGACAGACACAACTGCACCGAAGGGCGATAAGGGATCTGGAGAAGCGTTGCCGAAGAAATCCGCGCCGCCGCTGAATCTGATTATCTACGGCCCTCCAGGCACCGGTAAGACCTATCGCCTGAAGAACGATTATTTGCCGCGTTACGAGGATGGGGCCGGAGATCGTTTCGAGTTCGTCACTTTCCATCAGAGCTATGCATACGAGGATTTCGTCGAAGGGATACGTCCTATCACGGAGGACGGCACCGTCACATACGAAGTACGGCCGGGCGTACTGAAGCGGCTCTGCGAGCGTGCCCGACGCGCGCCTGATACGCGTTTCGCCCTCTTCATTGACGAGATCAATCGCGGGAATGTCGCGAAGATCTTCGGCGAGCTCATCACGCTGGTTGAGGTAGACAAGCGTATCCGCACCGATGCCACCGGGAGTCGGCTGGCGAGCTGCAAAGGCTTGGAGGTGGCGCTCCCCTACTCCGGTGAGCGTTTTGGGGTGCCGGTGAATGTAGATGTGATCGGCACCATGAATACCGCAGACCGCTCAATCGCCCTGCTCGACAGCGCCTTGCGGCGGCGGTTCCGGTTTGAAGAACTCACGCCGAAACCAGAACTGCTTGGATCAATTGACGATGGCGAGGGCAACACGATCGACCTGCGGCAATTACTGCAGGCGATGAATGCCCGCCTGTCCCGCCTGCTGCATCGAGACCAGGCCCTTGGCCACAGCTACCTTTATCATGTGAAATCGTTCGACAAGCTGCGCCGGGTCTTTGCACAGGAAATTCTGCCTTTCCTGCAAGAGGCGTTCTATGATGACTGGCGGCAGATCAGATACATCCTTGCCGACCAAGCGGTAGATGAGGAACTGCAACTCGTCCGGGCGCGGAAACAAAGTGCCGCCCTGCTCTTCCCTAAAGCGGATCCGGCCGAAATCAGTGATGGTGAGGCGTTCGAGATTATCCGAGAAAACGACATCACCCCGAACGCGATCCGCAAGATCTACGAGCCACCCGAATGAGGCGCCTAACCTTCCGCGAGAGGGAAAGCGTCAGCATTGGTCCGAACGGTGAAATTAGCGAACTGGAGGCAGAAGGCATCGCAAGACTTGCCGGACGTTTGCCCCCCGGAGCCCTCGCATGGGGTCACCGCGCACTGAAGTTTGGGCCCTTCTGTGGGGTCTTGCAGACCGGGCAGTTGGCGATCGAAATACTGCCTAAGATCGACCATGGGAGCGTTAACGAGGAAATGCGCGGACTGTTGGTGGCTATGCTTGCGCGGTCAGGTGAACTTGCAACAAAGCGGGTGGGCGATGCCGGTCTCGGGCACCAGCACAATCATCTCCTAGACGTTTTCATCGAAGATTTTTGCAGCCAGGTGAAATCCGCGCTACGAGGCGGGGCCATCGCCCGATACTCTGAGAGGACAGAGAACCTGAACGCCATCCGCGGACGGCTCGAGCTAACCAACCATCTGTGCGCGAACGTATTCGACCGTTCGCGGCTGCTATGTCGTTTCGATGAGCGCAGCTTTGACAATCCCTATAATCAAGCGCTTAAGGCGGTCATCCTCCTTCTGCTTAGGTTTGCGCTGAGTCCACGGACCCGAGCGATGGTGGCGGCACTCCTCCATCGCTTCGACGAGGTAAGGGACCGAAGGATCACGACCCGCGACATTGACGCGCTCCACCTTGACCGCACAATTCGACACTGGGGGCCAGTGTTCGCACGGGCCCGGTGGCTCTTGGCAAGTCTGCTTCCGGATGTCCGCACTGGCGACGCAGCTGGTTCGGCACTGCTATTTAACATGGAAAAGCTCTTCGAGATGGTGCTGGGACTGCGCATCCGACATGCGTGTCAGGCAAGCGCGAGTAATCACATTTCAGTCGGACTGCAAAGCCCGGTGAAAAACCTTGCCATATCGGGTTTCCAGCTTCGGCCCGACATTACTATTCAAAACGGCAGCGAGAGCTTTGCGATCATAGATGCGAAATGGAAACGCCTCGATTTAATCAAGTCAAACTCAGGCGTTTCAAGCAGCGACGCATATCAGATGAACGCGTATGCCAACCGCTACCGCTGCAGTCGTCTGGCGCTCGTCTACCCGGCCTCTGTGGACTGCCCGCCAGGAAAGATCACGGAGTTCGTACTCAGAACGAAAGAACAGCCAATCTTGGAGGTAATCGCGATGGATGTTCGCGAGCTTGCTTTCGGCAGTGGGATTCCGGCTGATCTTGCGGGGATGATCCCGAGCGAATGGCACCGGAAACAGGCATCACTGTAGGTATCATTACGCGCCTCTAGATGCGCCAATGACCCGCTTTTCGCTATATAGCGAAGGCCGCGAATACGACAATGCAGGTGCACTCAGGATTAAAGCAGTGTAATGATGTGCTTGGATCCTGTTGTTCTAGGCGGGGTGGCATGAAGGCAAGCGGCGCGTCTGCATTCAATGCAGCTTTGGACCGCACAGGGGGAATCGGTCTCGATGAGAAATATTGGCCTCTGCCTGATGAATAACTTCCGAGCTGCGGTCCCGAGCTCGTAGATGGAGCTGCATGCAAAGCAAAGGTTGTCCCAGGGAAACGACGCTGCAGATCCCATGGAGGGCTCTCTTCGGTGCCATAGACGCCCGAAGGACGGGATCGCATTGCGGCTTCTCAGCGGTAAAGATGGGCAAGGTGGCGAGCTGGCGATCCACCTATTAAAGATTGAGTGATTAGCTGCCCCCCCAGGACCGCGGCAGCGCGAAAAAGACAAGCATACGAAGCATTTCGATTGAACACGACATGACACCCAGCTAGCGTGCAGTCAGCACAAAATATGGGCGCGCATATTAATCATACGCGCGGAGTCGGGAGTGCGAAATGGTTAGTGAAAAGTCGGAGCTTCGCTGGGGTGTCGCGCAGCGCATCGAGTTCATCGAGTTCCGCTTGTTTTGGGAGGGGCATGTGAACCGTAGCGACTTGATGGAGCAGTTCGGGCTTTCGGTGAACCAAGCGTCCGCCGACTTGAACCGCTATATCGGGGTCGTGCCGGACAACATGGTCTACAACAAAAGTGCGCGGACATATGTCCGGGGACCGGACTATGCTCCACACTTCATCAAGCCTGACGCCAGCCGCTACCTCGCGCAGCTACGGTCTTTGGCTGACGGAATTATGGACAGCGACGATACCTGGATCGCTGAACTGCCATCCTATGATGCCGCACCAACGCTCACCCGCGGTGTGAACCCTGTCATTTTGCGATCAGTTGTCGGCGCTATCCGCCGTTCAGAAGCCATCGAGGTGAAGTATCAGTCCCTGTCACGCCCTGAGCCGTGTTGGCGGTGGATCGCGCCCCATGCCATCGGGTTCGATGGCTTCCGATGGCACACCCGGGCTTTCTGCCAGATGGATGAGGTGTTCAAGGACTTCATGCTCTCTCGCATCATCTCGACGGGAAGTGTTGAAGCCAGTGAGGTCACGGATGCAGCCGATGCGGACTGGCAAGAGCAGGTCACGCTTGAAATCGCCCCCCACCCAGAGCTGTCCGAAAGCCAAAAGAAAGTAATCGCGCTCGACTATGGAATGCGAGATGGCAAAACAAAGATCTCCGTTCGGCGCGCCATAGTTCACTACGCGCTCAAACGGCTCGGGCTCGACACAGATCCAGCTGCGCGGCAACCAAAGGATCAGCAGATTGTTCTACTCAACCCCGGCGTGATCGGCCCTCGCAATGAGTAACGGATCAGACTTGCACATGGAGAAGGCAAACCTCCAGCGTTTGGGTTTTAGTGGCGAAACGGGTGGGGCACATGCCTCACGCACAATCATGGTGGATGAACTTGGCAGACTATTAGACGCGGTTCAGGATCCTCTTGCTGAACGCGAGAAATATCGCTTGGCAATTATCAAGGACAATGCGCTCGGAAAGAGATCTGTAAAAACGCGCACACTGACATTCCGGCACCTTGCTGACCTCTACGGACTTGATCCGGACCTACTGGTATTTCGTGGCTTGAGGTTTTTCTGGGACCGGGATCCGGACGGACATTCGCTGCTAGCCCTGCAATGCGCATTCGCACGGGACGCGCTTTTGAGATCATCGGCGCCCTTCATTTCTTCGAAGGTCGTCGGCGATACGGTGCCACGCGAGTTAATGGAAGCGCATATCGAAGCGCTCTTTCCAAATCGTTTCAGCGCGGCGACGCTCAAGTCAACAGCTCAAAACTTAAACTCATCTTGGACAAAAGCCGGACAGCTGTCCGGTCGTGCCGTGAAAATCCGCTGCAAGGCCAATCCAACACCCGGAAACGCCGCATATGCTGTCTACTTAGGATACTTGGCAGGACTCAGAGGGCTTTCGCTCTTTAGTAGCCCATACGCAAAACTACTGGACTGCAACGCGGACCGATCCCTCGAACTGGCACAACATGCGGGTCAAAAAGGGTGGCTGAGCATTAACCATATTGGCGACGTGTTTGAAGTTTCATTTCCAAATCTACTGCCGCGGACCGACCGGGAGTGGTTGCAATGAGCCGAGTCAAGCGCCTCGTGAAATCGTACGCTCAGTTCATCTCTATACCCTGGCGAGATGACGCAGCTGCGGCCCAGCGAGTGGTCTTTTGCGTCTATCATGAGACCGAGGAGCGAGCACTTAGAGCCACAATAGATGAGTTTGAATTGGCATCCAGACAAGCTGGACACGATTGGCACCTCCACGAGCTGACAGACACATTCGCAGAGTGGTTGGCATCACAGCGATATGCGAAATCCTACTTCGAAAAGCCAAGCCTTTTGGCGACAATATATCCAAGATACTTGGAGCATCTGGCCTTGGATTTTGAGCGCCGCATCTCTGAGATGGAGTCGCCCCACAATAGTGTAATTGCTATATCCGGCGTTGGTAGTTTGTTTGGGTTTCTCAAAGTCAAAGATGTGGTCGATCGCCTGGCTCCAATGGTATCGGGCAGACTCGTGATATTTTTCCCCGGCAGTTACGAAGACAATAATTATCGGCTTCTCGACGGCTATGATGGCTGGAACTACTTGGCCGTTCCGATAACAGCTGACAAAATTTACTGAGAAAGAGACCTCGAATGCAACTTCGCTCGCTCTATCGGCAAGATCCCACGGCCCGTAAACTCGTCAACGAAGGCGTCGCAAACGTGAATGATGGCACGTCGTCACTTGCGAGGGACGTATTGCGGTATGAGCTCGAGACCTTTGTATGTGACGGACAGTATGGCTCCGGGATGGCGCATATCCTTGACACCTATCTGAAAAATATTGACCAGGCACAGCAGCCTGCTGTCTGGGTCAGCGGCTTCTTTGGGTCTGGTAAATCCCACATGGTGAAGATGCTTCGCGCACTTTGGTTAGACACCACTTTTGACGACGGTGCGACCGCCCGAGGCATAGCAGACCTGCCCCAAGACGTTCGCGATCAGCTAAAGGAATTGACGGTTCAATCTCGTCGTTATGGTGGCCTTCACGCAGCCTCGGGAACGCTCGGCGCTGGCGCCAGCGGTAGCGTTCGCCTTGCCCTGCTTAGAATTGTGTTTAAATCGGTCGGGTTGCCAGAACAATATCCTCTCGCTCGGTTCGCAATGTGGTTGAGGAAGGAAGGAATAGAGGAACAGGTTCGCGCTCACGTAGAAGCAAGTGGATATGACTGGGATGAAGAACTCGCCAATTTCTACGTGGCGGAAGGGCTTCATGCAGCCCTAATCGAAGCAAAGCCACAGCTATTTGCCTCATCCAATTCCATGATTGATGCTCTTCAAAACACTTATCCGAACGTTCAGGACGTCTCCAATCAGGAAATGATTTCCGCTATTCGGACAGCCATTTCACGCGAAAACAGACTTCCTTTAACCTTGATCGTACTCGATGAAGTTCAGCAATTCATTGGCACCAGTGGCGATCGAGCTATCGAAGTTCAGGAAATGGTCGAAGCGGTAGTAAAAGACGAAAGCCTCGGCGGCAAGCTCACTTTTGTCGGAACCGGTCAAACCGCGGTCACTGGGACGCCCACCCTTGCAAAGCTACAGGGTCGTTTCACTATCCGCATCGAACTATCAGATACGGACGTAGATGCAGTGGTGAGGCAGGTTATACTTGCTAAGAACGCCGAGTCCAAACCCAATATCGAAGCTATGATGCAAGAAAATATTGGCGAGATATCACGGCACTTGAGTGGGACCAACATCGGCCACCGGCAACATGACGTCGCTTTCTTTACGCAGGATTACCCTATCCTTCCTGTTCGTCGGCGCTTCTGGGAAGCCGCTAATCGAGTTCTTGACGCCTCGGGTACCGATAGTCAGCTTCGTAACCAGCTTAGTCTTATTCATAAAGCGATAAGAGAAAGTGCTGATCAAAACGTTGGGTTCGTGGTCCCGGCAGATTTCCTCTATTTTGACGGTGCGGATAAGCTTTTGCAGTCCAGAATCCTGCCGCGAAAGCTGCATGAAAAGACGATGTCTTGGATACATGGAAGTGACGATCAAAAATTAACGGCTCGCGCTTGCGGCATCATTTTTCTGATCAACAAGATCGGAAGCACTAATTCTGAAATTGGAATTAAGGCGACGATTGATACAATCGCAGATCTGCTAGTCGACGATCTTCCAACGGGCTCTTC
The DNA here is from genome assembly GCF_034377145.1 of Sulfitobacter sp. OXR-159. NCBI lineage: Bacteria > Pseudomonadati > Pseudomonadota > Alphaproteobacteria > Rhodobacterales > Roseobacteraceae > Sulfitobacter > Sulfitobacter sp. OXR-159. The sequence continues at coordinate 2,219,783 of NZ_CP139707.1, forward strand.
TGGGCTTCGAAGCAAGCTGCCTAAGCTTCTCGACGCGTGCGATCTCATCATGCGAGTCGGCGATGAGTATCGAATACAGACAGAAGAAAGCTCGGCTTGGAACGACGAGTTCCTCAGTCAGAAAGCCACGTTAGCAAACCAATCGCATCGTATCGAAGCAGAACGCGATGACCTCATCCGGAAGAAATTTGGTACTCTTGTTGGGCGTGTTTCGCTACCTCATGGCGACTCAAAAGTGACACGGGATGTGAGCGCGATCTTCGATCCATCGCTTCCGCCCGATGCCAACAAGAGAATCTATGTGTGGATACGTGACGGCTGGGCAACTGACGACAATTCGGTTCGCGCAGACGCTCGTCAGGCTGGCAATCAATCCCCCACGGTATTTGTCTTTATCCCCCGACGCTCTGCAGATGATCTGCGAAACAATATTCTTGAGTTCAAGGCGGCTAGTGCAACTCTCGATAAGCGTGGCGCTCCAGACAACCCTGAAGGAAAGGAAGCGCGCGGCGCGATGGAGACCATTCGTCAGGTTGCCGAAGCGAAAATCAACGAATTGATCTTGGAGGCCATGTCCGGCGCCCGCGTATTCCAAGGTGGGGGTAACGAGCTAACCGGGAATGGGCTGCAGGCAACAGTTACTGAAGGGGCAGAGAACTCGCTCACCAGGCTCTACCCCCAGTTTGCGGTCGCGGACAATACTGGCTGGTCCAAAGTGTATGATAACGCCCACAAGGGAGCGCCGGACGCCCTGAAAGCAGTCGGCCATGAAGGGGAGCCTGAAAAGAACGCTGTCTGCAAAGCTGTCCTATCGTTCATCGCCGGAGGGAAAAAGGGAACGGACATCCGAGATCATTTTGAGGGTCCGCCGTTTGGCTGGTCGCGTGATGCAGTCGATGGCGCACTACTAGCACTTCTTGTGTCCGGATTGATCAGAGCAGAGGACGAACAGCACCGCGCTTGTGATGCGAAGACATTGGAACGCAAATCGATTGGCAAGGCGTCATTCATTGTCGAAGCAACGACCATCTCAACTCCGCAGCGCATTCAAATTCGAAAGGTTCTTCAGAAGGTCGGAATTGCCGCGAAACAAGGTGAGGAGCTTTCGTCGATTCCGCAGTTTGTTCAAAGTATCACGGATCTCGCCAAACGTGCGGGGGGCGAGGCTCCAAAGCCTAAGACCCCCGACCTGACTTTGGTCGATGATATTAGACGAGCCGCTGGCAACGAACAGCTCTTGTCCATCTACAACAGCAGGGACGAACTCACATCCTCTATTGATGCTTGGACCTTACAGGCAAAAGAAATCGACGCTCGCTGGCCGAGCTGGGAAACCCTGCGACGCCTTGCGGAAAGGGCCAACGGCCTGACTGACGCTGAAGTGTTGCGTACGCAGGTCCAAGCAATCGAGGATCAGCGTCAATTACTGGCTGATCCTGATCCAATAAAGCCGCTGGTCGCCAGTTTCACGCAGATGCTTCGTGACGAACTTAATCGTCTCGTGGGGGCTTACAAACAGCAGCACGAGGCTGGAATAGCCAAGCTAAAGGCCGACGATAACTGGCAGAAGCTTAAGCCTGATCAACGTAACCGCCTTCTCGCCGAACAGAAACTGACCAACAGTGACATGCCGGAAGTGAAGGTCGGCAGCGCTGCTGAGGTCCTTCAGACACTGCAGACTTTGACATTGTCCGCGTTTGAAGACCGGGTGAAGTCGCTCTCATCCCGCTTCAATGAGGTTCAGACCCAAGCGGCTGAGATGATGGAGCCAACGGCCAAGACCATCCATCTGCCCAGCCGCACGCTGAAGTCCGAGGCGGACCTCGAGGCATGGCTCGACGAAGCCCGCAAAGACCTTGCCGCAGCCCTTGCTCAGGGCCCCGTGATTATTCGATAGGACGCCCGAATGCAGTCGCTTGAAAAGACCCTACGAAACCAACTGGAGCGCACTGTAAAAGCGGCGCGGACAGTGGCGGAAGAAGCTGCCGAGGCCGCGCTGCAGCAATTGGGCGTGGGCGAAGCAACCGCTTTCCCGCACCTCTCGGAAGACGAACGCGATCTTAGAAGGCGCTTGCGCATTCACGGGCGTCAGCTGGGCGACAGACGCCTTAACGAACGCCAGACGCAAGAGCTTGACCGGCTGATAGAAGAAGTCGGGTACGAGCATTGGCACCGCATGCTCTTTGCCCGCTTCCTGGCCGAGAACAACTTGCTCATGTACCCCGACCCGAGTGGGCCGGTCGCCGTCTCTCTCGAGGAATGTGAAGACCTTGCGCCCGATGAAGGTGCGGCCAACGGATGGGAACTGGCGGCGCAGTACGCGGCCCGGATGCTGCCACAGATCTTCCGGCTGGACTCCCCTGTGTTCCAGCTGTTCCTGTCGCCGGAGTATCAGCAGCGGCTGGAAAAGCATGTCGAAAGCCTGCCGGCCGAAGTCTTCACGGCGTCGGACTCGCTCGGCTGGGTCTACCAGTTCTGGCAGGCGGACAACAAAGAGCAGATCAACAAATCCGAGGTGAAAATCGGCGCGCGGGAACTGCCCGCCGTCACGCAGCTGTTCACCGAACCCTATATGGTCAGCTTCCTGTTGGACAACGGCTTGGGCGCATGGTGGGCCGCCCGTCGTTTGACAGAGCAGGATCTGAAAACCGCGACCAGCGAAGAGGAGCTGCGCCGCAAGGCGTCTATTCCCGGTGTGCCGCTCGATTACCTACGCTTTGTCCAGGACGAGGACGGCACCTGGGCCCCGGCGGCCGGAACCTTTGATGGGTGGCCGGTACAGCTGAAAGACCTTACCATGCTCGACCCCTGCTGCGGATCGGGGCACTTCCTTGTGTCGATCTTCCTGATGCTGGTGCCGATGCGGATAGAGCGGGATGGCCTAAGCGCACAGGACGCGGTTGATGCGGTTCTGCGCGAGAACATCCATGGGCTGGAGATAGACCAGCGCTGTGTGGAATTGGCGGCTTTTGCGCTGGCGCTGACGGCGTGGAAATACCCGGGTGCGGGCGGTTACCGCACGCTGCCGGAACTGAACCTCGCCTGCTCCGGCCTGTCTGTCAGTGTGGCAAAGGATGAATGGAAGCAGCTTGGCCTTGGCAAGCATAACCTGAGCATCGCACTGGACTGGATGCATGATACGTTCCGCGAAGCACCAGTGCTTGGCAGCCTTTTGAACCCGGCGAAATCTGCTGCTTCAAAGATTGTTGACTGGTCCGAGTTATCTGAAGCATTAAGCGCCGCAATGTCCAAAGAGCAGACTGTCGTACAAGCAGAGACTGCAATTGTTGCTTTTGGACTATCGAAAGCAGCCCTGTTACTTTCGCGGAAATATGACTTTGTGATGACCAATGTTCCGTATCTGGGACAGCTAAAGTATTCGGAAACGCTAACAGACTTCGTTAGAGGCTACTTTGAGATTGGGAAATCAGACCTCGCTTTAGTGTTCTACAAACGTTGCGCAGACTTCTGTAAAAAATCTGGCGCGTTTTCAGTTGTCATGCCTCAAGGCTGGCTGGTCCAAAGTCAGGAGAAGCGTTTTCGCAAGTTTTTGCTAGAGAACTTCACGATGGATATGATTTGCAATTTGGGTGGCGGCGCCTTTTCCTATCCGGTTGGCGCACAAGTTCTTACTTCAATCACTTCAAATATCGCACCCGGTAGTGATCAAGAAATCGCTTTCTTAGATGTTTCTGAGGCAAAAAGCCCACAGAAAAAAGAGCATGAGATGGCTAATGCCAAAATGGCGTTTCTCAATCAGAATGTTGCGCGAAAAAGTGAAAAACATCAGCTTACAGCCATTCAATCTGTAGGAGGTAGCAAGCTTGGTGACTACGCCAACGCGCTCCAAGGTCTATCAACGGGTGAAAAAAATCGGTTTGAACGGTACTTTTGGGAGATACTAAACCATAGCGATGTATGGGATTTTCTTCACGAAACAGCTGATGAAACTTCCGTCGTTGGGGGCAGGAAAGCCATTATTCTTTGGGAGAATGAATCGGGGCAGCTTGCTAATTTGGCTGACAGCCTCAAACATCTAAACCATGCGGTTCAAAGCTGGCGCAGGGGGAAGCCTTACTGGAACGCTCCAGGAGTCACAATTAACCGAATGGGGAGCTTGAACAGGACACTTTATTCAGGAGACAAATTCTCTGCAGACATTGGTGTAATTTCTCCAAAGCGTCCAGAATACCTGGGTGCAGTTTATTCTTTTTGCATGAGTTCGGAGTTTATAGAAACTGTTCGCGCAGTGTATAAAAAACCTGAGGTTCCACCAAGTTATCTTGTGAATATACCTTTTGATTATGAAAAATGGCACGAAATTGCATCTCAGGAGTATCAAAAGGGAACTCCCAAACCATACACAAGCGACCCAACACAATGGATATTCCACGGCCATCCTTGCGGTTCTGTCATCTGGGATCAAGACGCCAAATGGACCGCTGAAGGCTCGCACCGCACCGATGAGACCGTGCTCCACGTCGCGGTCGCCCGCCTGCTTGGCTATCGCTGGCCAGCGGAACTCGATCCGAGCATGGAACTGGCAGACGAGCAGCGCGCATGGGTGTACCGCTGCGACGCCCTGCTGCCCCACGCGGATGACGACGGTATTGTCTGCATCCCGCCGATCCGAGGCGAAACCAAAGCTGAAGATCGTCTGCTGAACCTGCTCGCCGCCGCCTATGGCGACGCCTGGAGGACCAGCACGCTGCCCCAGCTGCTGGCCAGCGCCGGTCACACTGGCAAATCCCTGGACAGCTGGTTGCGCGACAAGTTCTTCACGCAGCATTGCAAGCTGTTCCAGCATCGCCCCTTCATCTGGCACATATGGGACGGCCTCAAGGACGGCTTTGCCGCGCTGGTCAACTACCATAAGCTGGATGGCAAGACGCTCGAGACTCTGATTTACACCTATCTCGGCGACTGGATGAAAACCCAACGCGACGACATCGCCCGCGGTGTTGACGGCGCTCAGGAAAAACTCGCCGCCGCCGACGCGTTGAAAAAAAAGCTTGAGCTCATCTTGGAGGGCGAAGCCCCCCACGACATCTTCGTGCGTTGGAAGCCGCTGGAGGAACAGCCGATCGGCTGGGACCCCGATCTGAACGACGGCGTGCGCCTGAACATCCGCCCCTTCATGACCGTCGGCGATGTGTCCAAGCGTGATGCGGGCGTCCTGCGCGACAAGCCCAACATCAAATGGACCAAGGATCGCGGCAAGGATGTCGCCTCTGCCCCATGGTTCGATACGTTCAACGGCGACCGCATCAACGATCATCACCTGAGCCTGGCCGAGAAGAAGGCTGCGCGGGAGGCTGCCAAGTGAAGGTGATCGACCGCTTACAGAACGCTGTCCGTGGTGCGGCGGCCTATAACCCGGAGGTGCAGGTCAAACCTGCCTGCATCCTTTGGCCCGATCCTGATCGGCAGTGGCAAGCGGTTGTTCCGCAGCTTCAGGATGCCCTGCCGGAAATGGTGGTGCTGGGCGACTACGCCCCAGATCGGCGGACCGGCCCTGCGATTTGGTTGCGCTGTGCCATAGCGGGAACCCTGGACGGCATCGACTTCCCGGTTGGCAGCGTCCCGATCCTGTACCTGCCTGGTGTGGCGCGAACCGACCTGCGTGCCGTGAACGAATGCCCCGACGCCCTCAAACCCCTCGCAGAACTGCAATATCGCGGCACGATCTGGTCACAGGTCAGCGCCAAGGACTGGACTGTTCTCGCGTTTTTGAAGTCTGCGCAAGGAGGCCTTGGCCTCGAGGTTACAGCGGACGGCGATACCCGCGCCGCCATGATCACCGCACTGAACGAAGTGCTCGAGCAAGAGGTTTCCGCGCTTGAAGGCAAAAGGCTGGACCGGGATTTCTTCAACGGCCTGTTGACCAGCGGAGATCTGACGCGTGATGTGCTGACTTGGATCGATCAGGGCGACGCCTACGCCGAACGCATCGGTACGGCGGCCTGGGGAGCGTTCAGCGATATCTGCGTCACACAGCTCGGCCTCGACCCCAGAACCGCTGGCGTTCTGACAGGTGCTGAAAAGCTTGCGGGGCGCGAGGGTCAGTGGGGCGCCGTCTGGGAGCGGTTCTGCGAAGCACCGCAGCGATACCCGAACATCCCCGATACGCTTCGCAAATGCCAAATGCCGTCCTTTGATTTATTGAGCGACATTTCGACAAAGGGCGCGTGGCCGCAATGGAACGATGCCGAAGAAGAGGCGCTGCGTCAAAAACTCCTGGCCCTCGGGACGTCGACCGATGCGCAGGCGCGAACGGCCTTGAAGGAACTCGAAAAAGCACATTCGGCGAGGCGAACTCTGGTTTGGGCTGAAATGGGGCAAGCACCGCTTGCCAAGTCGCTCAAGCATCTTGCTGTTCTGGCTGAAATCACAAGGCAATCTCTGGCAGGCGGGACGCTGAATGATGTCGAAAGCAGCTACACCAAAGGAAGCTGGAAGGCAGACGATGCAGTACTGTCCGCGTTACAGGAGGCCAATACGGACGCTAATGCCGCGTCAGTGATTGCCGCGCTACGATCGATCTACTTGCCTTGGGCAGAAGCGTCCGCGCGCCACGTTCAGAAACTAGTTGAAAGTGAAGGCTATCCTGGCGGCTCAATTGCGTCAAAACCCAAAACCAGCCAGATAAGCTCCGAATGCATACTGTTCGTTGATGGATTGAGGTTTGACCTTGGGAAACGGTTATCATCCAAACTAGAAGGCTCCGGACTGGAGGTGATCGAAGCCCCAGTGTGGTCGGCTTTGCCAAGCGTTACCTCGACAGCGAAACCTGCAGTGTCACCGGTGTTGCATGAGATCGCAGGACGCGACCAGAGCGAAGAATTCGATCCCTCCGTCGCTGCATCCGGGCAGTCTCTCAGGGGCGGCTATCATTTCAAGAAACTGATAGCTGATTCGGGATATCAAATACTGGCTCGAAGTGAAGTTGGCGATCCGTCTGGAACAGCCTGGACGGAATTGGGTGACATTGACCACGAAGGCCACGAGCGCGGTTGGAAACTGGCTCGCCACCTCGACGTATTGATTTCGGAGGTGGAAAACCGCATCGTCCAACTCTTAGAAGGCGGGTGGAAGAACGTACGAATTGTCACCGACCACGGATGGCTCATAATGCCAGGAGGGTTGCCCAAAACCGAACTGCCATCTGCATGGTCAGTGAACAAATGGGGTCGTTGTGCAGCTATAAAGCCCGGGGCGCAGACAGATACTCCCGTGTTTCCATGGTTTTGGAACCCTTCCCATCACTTCGCCCTTGCCAATGGCATTGCCTGTTTCCGCTTGGGGCAGGAGTACACTCACGGTGGATTGAGTCTCCAAGAATGCCTAACCCTTCACCTGAAAGTGAAACCATCATCCGGTGTTCTCGCGACGAACGTCGAAATCTCAGATGTCGTTTGGAAGGGACTGCGCTGCACAGCTGTGCTCACTGTTCCCAATGAAACTCTAACGCTTGATATCCGCCTACAGCCGGCCAACCCGAGCAGCACCGTCGTCGTAAAACCAAAGCCTTTTTCAGCCTCAGGGTCAGCATCCGTCGTAGTCGACAACGAGGACCTCGAAGGGACCGAGGCAACACTGGTCATTGTCAACGAAAATAGTGCAACTGTCGGTCAAGTATCAATAAGCATAGGCGGAGTTGGGGGATGATCGAGCTTGACGACATTGACCGAAAGGCGGCAGCCATCCTCGATGGTTATCTCGTTCGAAAGGACTTGGTCCGAACCTTCAGCCGACAGTATCCGGTTCCAACTTACGTGGTGGAGTTCCTGCTGGGCAGATATTGCGCCAGCATTGATCCCGAAGAAATCGAAGAAGGTCTAGAAATTGTTGAACGACAGTTGAAATCGCGAACGGTTCGTGCCGGTGAAGAGGAGCTTTTTAAGGCTCGGGCTCGCGAAGAAGGCAGCGTCAAAATAATTGATATCATCACCGCTAGGCTGGACGCTAAAACAGACTCCTATGTCGCGTCGCTGCCAAGCTTGAGACTGACAGACGTCCGGATCAATCCTGAGCAAATACAGGAACATGAGCGAATGTTGACTGGAGGGTTTTACGCCGAGGTCACCCTTAATTACGACGCATCGATCGCACAGGAAAGTAAGGGCCGTCCCTTCGGGATTACGGCGCTACGGGAAATTCAGCTCTCCAAACGTGACGTACTTGGCGACCTCGCGAAAGCGCGCCAGAACTTTAGTACGGCAGAATGGAAAGACTTCCTGCTGCGTTCAATTGGCTTAGAGCCTGGCGACCTCACGGTACGTCAAAGGGATGCCATAATGCTGCGAATGGTGCCATTCGTTGAGCGAAACTACAACCTGGTCGAGCTCGGCCCAAGAGGCACCGGGAAAAGCCACCTATTTCAACAGGTCTCACCATATGCCCACTTGATTTCAGGCGGAAAAGCCACGGTAGCCAAAATGTTCGTTAACAATTCCAATGGGCAACGGGGCCTGGTTTGCCAGTACGATGTTGTCTGTTTCGACGAAGTCTCAGGGGTATCGTTTGATCAGAAAGACGGCGTCAATATTATGAAAGGCTACATGGAATCGGGTGAGTTTAGCAGAGGTAAAGAAAGCATTCGCGCGGACGGAAGCATCGTGCTGGTCGGGAATTTTGATGTCGATGTCGAGCATCAACAACGCATTGGTCACCTCTTTGGTCCGATGCCTCCAGAGATGCGAGACGATACTGCCTTCATGGATCGGATCCATGCTTTCTTGCCCGGTTGGGACGTGCCCAAAATTAGCAAGGAACTACTGACTTCACATTTTGGCCTAGTGAGCGACTTCCTTTCGGAATGCTGGAGCCAGCTACGTAACGAGAGTCGCGTTGGCTTGCTTCAGGGAAGAGTCTATTTCGGCGGAGCCTTGTCGGGGCGCGACACAAATGCCGTAAACAAGACGGCAAGCGGACTCCTTAAGCTTCTTTATCCGACCGCCGATAACGTGAGTGAGGAGGATATCGAGTGGGCTGTGCGGATTGCGCTTGAAGCGCGTCGCCGTGTGAAAGAGCAGCAGAAGCGCGTGGGTGCGGCGGAATTCCGAAACACCCACTTCAGTTATACTATGGGCGACGACGGTGTGGAAAAATTCATCTCAACACCTGAGCTACAGAATGACAATAGTATCGCAGGTGATCCCCTCGAACCTGGCCAAGTTTGGACAATTGGGCCGGGAGGCGAAGGTGAACACCCGGGGTTGTTCCGAATTGAAGTTAACGAAGGCCCAGGCTCTGGAGTGCGGATTCTCAACAAACCGGTCCCTGCAGCCTTTAAGGAGAGCATCGGTTATGCCGAACAAAACTTGTATGCGCGAGCGGCTCAGCTAGTTGGAGACAAAGATCCACGTCATCACGAGTTCTCAGTTCAGCTTAGGGCCTTTGACGCAGCGAAGTCTGGTTCAAAAACAGGTGTCGCGGCGCTAGTGGCTTTATGCACCGCGCTATTAAAGAAAACTACGCGTGGCGGGCTTGTAATTGTCGGTGAGGTCAATCTCGGAGGATCGATCGAAACCCTTCACAACCCTGTGGAGATGGTGGAGATCGCGGTCGAAAAGGGAGCGACTGCGGTATTGATGCCGGTTGCATGCAGGCGCCAACTGTTCGACTTGTCTGACGACATGGCAACGAAGGTTGATATTCAGTTTTATTTAGACGCTCGTGACGCACTTCTGAAGGCGATCCCTGATGCCCCTTAGACAATGGCGCCTAGCAAGACAGCGAATGCGTACCTATCTTTTCTGACCCGAGAGCGTCATAAATTTGGAAAAGCTATTGGATGGTCTGTAACCGGCAACTGCTATTGCAGCTTGCGCGGCTTGAGCGCCAAACTTTAGACCCCGATCACCGAACAAAAGCATTTCGCCTCCTGACAGACGCATAATGGCACCGTCTGCTACCGCTAATTCGCGCGCGCGGCGGGGCAACGAGGAGCGCTTGAACGTGCAAAATAGCTTGCCTCTGTCGTAAGACCGCATGTCTTTTTCCAGCGGCACGCGCATGATGGATCAGCTTGTATTCTGATCGCATGGCGGCAGGTGCCGTCGATCTGCGATGGAGGAAGGCATGACGAACGAACAATCAACGATTTATGTTGGAATCGATGTGTCGAAGGACAGGCTCGCGGTTGCGATAGCCGGCGGTGGGCTGCGGGGCGAAGTGCTGAGCCTGGACAATTTCGAGAACGCTCCTGATAGCATTGACAAGTTACTCAAGAAACTGTCCGGTCGGGCACCATCTGTGTCAGTCTGCTACGAGGCAGGACCAACAGGTTATGGGCTTTATCGGCAGGTGTGTGCCTTTGGGTTTGAATGCTGTGTGGTCGCTCCGTCGTTGATCCCGGTTCGTGCCGGTGAGCGGGTAAAGACCGACCGCCTGGATGCCATCCGACTTGCTCGGCTGTTGCGTGCTGGCGAACTGACCCCGATCTGGGTTCCGGACGAAACGCATGAGGCGATGCGCGATCTTGTTCGTGCCCGCGAAAGCGCGGCAGAGGATCAGCGACACAAACGTCAGCTCGTTTCAGCGTTCATGTTGCGCCATGGGCGTGTCTATCACAGGACTAAGCCATGGACGATGCGGTATCGCCAATGGCTGCAAAGCCAGAGCTTCAATCATCCTGCGCATCAGATTGCTCTTCAGGAGATGCTGCAGGCCGAGCGCAACGCAACCGAACGCCTGGGCCGGCTCACCGGACACATAGAGGCACTGGTGCCAGACTGGGATCTCGCCCCGGCAGTGAATGCGCTTCAGGCATTGCGGGGTGTCGCGTTGATCAGCGCGGTCACATTCATGGCCGAAATCAGCGACGTGCGCCGATTTGAAACGCCGGTAAAACTGATGGCCTATCTGGGGCTTGTGCCGAGCGAATACTCGACGGGCAAAACAACAAGGCGTGGCGGCATCACCCGGGCCGGAAATGCCCGCGTTCGCCACAAGTTGATCGAAGGGGCCTGGACGTATCGGCTGCAGGCGCGCCCGGGTGCAAAGAAGCTTTACATTCTCGAAGAGCAGCCTCCGGATGTTCAGGATATTGCCTGGAAAGCTCAGTCGCGTCTAACAGCAAGGTATCGAAAGCTCAGCCTGCGCGGAAAGAGATCGACGGTTGTAACCACCGCCATAGCGCGCGAAATGGCCGCTTTCATGTGGGATATTGCCCGCCGAACCATGCCAGCGCGCTAAGCGGCACTCACATGCGCCCAATGGCGGGCGCGAGGTCGACTGCAGGGGAATATCCGGCAATCGCTTTGTGGCCAACTCTGGTTGACGCCCGTTGTAAGACAGGAATAGCCCCGAGACGAATAATCGGTCATGCGGTATCCAATCCGCGCATCAGAGCTTGTTCACCGACGTCTTCAGACCTCGTGCCCACCTTTGGGTGCCGAAACAACGGAGATCGCGTCAGCGTCCCCATTCGCGTGAAAAAATCCTTGAAAAAAGACATCAGAGCGGCGGCTACGCAGCACTTAGGATCAGCTTGACGGCTGGAAATTCCACGGAAGAAGATCATCGATGCGATTGGCAGGATAACCTGACGCAATCGCTTCAAGGGTCGCTTTGAGGTATGCGAACGGTTCGACATCATTGACCTTCGCGGTGGCGATGAGAGATGCGATGCGGCCCCAGGCGTGGCCACCTTCATCGTGACCGGCAAAAAGCGCATTCTTTCGCGTCAGGGCAATTGGGCGGATCAGGTTCTCGACTGCATTGGAGTCGATCTCGACCCGGCCGTCGTGCAGGAAGGTCTGCAGCCCGCTCCATTGCCGATGGATATAGGTCAACTTCTCGCCGAGGCGGGACTTCGAGGAGATCCGGCGCCGTTGGCTCTGAAGCCACTCGCCGAACTCTGCAACGAATGGCGCCGTGCGGGTCTGACGTGCCGAGAGGCGCTGACCGGGACCCATCCCACGGATCTCGCCTTCAATGCGGTAGAACTCTGCGATCCGGCGCAGCCCTTCTGCGGCGATCTCTGAGCCGTCTCGATCAAAGACCTCTTTCAGCTTGCGCCGCGCGTGTGCCCAACAATACGCGATGGTGATCGGCGCGCCGCCTTTGCGCGACGGGCGCGTGAGCCGGTTGTAGCCAGCATAGCCGTCCAGTTGCAGAGTGCCGTCAAAGCCCTGCAATATCTGCTCTGCATTCTGCCCTGCACGACCCGGGGCATAGGTGAAGACAACGCCTGGCGGATCATCTCCACCCCATCCTCGGTCATCGCGCGCCAGTGCCCAAAGGTATCCTGTCTTCGTGCGGCCTCGACCCGGGTCCAGAACGGGGACCGTTGTCTCATCCATAAATAGCTTGCCGGACTTCTTTAGATGCTCAGGTTCTGTAAGATACCGTCGCAAACAAGCGCAATTCGGTTGGCGGGCTTTATGGCGGGTATAACCAGAACACTTAAATAAATTACTTTCAAATCAAGAATGTATGGCGGAGGAGGTGGGATTCGAACCCACGGTACGCTCTCACGCACGCCGGTTTTCAAGACCGGTGCATTCGACCACTCTGCCACTCCTCCGCAGCACGCTCCTCCTAGTGCGCCCTGATTGATTCGGCAAATGCACATTTTCGCGGCCAGACCCCTGCTGCCCCTTGGGGAAATTCGCCGATCTGCCCTGCGCGGCCTTTTCAAGGGCCGCTCGGTCGGGTTACTCTGCGCCAAAGCCCCTTTCAGGGGGGGCGAAGGGCGTGCCGATCCAACGGCGCGACATTCTCGCGGGACATGGGTCGCGGCGCGCGACGACAGCAGGCAAGGACATCGAAGGCATGAGCAGGGACAATCAACCGTTGCGCATCAAGAAAAGCCGCGCAGCGGGCTTGGGCGTGGGCATTCTGGCGCTTGGTTTGCTGGCTGGCTGTGAAGGCGGCGATTTCAAACTTCCCTTCGGCGCGAATGAGGGTGCCAGCGCCCCGCGCAGCACCTCAACCAAACTGGTCGAGCGCGATGTCGAAGCGCCTGAAGTGTTCTCGGCCACGGATGAGGGTCTGTGGGACGGTCGCCCCTCGCTTGGCGGTGTCTGGGTCGCGCACCCGGACGTAACCGAACCTGAGCGCGTAATCGTGCGCAATGAGGCGAACGGCAAATTCGTGATCGGCGCGCTGTTCCGCCGTGAGCGGGAACTGCCCGGCCCGAAATTGCAGATCTCTTCGGACGCTGCCGCAGCACTTGGCATTCTGGCGGGCGCCCCGGCCCCGCTGAACGTGACCGCCCTGCGCCGCGAGGAAAGCGCCGCCTCTGAGGAGAGCTTTGAGGCGGAAAACACCGGCGATGCCGCTGGCACGCTTGCCGCCCCTGCCCCCGTGACGGCCACGGCGTTGGAGCCTGCCGCGACGGCGTCGGCCAGCACAGCGGCCAATTCTGCGGCCAGCGAGACAGCCGGCACCACCCCGGCGGCCAAACCGCCAGTCGCCGCGGCCCCGAAACCGGCGCGAACGGCGAGCGGTGCCAAACTGTCCAAACCCTTCGTGCAACTGGGCATCTTCAGCGTTGAGGCCAATGCCACCCGCACCGCCAAACAGATGCGCGGCGCCGGCATGGTGCCCACCGTCAAGCAAAGCGCGATCAACAACAAACCCTTCTGGCGCGTGGTGATCGGCCCCGCCACCAGCCAATCCGAACTCGACGCCCTTCTCAAGAAGGTCAAAGCTGAGGGCTTTACCGACGCCTACGCCGTGTCGAACTGACAAACCGGAGGAAATGCTTCCTATGATCCGCCTTTTTGCTGCCGCCGTGGCGCTGGTGCTGACGTTCCAGCCTGCCGCTGCCTTCGATACCCGCGCCACCGCCGCCTATGTGCTGGACCAGACCACCGGCACCGTGCTGCTGGCCAAAAACGCGGATGAGCCGCTGCCGCCAGCGTCGATGTCCAAACTCATGACGCTCTACATGGCCTTTGAGGCCGTGGAACGCGGCAAGCAGAACGGCGGGCTCGACCTTGTCGAAAAACTGCCCGTGTCCGAACATGCCATGTCCTATGGCGGCTCGACCATGTTTCTCGACACCACCGACCGCGTCTCTGTCGAAGACCTGATCCGGGGCATCATCGTGCTCTCGGGCAACGACGCCTCTGCCGTGATCGCCGAGGCGCTGAGCCCAGATGGCACAGAATACGGCTTTGCCCGGCTGATGACACAGCGCGCGCAGCAAATGGGAATGACCAATTCAACCTTCGCCAACTCCAACGGCTGGCCGCAGGCGGGGCATCTGATGTCCGTGCGTGACCTCGGTCTGCTGGCGAACCGGATCATCTCGGACTACCCGCAGTTCTACCCGCTCTTTGCCGAGCGCGAGTTCGCCTTTGATGGCCGCGCGCCACAGAACAAGAGCAACCGCAACCCTCTGCTGGGTCTCGGCATCGGCGCTGATGGGCTGAAGACCGGGCACACCAATGAAGCGGGCTATGGTCTCGTCGGTTCGGCTAAACAGGGCGACCGCCGGGTGATCTTTGTGCTGTCGGGCCTCGACAGCGCCGCTGCCCGCGCGCAGGAGGCTGAATCGGTGGTCAATTGGGCCTTCCGTCAGTTCACACAGCGCGATCTGGGCGCGGCGGGCAGCCGTATTGCCGAGGCGCCTGTGGCCCTTGGCACGACCCAATCGGTCGGGCTGGAACTGAAGGACGATCTGTCGATGCTCGTGCCCGTCACCGGCGGAGATGAGATCGAGGCCGAGGTAATCTATACTGGCCCGTTCCAAGCGCCGATCAGCAAGGGCGACGAATTGGGCGAACTGGTGGTCGACCGGGGCGAATTGCCCGCCATGCGTGTGCCGCTGGTGGCCTCCGCCTCCATCGCGCCGGGGGGGTTCATGGTTAAAATGACCGCCGCCGCGCTGCATCTGATGAACCGCCTTAACGCCGGGCCGCAGGCCGCCCCCGAAGTGGAAGCGGAAGCGGAAGCTTCGTGACGACTATAGAAAAGACCCGCACGTCGGGTCTGTTTGTCACCTTTGAAGGCATCGACGGGTCCGGCAAATCCACCCAAGCGCGGCTTTTGGCTGACCATCTGACAGCGCAGGGCCATGACGTGGTACTGACCCGCGAACCGGGCGGCAGCCCGGGGGCCGAGGAAATCCGCGCGCTGGTGTTGCAAGGCGATCCCGACCGCTGGTCGGCGCAGACCGAAATCCTGCTTTTCACCGCCGCCCGCCGCGACCATCTGGAGCGTACCATTCGCCCCGCGCTGGACGCCGGAAAAGTGGTGATCTGCGACCGTTTCGCCGACAGCACGCGGATGTATCAAGGCCTGTCGCGCGGTGATCTGCGGCAGATGGTGGACGATCTGCATGCGCTGATGATCGGCGTAGAGCCTGACCTGACCCTGTTGATCGACATGGACCCGGCCAATGGGCTGGAGCGTGCCCTCTCGCGCCAGACGGCGGAGGAGCGGTTTGAGGATTTCGGCGTGGAACTCCAAGCGAAGATGCGGGCCGGTTTTCTGAGCCTTGCCGAAGAATTCAGCGACCGTTTCCAAGTGATCGACGGGGGCCGCGATATTGACAGCGTTGCGCGTGATGTGACCACGACCGTGACCGCCCATTTGGGGTGATCGCCCTGCCCGCTTCCCTCTGCGGCGAAACATGCTAGACCGAGACCATGACAGACGACGCCCCCCAGCCAGACCGTGTGGAAGGTGCCCGCCACCCGCGCGACACGCCGAACCTGATCGGCCAAAGCGCAGCCGAGGCCGCCTTTCTAGACGCCTATTACAGCGGCAAATTGCACCACGCTTGGATGCTGACCGGCCCACGCGGCGTCGGCAAAGCGACGTTGGCATGGCGCATCGCGCGGTTCCTTTTGGCCACGCCCGACCCCGATGGCGGCATGTTCGATCTGCCCCCGACTGACACGCTTGAGATCGACCCCGAGCATCCTGTCGCCCGCCGTGTGGCCGCCGGGGCCGAAGCGGGGCTGAAATCCGTCACCCGCACGCTGAACCCCGATACCAAGAAGATGCGCAAGCAGATCGTCGTCGATGACATCCGCGCGCTAAACGGGTTCTTCCAGATGTCCGCCGCCGACGGGGGCCGCCGCGTGGTCATCATCGACGACGCGGATGAGATGAACCCCAACGCCGCCAATGCCTTGCTCAAGATGCTGGAAGAACCGCCAGAACGGGCCATTCTGCTGCTGCTGAGCCACCAACCCTCCAGCCTGCTG
Source organism: Sulfitobacter sp. OXR-159 (assembly GCF_034377145.1). Classification (NCBI taxonomy): domain Bacteria; kingdom Pseudomonadati; phylum Pseudomonadota; class Alphaproteobacteria; order Rhodobacterales; family Roseobacteraceae; genus Sulfitobacter; species Sulfitobacter sp. OXR-159. The sequence goes on from NZ_CP139707.1 coordinate 2,235,952, forward strand.
CCCACCATCCGCTCGCGTTGCCGTACGCTGCGGCTTGGCACGCTCGACGCGGACCAGATGGCCGAGGCGCTGGCCGGCTCGGGGGTGGAGGTCGAAGACGATCCCGCCGCACTGTCCGAGCTTTCCGGCGGCTCTGTCGGCGGGGCACTGCGCCTGTCGCTGATGGGTGGGGTCAAGACCTATGCCGATCTTGTGGGGCTGATCTCTTCGCTGCCGCAACTCGACCGGGGCCGCGCCATCAAACTGGCCGAAGCCGCAGCACAGCGCGGAGCCGAAGCCAAGCTCGACCTGCTTTTTACCCTGCTCGACCTGCTGCTGGTCCGTCTGGCACGCACCGGGGCCACCGGTGCGCCGCCCGCGCGCGCCGCCTGCCCCGATGAGATCGCCGTGCTGCAACGCCTTTCGCCCAGCCCCGCACAGGGCCGCGCTTGGGCCGATGCCGCGCAACAGATATCCGACCGCGCCCGCCATGGACTGGCGGTGAACCTTGACCCTGCCGCGCTGGTCCTAGATACCCTGCGGCAGATAGGCCAGACGGCGCCGCGATAGCCGAAAGGACAGCATGACCGACACGCCCCACATCACTGACAGCCACTGCCACCTCGATTTCGAGAGCCTTGCCGCCGACCTGCCCGGCGTCATCGCCCGCGCCGCTGACGCAGGCGTCACGCGCATGGTCACCATCTGCACCCGGCTAAAGAATGAGCCCGCCGTGCGCGCCATTGCCGAGGCGCATGATCCGGTGTTCTACGCCGCGGGCACCCACCCGATGTCCGCTGCCGAAGAGCCTCTGGCTTCCGTCGACGAACTGCTCTCCCTGACCCAGCATCCCAAGATGGTCGGCATCGGTGAGACCGGCCTTGATTACCACTACACCGCCGAGAGTGCCGAGGTGCAAAAGACCTCCTTGCGCATCCATATCGCTGCGGCGCGGGAAAGTGGCCTGCCGTTGATCATTCACGCCCGCGATGCGGATGACGACATGGCCCGCATCCTGCGCGAGGAACATGCGCAAGGTGCCTATTCCTGTGTCATGCATTGCTTCTCCTCCTCGGCTGAACTGGCCCGCGCGGCGCTGGACCTGGGGTTTTACCTGTCGATGTCGGGCATCACCGCCTTTCCCAAGTCGCGGGACTTGCGTGATATCTTCAGCCAAGCCCCACTCGACCGCATCCTTGTGGAAACCGACGCGCCCTACCTCGCGCCGCCCCCGCATCGGGGCAAGCCGAATGAGCCTGCCTTCACCGCCCATACCGCCCGCCGCGGGGCAGAGACCTTTGGCCTCGACTACGCCGATTTCGCGGCCCGCACGCAGGCGAATTTCGAGCGGCTCTTTGCGAAAGCCGCCGCTTGGGAGCCCGCGCGCTGATGGCTGAGTTGCGGGTGACCATATTGGGCAGCGGCTCTTCCGGGGGCGTGCCGCGGATCGGCGGCCACTGGGGGGACTGCGACCCGAATGAGCCCAAAAACGCCCGCCGCCGCTGCTCGATCCTTGTGGAGCGGGTGACGGATGCGGGCACAACCACCGTTCTGATCGACACCTCCCCCGACATGCGCAGCCAACTTCTCGACGCGGGCGTCGGACGGCTTGATGCGGTGATCTACACCCATGCCCATGCGGACCACGTGCACGGGCTGGATGACCTGCGCATGGTGGTAATGAACATGCGCGCCCGCCTGCCGGTCTGGGCCGATGCGCCCACGCGGGACGCGCTGATTGAGCGCTTCGGCTATGCTTTCGTGCAGCCCGAATGGTCGAGTTATCCGCCCATCCTCGACATGCATGACATCACGGGCGAAGTCCGCATCGACGGCCCCGGCGGCACGCTCGAATTCGCGCCCTTTACCGTGACCCACGGCAATATCGACGCGCTTGGCTTTCGCTTTGACGATATCGTCTATCTGCCCGATGTCTCAGCCATTCCCGAGGACTGCTGGCCGATGATGGACAACCTGCGCTGCTGGATCGTCGATGCGCTGCGCCGTGACCCGCATCCGACCCATAGCCATTTGGCACAGACGTTGGAGTGGGTCGCCCGCGTGGCACCACAAACCGCCGTTCTGACCAATATGCATAACGATCTTGATTACCACACCGTCGCCGCGGAAACGCCGGATCATATTCAACCGGCCTATGACGGGCTGACCCTTCATTTCCCCCTACCTCATTCAGACTAGGCGGCGCCGGGCGCAGGCCTAAGGGTCGGCGCCCCGCCGCGCCCCCAAAAGGCCCTTTTAAGTGCAAACTCTTTTAGACGTTATTCTGCCGGTCTTTCTGGTCATCGGCTTTGGTTACGTGGCGGTCTGGCGCGGGCTGTTCCCCGTCTCTGGCATCGACGGGGTGATGAAATTCACCCAGAACTTCGCCATCCCCTGCCTGTTGTTCCAAGCCATTGCCCGCATTGACCTTTCCAGCAGCTATGATCCGCGTCTTCTGAGCAGTTTCTACGGCGGTGCGGCGCTGTGCTTTGCACTTGGCATCCTCGGCGCGCGGGTGCTCTTCCGCCGCGATTGGGAGGACAGTGTGGCGATCGGGTTCTGTTGCCTGTTTTCGAACTCGATCCTCTTGGGCCTGCCGATCACCGAACGCGCCTATGGGCCCGAGGCGCTGGCCGGGAACTATGCGATCCTGTCGTTCCACGCGCCCTTTTGCTATGGTTTGGGCATCACGGTGATGGAATTCGTGCGCAACCGCGGGCAATCGGGCCTGTCGCTTCTGCGCAATGTCAGCCGCGCGATGTTCCGCAACGCGCTGGTGATTGCGATTCTTGGTGGATTTGCCGTCAACCTCAGCGGCTTGCCGATCCCCGGCGTGGTGGATGACGCGCTGTCGCTCATCGTCCGCGCCGCCCTGCCCGCGGCGCTCTTCGCGCTTGGCGGGGTGCTGCTGCAATACAAGCCCGAAGGCGACATGAAAGCGATCCTCATGGTCTGCGCCATCGCCCTCTTGGTACATCCCGCGCTGGTCTGGAGCTTTGGCACCATGTTTAACCTGCCGCAGGCGGGATTTCGGTCCGGCGTGCTGACGGCGGCCATGGCACCGGGGTTCAACGCCTATATTTTCGCCAATATGTACGGCCGCGCGCGCCGTGTCGCGGCAAGCTCGGTGCTGATCGCGACGGGCAGTTCGATTTTGACGGTATGGCTTTGGTTGACGGTTCTGGGCTGAACGAAAGCGTCCGCGAAAAGCCTGAAATATCCGTCATTTAGGAGGGGAAGTGGTGCGGGTGAAGGGACTCGAACCCCCACGCCATAGGCGCCAGAACCTAAATCTGGTGCGTCTACCAATTCCGCCACACCCGCACTGCACCAACCGGTGCCCGCGCTGATTAGCAAACCCGCGCGGCAGATGCGAGAGCAAAAAAGCACAAGACATTAACCAGATGTTTGCATATGGTTGGTGATACCTGAGGCAGGTACAATAGAAAGAGACGCCCATGAAACCGAATACGGTCGGGTGCGTAGGCGACAACGATCGCCATGGGGGGCAGTTTTCCCCATTTGCTGCGCTGGACACCGGTCTTGTGCAGGGCGCCCTAATTCTGACGCTGGACGGTGAAATCCCGGTTGAGTTCCTCTCGGTCGGGGATCGGGTCATCACGCGCGACAGTGGCTTTGCCAAAATCCTTCACATTCAACGCACGACCCGCAAGGTGCGGCGCATCGCGCTGGCGGCAGGATCGCTGGGCCACACGCGGCCCGAACGCGATGTACAACTCGCCGGGGATCAGATGCTGCTGGTGCGCGATTGGCGCGCGCGGGCGCTTTTCAACTCCGAACGCGCCTTGGTCGCAGCGCGCGCATTGGTCGACGAGGAATTCATCACCGATCTGGGTGAGGAAGAGACGACGTTGATCCAGATTTTCTGCAACGGCCCGCATATCATCTATGCCGATGGGCTTGAGCTTGGCACCGCCGATGCCGCCCGCGCCCGCGGTGCGGTGCTGCACGCCGCTTAAACCCCCAAGTCGCGCAACACCTGTGGCATCAGGTCCGGCAGATCCTCAGCAATCAGCCCCGGCCCATGCTGCAACGCCGCCTGCGCATGCATCCACGTGGCGAGGGTGGCCGCCTCTACCGGTGCGATCCCCCGCGCGAGCAGGCCGGTAATAAGCCCCGCCAAGACATCGCCAGCCCCCGCAGTGGCCAACCACGGCGTCGCGCGGTCTTGGGTCGCGCGGTGACGCCGCAGGTTCCCCTCTGGCGTGGCGATGATCGTCTCGGGCCCTTTCAGCAAGATCACGCACCCAAATCGCGTGGCTGCATCCCGGGCGGCCTGCGCTTTTGCGCCCTGCCCCTCAGCCTTGGCGGCCTGCGCCAAATCGGGGGCCAGTCGGGCGAACTCTCCCATATGGGGCGTTAAAACGCAGCCGGGGTGAAGGGCGGCGCGCAGATCGGCGTCTTGCGACAGCAGGGTGATCGCATCGGCGTCCAGAACAACTTGGGGCGCGGCAAGGGCGGCCTTGACCATCTCCGTCGCACGCGCCCCCAATCCCAAGGCGGGACCAAGACAAAGCGCGTTGATCCGCCTGTCTTTCAACGCCTCCGACAACGCCGCGCCATCCGGCACCCTTTGCAGCATGATCGCCGTGACCTGCATCGCTGTTTCAAGCTGCGCCGCTGGCGGCACGCCCAATGTCACAGCCCCGGCGCCGACCCTCAGTGCCGCGCGCGCCGCCATCCGTGCGGCACCGGTCTGGCCCGGCCCGCCGGACAGGATCAGCGCATGGCCGTGGTCGTATTTATGCCCCGGCTGCTTGCGCAACAGTGCAACATCAAGGCTCTCGCGGGTGATCTCGGAAATGGTCATGCATAGGGTTCTAGCAAGCACCACACGAAGGTACAGTCCGAGTCCGATTCATCACCGCCTATTTTTTAGGCGTAGCGCCCAAATTCTCAGCGCCCCTTGGCAAATGCATCCGCCGCGCCATGTTACCCCCTGCCCGGCGCTGGACGTTACGCGGGCAGGATGCTCTGTCGAAACCAGAGCATAAATGCGCGGGAATTGTCAGGGGAATACCATGAAAAAGATCGAAGCCATCATCAAGCCGTTCAAACTCGACGAAGTCAAAGAAGCCCTTCAAGATGTGGGCGTTCAAGGCCTCAGCGTGATTGAAGTAAAAGGCTTCGGCCGTCAAAAAGGCCACACCGAACTCTACCGTGGTGCGGAATATGTCGTAGATTTCCTTCCCAAAGTGAAGGTGGAAGTGGTATTGGATGACGATCAGGTCGATGCCGCTATTGAGGCCATCGTCGACGCCGCCAAAACGGAGAAAATCGGTGACGGCAAAATCTTCGTTTCCCCTGTAGAACAAACAATTCGCATCCGTACCGGTGAATCCGGTTCAGACGCACTTTGACATCGGCCTTCGGGCCCAGACTACGAATAGACCATAAAGGACCTACACGATGGATACCCAGGAATTCCTGAGCAAAATCAAAGATGAAGGCATCGAATATGTCGACATCCGCTTCACTGACACCCGCGGCGCCTTGCAGCACGTTACCATCGTAAGCGATCTGGTCGACGAAGATTTCCTCGAAGAAGGCTTCATGTTCGACGGCTCGTCCATCGCAGGTTGGAAAAGCATCGAAGCCTCCGATATGAAGCTGATGCCTGATGTCAGCACCGCCTATGTCGACCCCTTCTATGCAGAAACCACGATCTGTCTGCATTGCTCCATCGCCGAGCCCGACACCGGCGAAAGCTATGAGCGTGACCCCCGCGGCACCGCCGAAAAAGCCGAAGCCTATCTGCGCTCCTCCGGCATCGGCGACAATGCCTACTTTGGCCCCGAGGCCGAGTTCTTCCTTTTCGACAACGTCAAGTTCTCGAACCAGATCAACAAGGTATCTTACGAAGTTGACGCATCCGACGGCTCGTGGAACTCCGACACCGATTATGAAATGGGCAACATGGGTCACCGCCCGGGCCTCAAGGGTGGCTACTTCCCGGTGAACCCGGTGGACGAAGCCCAAGACCTGCGCGCCGAGATGCTTTCGACGATGAAGCGCCTTGGCATGAAGGTCGACAAGCACCACCACGAAGTTGCGTCCTGCCAGCACGAACTGGGTCTGATCTTTGGTGAGTTGACCGAGCAGGCGGACGAAATCCAGAAATACAAATACGTGGTCCACAACGTGGCTCATGCCTATGGCAAGTCGGCCACCTTCATGCCCAAGCCGATCTTTGGCGACAACGGCTCTGGTATGCACGTGAACATGTCGATCTGGAAAGACGGCAAGCCGCTGTTTGCAGGTGACAAATACGCCGACCTCAGCCAAGAAGCGCTGTGGTTCATCGGCGGCATTCTGACCCACGCCAAATCGCTCAACGCCTTCACCAACCCGACGACCAACAGCTACAAGCGTCTGATCCCGGGTTTTGAAGCCCCCGTTCTGCGCGCCTATTCCGCGCGCAACCGGTCGGGCTGCGTGCGTATCCCATGGACCGAAAGCCCCAAAGCCAAGCGCGTTGAGGCCCGTTTCCCCGATCCGGCGGCGAACCCCTATCTGGCCTTCTCGGCCCTCTTGATGGCTGGCCTTGACGGCATCAAGAACAAGATCGATCCGGGCGAGGCGATGGACAAGAACCTCTATGACCTGCCCGCAGAAGAGCTGGCGGACATCCCGACAGTGGCCGGTTCGCTGCGCGAAGCGCTGGACGAACTGTCCAAGGACATGGACTACCTGCTGGCCGGTGACGTGTTCACCCGCGACCAGATCGAAGGCTATATCGGGCTGAAGATGGAAGAGGTTCTGAAATTCGAACAGACCCCACACCCCGTCGAATTCGGCATGTACTACAGCTGCTGATCCATCCCCGCCCTACCGGGCGATTGGAGAAATTAGAAAGGGCGCGGTTCATTCCGCGCCCTTTTGCATGGCCCCCCCCCGGAACAGAGCCTCCCGTGCCGCGTTGGCTTGGCAGAGCAGCGAGAGAGGGGTGCGGATCATGGCCGAGGATTCAACGGCGCTGACGGATGTTGTTGACGAGCTGAAAGACGCCTCCCAGGGGAAAGACACCGTTGAAGTCGGCCAATTGATCGACGCGCTAGACCAACGGGGCTACGGCCCTGCCCTTGCTGTCATTCCGCTGATGGAGCTTACCCCCTTGGGCGGCATTCCCGGTTTCCCAACCGTTCTGGCGCTGTTGGTCGGCATCCTCGCGTTGCGGCTGCTGCTGGGCTATGAGCATTTTTGGGCCCCGAACTGGCTGCGCGAACGATCTCTGAAATCCGAAAAGGTGTTAAAGTCGGTTGAGTGGCTGCGGCCCGTGTCCGAATGGATCGACGACAAGTTGCATGCCCGGCTGTCCCGCTTTGCAGGCCCCACCGGTCAAAAGGTCGCCTGTGTCGTCATCCTTTGCCTTTGCCTCTCCGTCCCGCCGCTTGAGGTGGTGCCCTTTGCCACCTCGGCCCCGATGATCGTGATCTCAATCTTCGGGCTGGCGCTGCTCTATCGTGACGGCCTGCTGATGTTGCTGGCCTTTATTGGGGCGGGTATCGCTGGATTTGCGGGCGCGTCCTATTTTCTCGGCGGCTGACCGCAACCCGCCCCACCATCGCCATAAAAGGGCCACAGGACCTAAGCAATCTTTAACGAGACCCTGCAAAGGAAGCAGATAAGATGGCGATTTCCACGACGACTTTCAGCGAGCGGCTGACCCGCATCGAACAGCGCGCAAAACGCGCGGACGGCAAGCACCGCCGCGCCAAACGCAGCCGAAAAGGGCTGATGTTTCTGGTGACCTTCGCTTTGCTGTTCGGCGGCGCGAGTTTTGCCCAAGATAGTGCCCCGCAGGTCAATGCCTGGGCAGGCACTGCGATCGAATATGTCCGCGCGCTGCTGCCGCGCTGAGGGTCAAAGATTTTACCTTCCCTTCACCAACTGAGTTGAACCGTTGTCCAGACGGGCTAACCTCTGATCGGCACACAGACGCAGAGGGTCAAACTCATGTTCAAATCACTTTTCACCACCACCGCGGCCATCTGCACCTTTATGGCCGCGCCCGCATTGGCAGCCCAATGCGGCAATACGGCAGATGGCTTTGATGCTTGGAAAGGCGCTTTCGCCCAAGAGGCCCGCGCCGCCGGAGTAGGCCAGCGCGGACTGGATGCCTTGGCCAGCGCCCGCTACGCCAATGGGACCATCGCCGCTGACCGGAACCAGAAATCCTTTAAGTATTCCCTGTCCAAGTTCATGCAGGTGCGTGGCGCGGATACGATTGTAGCCCAAGGCCGCAAGCGTAAAGCCCGCAGTGCGGGGCTCTTTAACGCGCTTGAGCAGCGCTATGGCGTGCCCGCGGGGGTTTTGCTGGCGATCCACGGGATGGAAACGGGCTTTGGCGGTTTCATGGGCAATAGCGCGGTCGTCTCCGCGATCACCACGCTGGCCTATGATTGCCGCCGCTCCGACTTTTTCGTGCCCCATGCCATCGGTGCCCTAAAGCTGGTGGACCGCGGCGCGATCACGCCCAACACCCAAGGCGCGAAACACGGTGAGCTTGGCCACACCCAATTCCTGCCCGGCAACGCGCTGACCTATGGTGTCGATGGCAATGGTGATGGCCGCGTGGATTTCTACAACGAAGTCGACGCGCTCGCCTCGACCGCCAATTTCCTGCGCCAGAAAGGCTGGCAGCCGGGGGCTGGCTATCAGGAGGGGCAGCCGAACTTCCGCGTCATTCAGGCATGGAACGCGGCGGGCGTCTATCAAAAGGCCATCGCCATCATGGCCAGCCGCATCGACGGCTAAGAACCACTTAATCTTTGTTAAGCCGCGGCGCGTCCCCTTGGGGCGCGCCGCTTGCGTTTGTGGGCTCGGCGGGCCTCTGAGCCCGTTTAATTCCCACAGGTCAACGGGTTCCCTGCAATCTTTTGGTCTGACCGGGGAACCGCCCGCAGCGTCATTCGTTGGACTGTAGATAAGATAATTGCTGCAGACGAATGGAGGGACCCATGCACGGAATTTTCTACCTCATCGGCCTGATCGTGGTCGTTCTCGCGATCCTGAATCTCGTATTTTAAAGGAGGTCACCATGCCCGACGACAAAAACACACAGACCCAAACCGCCGCCGCGAAAGAGCAGGCGACCGCTGCAAAAGACAAAGCCGCCGCTGCCGCCAGCAGTGCTGCCGAGAGCGCCAAGGCACAGGCCCGGGACGTGGCCGACACCGTATCTGCCGAAGCCACCAACTACGCCTACCAAGCGCGTGACACCGCCGCCGACGAAGTCAAAGGCGTCGCGTCCGCGCTGCGCACCGCAGCCGATGAGCTGCGCAGCGGCTCCCCGCAGGAGCGCAGCTTTAGCCAACTCGCCGATGGCCTTGCCGATGTTTCCGACACGATGCGCGACAAAGATCTGGGCGAAATGATGGGCGACCTTAATGGCTTTGCCAAGCGCAACCCGCTGGTCTTCCTTGGTGGCGCTGCCCTTCTAGGCTTTGTGGCGACCCGCTTTGCCAAAGCGTCCAGCGACCGGCCTCAGGGCGGCTATGGCGGCAGCGGCGTCGAATATGACGACGACGACCGTATCGACCGGCCCATGCCCGGCACGCCGCCCACAGGCGCCGCAAGCACCGTGCCCGGCCGCACCGCCGCACAGCCGACCCCGCAGCCTGCCGCGCCCAACGTCGTAACAGGAGAGAAAGCATGACCACCGAAAGCAATAAATCCGCCGGGAGCCTGCTGACCGAAGCACTCTCCCACGTCAGTTCCCTGATGCGCAAAGAGGTTGATCTGGCCCGCGCCGAAGTGAACGAGAACCTGAAACATGCGGGCGTGGCCATCGGCCTGATCGTCGGCGCCGTGGTTGTTGCCCTCACTGCACTGAACGTGCTGAGCGCCGCCCTCGTCGCCGCGCTGACCGAAGCCGGCATCGCCGCTGGCTGGTCCGCCGTGATCGTGGGCGTTCTTCTGGCCATCGTCGCCTATGTGATGGTCCAGAAAGGCACCAATGATCTGAAACTCAGTAGCCTTGCGCCGACCCGCACCGCCAAAAACGTCAAGCGTGACGCAGCAACCATGAAGGAGATCTACGATGACAAATGACTCCAGAAACCCCGAAGAAATTGAACGCGAAATCGAACGGGAGCGCGCCGGTCTGGCCGATACGCTGGACGATTTGCAAGACCGCTTCTCCGTCGAAGGCATCGCGCGTCAGTTTTCTGACCAGTTCCGCGAACATGGCGGCGACTGGGGTCGCTCCATCTCTGACGCGGCCAAGCGCAACCCGGTTGCTCTAGCGCTGACAGGTGCTGGTCTGGCGTGGATGATGTTCGGCAGCGGCAACAGCCGTGACCGCCGTGGCTACGAAGGGCTGGACCGCGACCGCGCACATCCCGTGCCGGTGCCGGTGACCAACACCGAAAACCGTCCCGCCGTACGCGACGCAGGCCGCTCCTCCGCCCCCGCAAGCGCCTACGCCTCCAGCTATGGCTCCGAGCGTGGCGCAGGTGACAATGTGCCCGCATGGGCTCGTGACGTGCACCATGACGACGATGACAGCCGTGGCTTGGGCGACCGTGCCCGCTCTGCCGCTGGTAGCGTAAAGGGGGCCGCAGGCTCCGCCGCGAGTGGTGTGTCCGGTGCCGCAGGCTCCGCCGCCGGTAGCGTCAAAGGCGCTGCAAGCTCGGCTGCTGGTCGTGCCCGCTCTGCCGGGTCGTCGGTTGCCAGCGGTGCCCGCTATGCCCGTGACCGCGCGTCTTATGGTGCAAGCTCTGCCGTCGACAGCATCCGCAGCACCGCCAGTGGCGCCGCCCATAGCGTGCGTGACAGCGCCAATGCTGCCAACGAGCGTGCCCATGTGCTGCGCGACCGTCTGTCGGAAGGCACCGAGAACATGACCGCCGAAGCGCGTGAGCGCATCGTGATGGCCCGTGCTCGTGCCGTCGATGCGTGGAATGCCGGTGGCCGCTATGCCCGTCAGGGCGGTGAGCGTGCCTCGGACATGTTCGAAGAGCATCCGATGGTCGCTGGTGCATTGGCTCTCGCAGTGGGTGCCGCCATCGGTGCCGCCCTGCCCCGCAGCCGCACCGAAGACGCCTATCTGGGCGAGCACAGCGATGCGCTCTTTAACGAAGCCGAGCGTATCTATGTGGAAGAGCGTGACAAGCTGAGCAAAGTGGCCAAGGCCGCCACGGATGAGGCAGGCAAAGTCTTGAAAGAGACGAAAGCCAACGCCGATGCCGCAGCCGACGAAGAGACCGCCGCCGACGCCGCCGTGAAAAAGGCCAAGGAAAGCGGTCAACGCGTTGCAGATGCTGCCAAAAACGAAGCCGACAAGCAAAAGCTCGGCGACGTGAAGAGCTAAGCGATACCATTGCCCGCTCCCGGCATCCGGGGGTGGGCTCCTTTTTTACGACAATAATTGCAAGTCAGAGGTACGATTATGGCGCGCGGACGTGAAGCGGAAACGCCGATGGAGATACCGGCCCCCGGATGGAAAGACATCCTGTTTCGGGTCAAGGACGAAATCGCCGCCGATCACGTGTCGCTCGTTGCCGCCGGTGTCGCCTTTTATGCGCTGCTGGCGATTTTTCCCGCTGTTACCGCGCTGATGGCGCTGGCCGGGCTGGTGATGGAGCCTGCTCAGGTCACCGCCCAGCTTGAAGCGCTGACAAACCTCATCCCCAAAGAAGCCGCCACCATCATTCTCGATCAGGCCGTTGCTGTGACCGGATCGGAAGAGACCGGGCTCGGCTGGGCCTTTCTCATCGGTCTGGGTCTTGCGCTCTACTCTGCCTCCAAGGGCGTTGGCAGCCTGATGGAAGGTCTCAACGTGGCCTATGATGAGAATGAAACCCGCGGTTTCGTCACCAAACTGATCTGGACACTGGGCCTCACCGTGATGCTGATCGGTGTGCTGCTCTTGGGTCTTGCCGCGACACTGGCGGTGCCTGCGGTAGTCGCCTTCCTCGCCCTGCCGGATTGGGTTGAGACATTGCTCACCTATGGCAGTTGGGTATTGCTTGCCGCGCTCACAACGCTCGCGCTGGCCGTGCTTTACCGCTATGGCCCCGCCCGCGATGACGCAGAGTGGAAATGGCTCACCCCCGGCTCTGTCATCGCCTGCATCCTGTGGATCGTCGCCTCTGTCGGTTTTTCGATCTATGTCAGCAACTTCGGCAGCTATAACGAGAGCTTCGGCAGCATGGCCGGGGCGATCATCCTGCTGATGTGGCTGTGGATTTCGGCCTTCATCGTGCTCTTGGGGGCCGAGTTCAACTCCGAAATGGAAGCCCAGACCCGTAAGGACAGCACCACCGGTCCAGAAGAGCCGATGGGCCACCGCGACGCGGTCAAGGCCGACAGGCTGGGCCGCGCCAAGGGTAAATAGGAGGGGATCCAATGGCACCGCGCGCACTCTGGAAAGGTCAGCTTCGCCTGTCGTTGGTGTCGATCCCGGTCGAGATATTCTCGGCCACCAAGACCAGTTCCAAGGTCTCTTTTCGGCAGATTCACAAACCCTCGGGCAAGCGGGTGCGCTATGAGAAATCCGTGCCCGGCATCGGGCCGGTCAAGGCAGAAGATATCGTCAAAGGCTATGAGGTCGGCAGTGACGAATATATCCTGCTTGACCCCGACGAAGTGGATGAGATCAAACTCGAGACGAAGAAGACCTTTGAGCTGGTGCAATTTGTCGACGCCTGCGAAATCTCTCCGCTCTATTTTGACAAGCCCTATTACATCACCGCCTCTGACGATCTGGCCCAAGACGCCTACCGCGTGGTGCGCGACGCGTTGCGCCAAGCGGGCAAGGTCGGTTTGGGGCAGGTCACCATGCGCGGCAAAGAATATCTGGCCTGCGTCAAACCCTGTGGCGACGGGCTGCTGATGGAGACGCTGCACTACGCCGATGAGCTGCGTGAGGCGGATCAGATTTTCACCGATATCGAGGATGAGAAGACCGACAAGGACCTGCTCGATGTGGCGACATCGCTGATCGACAAGAAAACAGCCCCCTTCGACGCCTCCGCCTATACCGACAAATATGCCGAGGCGATGCAAAAGCTTTTGGATGCGAAGGTGAAAAACAAGAAAACCCCGCGCGTGCAAACCGGGGATGACGGCCCTGCCGAGGGCGAGAATGTCATCGACCTAATGGGCGCGTTGAAAGAGAGCCTGAAGGAAGCGGGCGGTAAATCCAGCGCCAAGAAGAAGGCGCCGCGCAAGAAGGCCTCGTGATGGCCAAATCTCCCGACAGGCTTGCCGATTATAACGCAAAGCGCGATTTTAAGGCGACAGCCGAACCCCGTGGTCAGATCGGCAACGGTGCGGGCCAAAGCTTTGTCGTCCAGAAACACGACGCCACCCGCCTGCACTATGACTTTCGTCTTGAATGGGAGGGGGTGCTGCTAAGCTGGGCCGTCACCAAAGGCCCCTCCCCCGACCCATCCGAAAAGCGTCTTGCCGTGCGGACAGAGGATCACCCGCTCGACTACGGCGGGTTCGAAGGAACGATCCCAAAGGGGCAATATGGCGGCGGCACGGTGATGCTCTGGGACCGGGGCACATGGATGCCGCAGGGCGATGTCGCCAAGGGGTTGAAGGACGGCAAGCTCAAATTCACGCTGCAAGGCCAACAGATGCAGGGCGGTTGGACACTGGTGCGGATGCGGGGCCAGGAAAAGCGGGAGAACTGGCTGCTGATCAAGGAGCGCGACGACTATGCCCGCGATGTGCCGGACGGGCTGACCAAGGGCACTGCCCGGTCTATCACCACAGGCCGCACCATGGCGGAAATCGCCAAGGATGCCCCCGCGAAAGATGTCGCGGACCCACAGCCCAAACGCAAAGGCAAGAACCCCAGCTTTGTCAAACCACAGCTTGCCACGCTCGTTTCCGACGCGCCCGAGGGCGAGGATTGGATGCATGAGACGAAATTCGACGGCTACCGCTGTCTGGTCTCACTCGGCAAGGGCGGTGCGCGGCTCTATACCCGCTCGGGCAAGGATTGGACTGACAAATTCAACGGGCTTGGTCATGCTTTTGATCCGCTGCCCTGCGATCGCGCCTTGCTGGACGGAGAGGTCATGGCGGCCAAGATCAATGGCTCTGCGTTTTCATCGCTGCAAAAGGCGCTGAAAGAGGGGCATCCGCTGGTCTTTTATGCTTTCGATTTGCTGTCGCTTGATGGCGATGACTTTCGGGATGAGGCACAAAAAGACCGCCGCGCCCGTCTGGCAAAGTTGCTTTCCGGCGTGCCAGCGGGCGGGCCGTTGCGGCTGAGCGAACATGTTGTCGGTCATGGCCCCGAAGTCTTTGACCGCGCGTGCAAAGCCGGGGCCGAGGGGATCATCAGCAAACGTATCGACGCGCCCTACTCCGGCAGACGCAGCAAGAATTGGCTCAAGGTCAAATGCACCCGGCGGCAGGAATTCGTCATCATCGGCTATTCCCCCTCTGACAAAAAGGGCCGCGCCTTTGCCTCGCTCCTGTTGGGCAGTCATGAGGGGGGTGAATTACGCTATAAAGGCCGTGTCGGCACGGGGTTTTCCGAAGCGGTGATGGCCGATCTTGCCCGTGCCATGACCGCCCGCAAAACCCCGCCCGCCAGCGACATGCCAGCCGAGGTTGCGCGGGATGCGAAATGGGTCCGCGCCGATCTGGTGGCCGAGGTCGACTTTACTGAGTTCACCGCCGATGGCGTGATCCGCCACGGCAGTTTTCTGGGCCTACGTCAGGACAAGGACGCCGCCCAAGTGACATTGGAGGAACCGCAGGAGGAGCCGAAGATGGGCGATGACAGCAAGATCGGCGGCGTGCAGATCACCAACGCCGACCGCAAGGTTTTCCCCGACGCCGGTTGCACCAAGGGTGACGTGGCGCGGCACTACGCGCGTGTCGGCCCGCGCATGATTGAACTCATGGGCCATCGCCCTCTGTCGCTGTTCCGCTGCCCCTCGGGGATCGACGGGCAATGTTTCTTTCAAAAACACGACAGTGGCGGGATGCCTGATGCACTGTCACGGGTATCGATTGAGGAAAGCGATGGCGACGCGGCGGATTACCTCTATGCCACGCGGCCCGAAAGCCTGATCGCGGCGGCGCAGATGGGCAGTCTGGAATATCATATCTGGGGCGCGCGGGTTGACCGGTTGGACCGCCCCAACCGGCTGGTCTTTGACCTTGACCCCGATGAGGGGCTGGACTGGCCCGACATCCGCGCGGCAGCCTTTGAGCTGCGCGACGCGCTGGCGGCTCTGGGCCTGCAATCGGGTGCCATCGTCACCGG
Source organism: Sulfitobacter sp. OXR-159 (assembly GCF_034377145.1). Classification (NCBI taxonomy): domain Bacteria; kingdom Pseudomonadati; phylum Pseudomonadota; class Alphaproteobacteria; order Rhodobacterales; family Roseobacteraceae; genus Sulfitobacter; species Sulfitobacter sp. OXR-159. The sequence goes on from NZ_CP139707.1 coordinate 2,251,190, forward strand.
CGGCAAGGGCGTGCACGTCTGGCTGGCCTTACGCCGGACACGCGGCTGGGAGACGGTCAAGCTGTTCTCCAAGACCTTTGCCCATGTCATGGCGGCGCAGAACCCTGATTGCTATGTCGCGACCATGTCCAAGGCCAAGCGCAAGGGCCGCATTTTCATCGATTGGCTGCGCAATGAACGCGGGTCTACGGCCATCGCGCCCTATTCCCTGCGCGCGCGCCCCGGTGCGCCGGTTGCCGTGCCGGTGACATGGGAGGAATTGGAAAACCTCGACAGTGCCAACGGGTTCCGCATGGGCGATATCGCCGCGCGGCTGGATCGGCCCTGCCCCGCGCGGGCCGTGCAAGACGATCTGCAATCGCTGACCGATGGGGTGATCGAGAAGCTGCAGGCTTGGTCTGAAACCTAGCGGTTATCTTTCGCGCACCTGCACGGGCACAACACCGTGCCTCGGGTGAGATTGGCCGCGGAGGCCCGCGGCCAGTCCAGCCTCACTGGCCGAGCGCTTGCCCCAGATCAGCACCAAGGTCTTCGACATCCTCAATCCCGACCGAGAGCCGCAGCATCCCTTCGGGGATCCCGGTGTGCGGCTCAATCGTGTGGCGATGCTCAACAAGACTTTCCACCCCGCCAAGCGAAGTCGCCCGGTGGAAAAGCTGCAACCGCCCTGCCGCTTTCAGCGCCGCTCCCGCCCCGCCTTTGACGACAAATGACAACAGCCCGCCATAGCCCCCGCTCATCTGCTGCGCAGCAAGGGCGTGGCCGGGATGGTCCGGCAGGCCGGGATACATCACCTGTTCGACCTGCGGGTGATCCGCCAGAAACTCCGCCAATGTCATGGCATTGCGGGACATCTCGCGCATTCTGAGCGGCAGGGTGCGCATGCCGCGCGCCAGCAACCACGCCTCCATCGGGCCGATCACCGCGCCTGCCTCGTTCCGGTCATCGCGGATCATCTGCCAGCGCGGCGCGCCTGCGTCATTGGTGGCAAGCGAGCCGGCCAAAACGTCGGAATGGCCATTGATCCCCTTGGTGGCCGAATGCATCACGATATCCGCGCCATGCTCCAGCGGGTGGCTCAGCACGGGCGAGGCCGCCGTGCTGTCGACCACCAGCGTCGCGCCGACCTCATGCGCGGCGGCGGCGGCCCCAGAGATATCGGTGATCCGCAGCCATGGGTTCGAAGGGGTCTCGATCAAACACAAGTCAGGCTTTTCGGCCCTGCAAAGTGCTGCAAAGGCATCAAGATCGCTGGCGTCCACCTCATGCAGCGCAATCTGCCGACGGGTGCAGAAATCGCGAATCCATTTCGTCGTGCCCCAGTAAATCTGGCTTTGCACCACCACGCTCGCGCCATTGGGCACGGTCCGGAAGACCGCCGCGATGGCCGCCATGCCCGAGGGGAAGATCAACGTCTCTTCGGCCCCTTCGAGCGCGTTCAGAATACGCTCCGCCACACGGGTGTTTTCATTGTGCGAGCGCAGATAGACGTTGTCGGGATTGACCAGATCGTAGTTCTCATCGCGCAGATAGGTGGTGGCAAATTGCACCGGCGGCACCACCCCGCCCGAGGCGGGATCGACGGCGCCCGCGGCTTGGGCCGCGATGGTGGCAGGGTGCAATTGCGATTTGGGAGGCTGTGCCAAGTGGTTTCTCCAACAGATGTTTTTCCAAGTGGTATACAAAGCAACAAGCCGGGGCAAATGGGATCACGGCCAGTGCTTTCACGTAACGCTTGGGTGAGCAGAGAGCCGCGGCCCTTGATCCACCGGCAGAACATGTCACCTTTGACGCACCCCAAACTGGAGCGCCCCATGGCCACTGAACGTATCACATTCCCCGGCCCGGATGGCACGGAACTGGCCGCCCGGCTGGACATGCCCGAAGGGCCGCATCTGGCGACCGCGCTGTTTGCGCATTGCTTTACCTGTGGCAAGGACATCCCCGCCGCGCGGCGTATCGCCGGGCGGTTGGCGGCGATGGGCATCGCCGTGCTGCGGTTTGATTTTACCGGGCTGGGCCATTCGGGCGGTGAATTTGAGAACACGTCTTTTTCCTCCAACGTCGACGACTTGATCGCTGCCTGCAGCTATCTATCGAGCCGCGACATGGCGCCTGCGCTGTTGATCGGTCATTCTCTGGGCGGAGCGGCGGTGCTGAAAGCCGCAGCGCAACTGGCCCATGTCAAAGCGGTCGCCACGCTCGGCGCGCCCTTCGATCCGGCCCATGTCACCCATAATTTTGCCGAGAGCCTGCCCGAGATTTCGGCCAATGGCAGCGCCGAAGTCAATCTTGGCGGGCGGCCTTTCACCATCAGTCAGGGCTTTATCGACGATGTGCAGGGCGCCTCCCTCGCCCCTGATATCGCCAAGCTGAAAGCCGCGCTGCTGGTGCTCCATGCCCCGCGCGATGAGATTGTAAGCATCGACAACGCCGGCCAGATTTTCTTGGCCGCGAAACATCCCAAAAGCTTTGTCACGCTGGACGATGCCGACCACCTCATCACCCGCGCGGGCGATGCCGAATATGCGGCAGAGATCATCGCCACATGGGCGGATCGCTATATGACACTGAAATCTCCCGCCCCGCCCCCCGGCGCGCCGGAGGGGATCGTGCGCGTGACCGAAGCCGACGCCGATGGGTTCTTGCAAGACGTGAACGCAGGCCCCCACCACCACGCTTTGGCGGATGAGCCGCTGGCTTATGGCGGCACCAATCGCGGCATGTCGCCCTATGGTTTTTTGTCTGCGGGCTTGGGCGCTTGCACGTCAATGACGATCCGCATGTATGCGCGGCGCAAGGGCTGGCCGCTGACGGGTGTCAGCGTGGATGTCTGCCATGACAAGGTCCATGCGCAGGACGCGGGCACCGGGGCTGCGGAGAAGATTGACACGTGGCGGCGGCGTATCCGGTTAGAAGGGGATTTGAGCGAGGAGCAGCGGCAGCGGTTGTTGGAGATCGCGGATAAATGCCCGGTGCATCGGACGTTGGAGCGGAGTTCGACGGTGCTGACCGAACTGCTTTAGCTACAACAGGTTTACCATCCCGGCCCAAGAGAGTGTCCGATCTTTTGTGTAACTGCGAACTGGTCCATGCTTCCTGAGAGGAGCAAGGACGATGACCATATCCAAGGAACTGCTGGGCGAACTACTGAAGGGCTGCGAGCGGCCTGAAGACCTGCTTGGCGATGCCGGGCTAATGAAAGAGCTCAAGATCAAGCTGATGGAGCGGATGCTCGGTGCTGAGCTGACGGCACATCTGGGCTATGAAGACGGCAAGGATGCCCCGCCTGATCAGGCCAACCGTCGCAACGGCTCATCTGCCAAGAGATTGAAGGGGCAAGACGGCGAACTGCCTATCGCTGTGCCGCGGGACCGGCCCTCTCGGCAGATTGCTTCGCAATCGCCTGCTGGGTAGTAGACGGCAGCTTCGAGCCTGAACTGGTGAAGAAGGGGCAGACCCGCATTGATGGGATGGATGACAAGATTATCGGGCTTTACGCCGCCGGTCTGACCGTCCGCGACATCCGTGCTCATCTTGAGGACGTCTATGGCCTGCAAGTTTCGCCAGACTTGATCAGCCGCGTGACCGATGCGGTGCTGGATGAGGTTCGGGAATGGCAGTCCCGGGCGCTGGACCGGATGTATCCCATCGTCATTTTTGACGCTCTACGGGTCAAGATCCGCGACGCCCCTCTCGGGACATTGCTTCGCAATGCCCTGCCGGGCAGTGGATAGCCGCATGGTCAAGAACAAAGCCGTCTACGTGGCCCTCGGCGTCAGCAGGGATGGCGTGCGCGAGGTTCTCGGTCTTTGGATCGCTGACAACGAGGGCGCCAAATTTTGGCTCTCGGTGATGACAGAGCTGAAGAACCGTGGGCTGCAAGACATCCTGATTGCGGTCGTAGATGGTCTCAAGGGCTTCCCTCCCTCTCATCGAAACTGCGTTTCGACTGCCGGGCAATGGATGCCATCACAGCAGCCTTTCCGGACACGGCCGTGCAAACGTGCATTGTTCATCTCGTGCGCCATTCGCTGAACTTCTGTGCTTGGAAAGATCGCAAGGAGGTGGCAGCCGATCTGCGGCGGATTTACAGCGCCCCTACAGCCGATCAAGCTGGCTTGGAGTTGGATGCCTTCGAGGAAAAATGGGCCGGGAAATATGCCTCCATCGCACCGGCCTGGCGCAGAGCTTGGCAGGAAGTGATCCCGTTCTTTGCTTTTGATCCTGCCATCCGGAAGATCATCTACACCACCAACGCCCCCTCTCGGCAGCATGCTTTGCATGCGCCTGCCGGGCAATGATTGAAAGCTTGAACCGTGTAATCCGCAAATCGATCAAGACGCGGGGATCGTTCCCGACCGAAGACGCTGCAACCAAGCTGATCTACTTGGCGATCCGCAACTTTGAGAAAGGCGGCCGGAATGTTCGAGAATGGTTTGCGGCCCGCAATCATTTCGCCATAATGTTCGAGGATCGCTTCAATGCGTGACTGTATCTAAAACCCGCATGGGCCAGGCCAGATACACAAAGTTCATGAGACTCCCCGTTACTGGTTAGTTCGGTCCCATTATCGCTGACAATCATGCCAGGCTTTCCGCGCCGCTCGATCAATGCCGTCAGCTCGCGTGCCACACGCCGTCCCGAAATCGAGGTATCCGGGATTGCCGCTAAGCACTCCCGGGTGACATCGTCGACCACGTTGAGCACCCGGAAGCGCTGGCCGCTGGCGAATTGGTCGTGGACGAAATCCAATGACCAACGTGCGTTCGGCCGTGCTTCGACCAAGATTGGCACCCGTGTCCCGACAGCCTTGCGTCGGGCCTTTCGCTTGCGCACCGCCAGCCCTTCCTCGCGGTAAAGCCGATAGATCCGGTTGATCCCCGAGGGCTCGCCCTCGCGGCGCAGCAGCACGAAGAGCCGCCGATAACCGAACCGTCGACGCTCATTGGCCAGATCCCGCAACCGACCGCGTAGAACCGTGTCCGGCGCACGCTTAGCCTGGTAGCGGACCATCTTGCGGTCCGCCCCGGCAATCCGGCACGCCCGCCGTTCCGATAGCCCGAGAAGGGCCTTCAGATGCGCGACCGCCTCGCGCTTCACGGCAGGCGTCACCACTTTTTTGAAACCAGTTCCTTCATTGCAGCCAGATCGAGCATCTGCTCGGCCAGCAGCTTCTTCAGCTTGGCGTTCTCATCATCAAGCGTCTTCAGCCGCTTGGCCTCAGACACCGTCATGCCGCCGAATTTGGCCTTCCAGTTATAAAAGGTGCCTTCCGACATGCCGTGCTTGCGGCACAAGTCCGCGCATTTTGCGCCTGCTTCGTGCTCGCCAAGGATGCCGATGATCTGTTCGTCCGTGAATCTCGTTCGCTTCATTGTCCGTCCTCAAGTTGGGCCGGACTCTAATCGACGGTGGAGGAAAAATCCCGTGGCAGGTCATCGCGGATCCGCTCCCGCATTGGACCGCACAGCACCTTGTAACGGTACTTTGTCGCCCAAACGATATGATATCGGTAATAAAATATGGTATGTGATCCTTTAGAATAGGCCATGAGAGCCCCCCCTGCGTTTGAAGCCTTACCCCTTCGGAGGCTTCAAACGCAGGGGGGCTCTCATACGGTTTCACGCTGAAGCGGACCGGCTGAAAGCCGTTCCGCTTCAATCCGTTAGGTTGAAAGTGAATCACAAAACTATGCAATCAAACAAGAATTAATGGGTGTGCTGCCTAGTCTTTACCGCGCATGTTCGCTGCAGCCTCGCTCACCAGTGCGTCCGGGTTCTGCGCACAGATGGCCACAAAGTTTTCCAAATTCTGCTCCATATCGGTGTGAGCCATGGCGTCCGCCTCTTCCGTATCTTCCACAGCTTGGGTGTCATTGATCATCGAGCCTGAAGTCTCCTGAGCGTCCGTGGCTTTAGTAACAGAAATGTCGCTTGGCGCAGAACCATCATTTCTTGTCTCGCTGATCATCGAACCGACGTGATCACCGCCATCGTCAAGCTCAGCAATCGCCTTGGATGCGACTTCCAATTTATCATTGTCGCTTAGCTGAGCATATTGGGCGCAGGTCATGGTAGCCATGACCGTATGCGCAGCTGCAAAGGCAGGCGCAGAAACATTGCCCAGAACCCCAACAATCGCGATTGTTTTCAAAGTCGTTTTCATTTTTAGCTCCTATCTGCAAAGTGCTCTAGAGAATAACGCAGCTTGAGATTGTTGGTTCCCGAAAAAGGTGTAACAATTTTATAGATACTCCAACGCCTGAATTGCCCTGAGGGTTGTAAACCTCCGGCGACGGCCGTCTGATCTCAGGCTCGATCCGATGGTAAGTCCGACCTTATGTCCGACTTTATCAACCGCCCTCAAATCGAAGTTCTGTCTGCTGCCGATGGTGAACGCCGCCGGCATTGGTCGGATGATGACAAACTGCGCATTGTGGAAGAAAGCTTTATTGGCCACCGTCAGGTGACAGCCACGGCGCGGCGACACGGCATTTGCCGGTCGCTTTTGACGACTTGGCGGCGGCAGTATCGAAACGGTGAGCTTGGGTCTTCTGGCTCTGTATCGTTCGCGCCGGTGACTGTGCCGAAGGAAGTTTCCGCGTCGCAGGCAAATCCGATCGATGCCATTCCATCTCCGGACTGTCGGGTTGAGGTAGCTCTTCCGAATGGGCGTCGACTCATCGTGCCGATCGGCGTGGAGTCCGAAGCGCTTGCTCGGATTCTGGCAGTGGTGGATCGGCAATGATCGCGTTTCCGGCGGGCGTGAAGGTGTGGATCGCAGGCGGCGTCACCGATATGCGGCGGGGCATGAACACGCTGGCGCTACAGGTGCAAGAAGGGCTCGGCCGCGATCCCCATGCGGGTGAGATATTTTGCTTCCGAGGTCGTAAGGGCGACCTCGTCAAGATCCTGTGGCATGATGGCGTGGGCATGTCGCTTTATCTAAAGCGCCTGGAGGCAGGCAAGTTCATCTGGCCCGTGAGCCGGTCGGGCGAAGCGGTGCAGATATCGGCGGCGCAGTTAGGCTATCTTCTGGAGGGCATCGACTGGCGCAATCCTCGCTGGACACAACGCCCTGCAAAGGCTGGTTAATTCAGGCCAGAAAGCCTGTTTTTATTGGTGTTCCGCGGCCCCGGCTGGTAAATATCGGTCATGTCTAATGCCGCCTCTGAACTCGCCAAATTACGCGCTGCCCTGGCCGCCGCAGAGGCCCGTGCAGATGTTGCGGAAAGCGAGCTGGCGCAGGCCCGCGCGGTTGTCTCCTGCTCCGAGGCGATGATCCAAGAGCTCAAGCTCGAGATCGCCAAACTGCGCCGTGACAAATACGGTATCTCGTCAGAACGACGCGCCCGGCTGATCGATCAACTGGAACTGCAGCTTGAAGAGATGGAAGCGGCGGCCACCGAGGATGCCTTAGCCGCAGATCAAGCAAGCGAGAAAGCCAGCACGGTGCGCGCCTTCACGCGCCGCCATCCCGTGCGCAAGCCGTTCCCCGATCACCCGTTGCCCGGCAGTCGCTGCTTGCAGCGATGAGAGGGAGCCGCGCGAGCGGGTTGTTGTTGAGGCACCGGCCGCCTGCACTTGCTGTGGCTCGGACCGGATCGTGAAGATGGGCGAGGACATCACCGAGACGCTGGAGGTAATCCCACGTCAGTGGAAGGTGATCCAGACTGTGCGCGAGAAGTTCACTTGCCGGGCCTGCGAGAAGATTAGCCAGCCGCCGGCGCCGTTCCATGCGATTCCGCGCGGATGGGCCGGACCCAGCTTGATCGCAATGCTGATCTTCGAAAAATACGGACAGCACCAGCCGTTGAACCGGCAGGCAGAGCGCTTTGCGCGTGAAGGCGTTGATCTGAGCCTCTCCACGCTGGCAGACTTGGTCGGGCACGCGACTGTCGCCTTGCAGCCGATCCATGCCCTGATCGAAAGCCATGTGCGTGCCGCTCACCGCCTACATGGCGATGATACCACCGTGCCGCTTCTGGCGCGGGGCGGTGCAAAAAAGGCCCGGCTCTGGACCTACGTGCGTGATGATCGGCCATGGAATGGTGGCGCCCCACCAGCGGCGTTCTTCCGCTTCTCTCGAGATCGCGGCGCAACCAATCCCAATCAGCATCTGGCCGGATGGCAAGGTGTGCTGCAAGCCCCCTCTCATGGTTTGCAAGCAAACCACTGCCGGGCAATGGACGCCTATGGTGGATACAACGATCTCTATCGCGAAGACCGCGACGAGGGGCCCGTGACCAGTGCGTTGTGTTGGTCACATGCCCGCCGGAAGTTCTTCGAACTGGCCGACATTGCGGGCAACGTCCGCAAGGGCAAACCCGCCCATCAGATCTCGCCGGTCGCACTGGAAGCGGTGAAACGGATCGATGCCATCTTCGACATCGAGCGCGAGATCAATGGGCTGGATGCTGATGCCCGGCTCGTCGCCCGCCAGAACCTGTCCCGTCCCCTGGTGAACGGCCTCCACGACTGGCTGCAGGACGAGCGCGCGAAACTGTCCAGACACAACAAGGTGGCCAAGGCGATCAACTACATGTTTGAGAAGCGTGGCCGTTGGCAGGCCTTCACGGCATTCCTCGATGACGGGCATATCTGTCTGACGAATAATGCGGCCGAACGCGCTTTACGTGGCGTGGCACTGGGCAGAAAGTCGTGGCTCTTCGCAGGCTCAGAGCGCGGCGGTGAACGGGCTGCCGCCATGTATACCCTTATCGTCACCGCCAAAATGAAAGATGCCGACCCGATCGTGCTGAACTATGGCGAGCGTGTACGCTTTAAGTTCGTGAACGAGACGATGATGGCGCACCCGATGCACCTGCACGGCATGTGGTCCTTGCTTGATACCGGCAAGGGAAAATGGGACCCCATCAAGCACACGGTCAACATCAATCCCGGCACCACGGTCTATACCGAAACCGAAGTTGATGCCTCCGGCCAGTGGGCCTTCCACTGCCACCTGTCCTACCACGCCGAAGCGGGCATGTTCCGCAAAGTCGTCGTTGTCGGTGGTCCAGCATGAGCACTCAGACACATCCAAAGGGTACCCCTATGAAAAACCTTATCACGTCCGGAGCAGTGGCTCTTGCAACCTTTGCCGCAGGCGCTGCCTTAGCAGAGCCCGGTGTGGCACCGCTGATCTATGGCATTCAAGCCGAGCAGCTTGAATACCGTTTCGGCGAAAATGACGAAGAGCTCCTCGTTTGGGATTTCGACGCCATGGTCGGCAATGATGAATTGAAGCTGGTATTCAGAAGCGAAGCGGAGATGGAGACAGCGTCAAACGACTTCGAGACGCTCGAAAACCAGCTGCGTCTGCAAATGCCGATTTCAACATTCTTTGATGCTGTGGTCGGGGCGCATGCAAGCACCCCGACTGACGGACCCGACCGGTATAATCTGGTGGTCGGCGTCAAAGGGCTCGCTCCGCAGTGGTTCGAGATCGACGCAGATCTTTACCTCTCAGAGCACCCGTTTGGCCGATTTGAGGCTGAATACGAGGCTTTGCTGACCAACCGGTTGATCCTGACGCCAAGCATCGAAGTCAATATGCCGTTCAAGGACGACATCAAGGCGGGCCAAGCGGCTGGCGGTGCAACGATCGAGATCGGCGCACGGCTCAGCTACGATCTCGTGGATCGCGCCATTTCGCCTTACGTCGGAGTGAATTACGAGAAATCTTTTGGCGGCACTGCTGACCTGATCGAGGCAGGCGGGGGGCAAAGCGACAACCTCTCACTTGTGGTCGGAACGCGTCTGTTTTTCTAACGCTTTATGAGTAAGGCCCCGTCCCGCTGGTAATTGTTTGCGGGACGGGGCCAATTGGGGCCGTGTTGCACAGATCAACTTTTTCGGGCTGGCGATAAAGCTCGGGCTGACAGCAAAGCAACTCAAACCGATGACGGCAGCATATCCAAGTGTCGGTTCTGATCTGGGGACGCTACTGCAAGTCGTGTAGATTAAGCTCACCCGCAAAAGGACAACTGGTAAATTGGAATTGAATTATCAAACGCCGCCTCGCTGAATATCAAGCCGCCCTGCATTTCAAACGCTGGGTACCGCCGCTTTTCGGAGGCGCAATCGCGCTTGCGTTCATCTTCTGGCTTTATCGCGACCTTGACTTGGGTCTTTTCGTGACGGGCCTCGGCACGGCAAACACCGGTTGGATCGCGATACTGGCGCTTACCATCCTGCTGGAACAGCTCGCGAATGGCTGGAAATGGCGCCAACGTTCTGGTGCCACTCGGCATCAGCCCGCTGGTTCGATCCTGGCTGGTCGCCCGGATGGAGGGTTTGAAGATGGGAACGGTCCTGATAACCACAATCATCGCGCGATTTATTGACGGCGTGGTCTTTGCACTTTTCGCCGGGCTGGTGGCGATGACAGGAAAAGTGCCGCAAATTCAAGGCAATCTGGAACTTGGACTTGCGGTTGCAGGCGCGCTGAACCTTATTCTGTTTGGGGCGGCACTCTGGGCGATGTTCCGGTTTCGCGCATTGTTCGGACAGGACGGGCCGCTGATCTGCCGATTGTTCGACCGGATTGCGGCATGGAGCCGCGCCGACGGTGCTGCGCTCAGAAGTTCGCTGTGTGAGGGCGTGCTCTGGCCGCGGGCAACGCGCCACCGGCTGAACGTTCTGCTTGGCGCCTTTGCGGCAAAGATAATCTCTGCCACACATTACCTGTGGGCGGGGCTTGCACTGGGCGTGGTGCTGGCACCGTCCAACTACCTTTTCCTGATGGTCTTTGCCGGATTTTCACTGGTGCTGTCGCGGTTCGTCCTGGTGCCGGGGGGCTTCATCATCGGCTCGGCCTTGGCATTCGAATTATTAGGTTCAGGACTCATAACCAAAATATGACGGTTGCAGCGAGGGCGATTGCCGACAGGAATACTTTTGGACATCTGTCATAGCGGGTTGCGACGCGTCGCCAGTCTTTGAGCCTGCCAAACATTCTCTCAATGCGGTTGCGGCGCTTGTAACGACGCTTGTCGTATCTAACGACCTTCTTGCGCGACTTGCGACCAGGGATGGTAAGCATCCGGCGTAGGCCACAGGTAGGTCATCGCTCGCGATCACGGTCCATTTCGATGAGCTCTTGCAGGTTTTCGATCCCGATTGGAGTGAATGCGATGACACCTTCGTCGCTGGGACCGTAGACCCAGATTATACCATCTTCGGTTTCCATACCGGTGGCGATCAAAGATCTTATTGACGGTTTCGCCCAGTTCGACAGCGACGCGGTCGATTGTCTTGACGGAATACACCTTGTTCAGCTGCATGGTTAGGCTGCTTGCGGAAGGGATAGAGCTTTCCAGTTCCAAGGCAGAAGTTCATGCACGCGCGAGACGGGCAAGTCGGGCAGCCGGGCGAGAACATCGGCGAGCCAGGCCTGCGGATCGATGTCATTCATTTTGGCGGTGACGATAAGGGTATACATGGCGGCAGCCCGTTCACCGCCGCGCTCTGAGCCTGCGAAGAGCCACGACTTTCTGCCCAGTGCCACGCCACGTAAAGCGCGTTCGGCCGCATTATTCGTCAGACAGATATGCCCGTCATCGAGGAATGCCGTGAAGGCCTGCCAACGGCCACGCTTCTCAAACATGTAGTTGATCGCCTTGGCCACCTTGTTGTGTCTGGACAGTTTCGCGCGCTCGTCCTGCAGCCAGTCGTGGAGGCCGTTCACCAGGGGACGGGACAGGTTCTGGCGGGCGACGAGCCGGGCATCAGCATCCAGCCCATTGATCTCGCGCTCGATGTCGAAGATGGCATCGATCCGTTTCACCGCTTCCAGTGCGACCGGCGAGATCTGATGGGCGGGTTTGCCCTTGCGGACGTTGCCCGCAATGTCGGCCAGTTCGAAGAACTTCCGGCGGGCATGTGACCAACACAACGCACTGGTCACGGGCCCCTCGTCGCGGTCTTCGCGATAGAGATCGTTGTATCCACCATAGGCGTCCATTGCCCGGCAGTGGTTTGCTTGCAAACCATGAGAGGGGGCTTGCAGCACACCTTGCCATCCGGCCAGATGCTGATTGGGATTGGTTGCGCCGCGATCTCGAGAGAAGCGGAAGAACGCCGCTGGTGGGGCGCCACCATTCCATGGCCGATCATCACGCACGTAGGTCCAGAGCCGGGCCTTTTTTGCACCGCCCCGCGCCAGAAGCGGCACGGTGGTATCATCGCCATGTAGGCGGTGAGCGGCACGCACATGGCTTTCGATCAGGGCATGGATCGGCTGCAAGGCGACAGTCGCGTGCCCGACCAAGTCTGCCAGCGTGGAGAGGCTCAGATCAACGCCTTCACGCGCAAAGCGCTCTGCCTGCCGGTTCAACGGCTGGTGCTGTCCGTATTTTTCGAAGATCAGCATTGCGATCAAGCTGGGTCCGGCCCATCCGCGCGGAATCGCATGGAACGGCACCGGCGGCTGGCTAATCTTCTCGCAGGCCCGGCAAGTGAACTTCTCGCGCACAGTCTGGATCACCTTCCACTGACGTGGGATTACCTCCAGCGTCTCGGTGATGTCCTCGCCCATCTTCACGATCCGGTCCGAGCCACAGCAAGTGCAGGCGGCCGGTGCCTCAACAACAACCCGCTCGCGCGGCTCCCTCTCATCGCTGCAAGCAGCGACTGCCGGGCAACGGGTGATCGGGGAACGGCTTGCGCACGGGATGGCGGCGCGTGAAGGCGCGCACCGTGCTGGCTTTCTCGCTTGCTTGATCTGCGGCTAAGGCATCCTCGGTGGCCGCCGCTTCCATCTCTTCAAGCTGCAGTTCCAGTTGATCGATCAGCCGGGCGCGTCGTTCTGACGAGATACCGTATTTGTCACGGCGCAGTTTGGCGATCTCGAGCTTGAGCTCTTGGATCATCGCCTCGGAGCAGGAGACAACCGCGCGGGCCTGCGCCAGCTCGCTTTCCGCAACATCTGCACGGGCCTCTGCGGCGGCCAGGGCAGCGCGTAATTTGGCGAGTTCAGAGGCGGCATTAGACATGACCGATATTTACCAGCCGGGGCCGCGGAACACCAATAAAAACAGGCTTTCTGGCCTGAATTAACCAGCCTTTGCAGGGCGTTGTGTCCAGCGAGGATTGCGCCAGTCGATGCCCTCCAGAAGATAGCCTAACTGCGCCGCCGATATCTGCACCGCTTCGCCCGACCGGCTCACGGGCCAGATGAACTTGCCTGCCTCCAGGCGCTTTAGATAAAGCGACATGCCCACGCCATCATGCCACAGGATCTTGACGAGGTCGCCCTTACGACCTCGGAAGCAAAATATCTCACCCGCATGGGGATCGCGGCCGAGCCCTTCTTGCACCTGTAGCGCCAGCGTGTTCATGCCCCGCCGCATATCGGTGACGCCGCCTGCGATCCACACCTTCACGCCCGCCGGAAACGCGATCATTGCCGATCCACCACTGCCAGAATCCGAGCAAGCGCTTCGGACTCCACGCCGATCGGCACGATGAGTCGACGCCCATTCGGAAGGGCTACCTCAACCCGACAGTCCGGAGATGGAATGGCATCGATCGGATTTGCCTGCGACGCGGAAACTTCCTTCGGCACAGTCACCGGCGCGAACGGTACAGAGCCAGAAGACCCAAGCTCACCGTTTCGATACTGCCGCCGCCAAGTCGTCAAAAGCGACCGGTAAATGCCGTGTCGCCGCGCCGTGGCTGTCACCTGACGGTGGCCAATAAAGCTTTCTTCCACAATGCGCAGTTTGTCATCATCCGACCAATGCCGGCGGCGTTCACCATCGGCAGCAGACAGAACTTCGATTTGAGGGCGGTTGATAAAGTCGGACATAAGGTCGGACTTACCATCGGATCGAGCCTGAGATCAGACGGCCGTCGCCGGAGGTTTACAACTTGTCTGAGCCCGAGTTGTCAAGTGACGCACAAAGCTGCTCGGAAGTCGCCGTAGAAAACGGCGCTAAAGTCTGCGATGTTTTGGATGCGGCGGTCTGTTTGGCATCCACATACTTTCCAATGCTGACACCCATGGAGTGGTATGTTGGATTGTTGGACCTGCGCTACGAGAAGATGAAATCGGGGTGCGGCGGCTGGGAGGTCCTCTATGCAGATTTGCTGCAACATCCTACCTATAAGGAAATGTCCAGAAATCCAATTGCGACGATTTATGAATCCGTGAAGCTGCGGCTTGAGAAATTGAGCGCTGCTGAAAGGTTCTCATTCTTGGTGGCTTACCAGCGCATCGAGTTCGAAGGCGACAAGATGGTTAGCGATTTGCGTGAGGTGCTTTCAGAGGTGTCCTCTAGGCCCAGAGAGCGTGTGTTTCAGAACGATTAGAACTCCTCTAGAAGTCCGCGTTCGCTTGGGAGAAGATTGAGAAGGCTTTCTTAACAGCTTTTGTATTGGCAGTCGAAATTAAATCTAACCAGTTTTGCTACAACTTCCGCGCCGCTCAGTTCTGGAGTTGATTAGCTTGCGCTTCCGGCCACGACGATCCGCTTGCATCATATGGGCGGCGGCGCCGTAAGAGCCGTCACATCCAGATATGTTTTCGTGCAAGAAATGGATGTGTTTTAGCTCGCGAAATATCGTTGATCTGCAGCGCTTCAGGACGCGCGCCATCTCGTTAACTGGGACCTTGGCGTGTCTCCAACGTTCTATCTTGCGTCGTTCTGTGATACTCAGTTGCTTGTAAACGGCTCCCATACCGATTCCTCTCATTAGATAAACTACTGTTTTCTAACAAGAGTCGCACTTTAGGGTAGCGCGCGCCTTGCGTTGGAAAAAACGACCTATAGGATTAATTATGTTAATAATATGAAGCCAGTTGATCAGATTTACGTTTGAAGATTTGTAGCGCGTGCAACGATGCCATCCAAATTTTTTGTCCTCCAAGTTGTTAGTGGCCATGAGACAGCTCCATCTGCCAAGGCAACATGATGCCAAAGCAGATGAGGTGCAAAGGATAGGCAGGCATTTTGGGAAGTGACTTTGAAATCGGCTATTGACCTTCCCACACAGGAACCAATTACGTCGCTATTTGTACGCGGAATCAATGTTGACTAAATCTTCAAACCTTAGACGACTTGGATGTAACTAGTCTATTAACGCGAAAATTTTGCTGACGATACGCCTATACCTGAAGTTGCAAGCCTAAACAAAGCTGAGGTCGGCGTTATGGCTAGGGTCGCCCGAGCGGAAGGACACGAAGCTTATCCTGCCTGCCACAAGCATACATCGTCTAATCCAACAAACGAGAAACCTAGATATGAATGATATCCAAATAGCTGAACGCAGGGATTTTCTTTATTTCGCCACTGCAGGCACTGGTGCAGTAGCAGTTGGTGCGGCGGTTTGGCCTCTGATTAATCAAATGAATCCTACGGCTGACGTCATGGCACTTTCAACGATCAGGGTGGACATATCGTCATTGGAAACCGGTAGTCAGTTAACTGTGAAATGGCGAGGGAAGCCCGTGTTCATTCGTTTCAGAACTGAGGAAGAAATCGCCGCTGCAAAGTCTGAAGCGCTTGAAGATTTGCCGGACCAGATTGCAAGAAACCCAAACATTGACGGAGACGCTTTGGCAACCGACGATAATCGGGCAGTAGCGGGAAAAGAGGCGTATCTTGTCATGATTGGTGTTTGCACCCACTTGGGTTGTGTGCCGATAGGCGATGGTGCCGGGGACTTTGGTGGATGGTTCTGTCCTTGTCACGGATCGCACTACGACACTGCCGGGCGGATAAGAAAGGGCCCTGCGCCTGAAAATCTTCATATTCCAGAAATGCAGCTATCTAATGATCTGGTTTTGACGATTGGCTGAGGCTGGTCGTCATCTGTATCGCGGTAGCGATCTGCCCCTTCAACTCAGATTTCCTTAGCCTGGATGCGCTCTCGAAGCTGCGTCAGCACACAGAGTTCGAGGGACACAACATTAACCCGGCCAGCCTTATCGATGACGGCTTTGCGCCATTTGGCGGGGATGAGCCCAGAGGGAATGCCGTCTTCCGGAGCTATTCGGCGGCCAGCCGCTGCAAACCGGAAAATCTGATTTAAAGCGGTCAATAACGGATGCCACATCGCGTTGTTCGATCGAAATTGCAACGCATTCAGCAAGGAGGTAAGCATACGGTAGTAGTGGCGCGCATAAAAACTGCGCATGACATTCTGAATACGCGTATCCAGCTCCCCTTTAGCACCATGTTCTTCGATAACCGCGCGCAACTTGGCAGCCCCCGCAATCGCAAAGATAACGTCACCGACGCGGCCATCAGGATGTTCCAACGTGGCGGTGCCTATATCAACGAGCAAGCGCTCTTAGCCGTGAACCGCGCTAATATCTGATGCAATGCCTTGGCATGAATTTGCGCCGTGATCGCGTTTTTAAGCGGTGGACGACCCCCAACAGCAGATTAATCAACCGTAAGCGCCCGATTGTTACCGCCTGCCGCGTGACCCCATACTCACTTAACTACTGTCGTTATTGTCGTCGTTACTGACGTCGTATGAGATGGGACGAGCTATGCATCATGAAGTGATTGTGGGCGTTGAGCGAAGGCGCCGTTGGCGCGAAGAAGAGAAGTTATCGATCCTCGGAAAAGTTGGCTTAAATGGCGCAACGGTCAGTGATGTTGCGCGATGTCATGACATTACACGCCAGCATATCTACCAGTGGCGCCAGGAACTTCGACGTAAAGGGGTTTTGCCGCGGTCTTCGGAGACGGTTTTTCTGCCACTGCCTTCGCCTTCTTGCGAGGAGCCCGGGCAGCCAAGAGATCGGCAAGACTTGGAGATCGAAGTCGTGCTTGGAAATGGGCGCAAGCTAAGCTGCGCCAGTGATCTGCCATCAGAGCGCGTCCAGCAACTCATTCGGGCAGTTGAGGTAGCATGATCGGGCCCGGAACCGGTGTCCGTGTGTATCTGGCATGCGGCGTGACGGACATGCGTAAAGGGATCGCAGGTTTGTCCGCTATGGCTCAAGATGTATTGCGCCAGAAGCCCACGGGCGGTGCTGTGTTTGCCTTCCGGGGTCGGCGCGGGGACCGGGTGAAGCTTCTGTACTGGGACGGTCAGGGGTTTTGCCTCTATTATAAAGTTCTCGAACTCGGCCGCTTTCCTTGGCCGAGTGCGGAAGACGGAGCCTTGCGGTTGACCTCTGCGCAGCTTGCAATGCTCTGGGAAGGCATTGACTGGCGACGCCCCGCTTGGGGCGCTCCCCCTGCGCGCGTAGGGTGATTAGAGCTTCTGATCTGCTATATTTATATGGTGTTTGCGCCTGATTTTTTGTAGTCAGGCGCATGTCGCGCTCAGCCAAAAACTGCCCAATGATCCCGCCGAATTGAAGGCGATGATTGCGGCATTGCAGGCTGAAAATGCTCAGATCGCGGCGGAGAACGCCAAGATGTCAGCCACGCTGCGGGCCCATGATCAATTGGTTCAGGCGCTTCGCCTGCGGATCGCAAAGTTGCAAAAGCTGGCTTTTGGCAAATCGTCGGAGAAGGTTGAGCGCGAGATTGAGCAACTGGAACTGGCTTTGGAAGACCTGCTGGTTGCAGTGGCTGAGAAGGATGAAAGTCCTATCGACGAAGGGTTGGACGAGCCAGCTTCAGAGGAGGCGTCAGCTCCTGTTCGGCGCCGCCGCCCGCGTGTGTCTGATGCGACCCTGCGGGAACGCCGTGAGCTTGACCCAGGTGCGTGTTGTCCAGACTGTGGGGGCGATCTGCGCGTCACGCCAGAGGCGTGCGATCTCATGCGCACCTATGGTGCGACGGGCGAGGATGTCAGCGAACTGCTCGACATGATCGCCGCCCAGATGAAGGTAATTCAGATCGCTCGGATCAAGAAATCCTGTCGGCGCTGCGAGCGGATGGTGCAAGAACCTGCGCCCAGCCGTCCGATCCCGGGCAGAATGGCCGGGCCGAACCTCCTGGCGCATGTGTTGGTCTCGAAGTTCGACGACCATCTTCCTCTTTACCGTCAACATGAAATCTTCGAGCGTATGGGGGCCGACATCCCCGAAAGCACACTTGTGGGCTGGTGCGGCCGCGCCATGAAGACACTATCGCCGCTGATCGAGCGGATCGATGCGGAGATCTTGGGTAGCGACCTTCTACACGCGGACGATACCCCAATCCGGGTATTGGACCGTTCCCGAAGAGACAAAGGGTTGGGGAAAGGCGTGAAGCAAGGCCGGATCTGGGCCTACGTGCGTGACCAGCGCCCGTGGGCGGGAGATGCGCCACCCGGCGCTGTCTATCGGTTCGCTCCCAACTGGAAAGAAGAGCACGTTCTAAGCCATCTGGCCAATGCCCGCGGCATTCTGCAAGCGGACGGCTACAAAGGCTATGCCAAGCTCTACGAGCCTCAATCCGATGGCTCACCGCGTTTGCACGAGGCGGCCTGTTGGGCGCACCTACGACGAGACTTCCACGACTTTTGGACCTCAACCAAGTCCGAGATTGCGCGTGAGGCGCTCGACCGGATCGGTAAGTTCTACGATATTGAGCGCGACATCAACGGCCAGGCTGCAGAGGCCCGCCTTGCGGCCCGTCGAAGGCTGAGCCGACCAAGGGTGGAGGCCTTCTTTGATTGGTCCGAACAACAGCTCATGCGCATCCCCGGCAAGAGCGATCTGGCCAAGGCCTTCCGCTATGGCCTAAGCCGAAGGGATGCCTTCAGCCTCTTCTTAACTGACGGTCGCGTGGCCATCGACAACAATCCAGCAGAGCGGGCTCTGCGCCCAATCGGTATTGGGCGAAAGAACTCTCATGACCGTTGTCAAGATTTTAGGCGCATTTTACCGATCGCCGGTACGACGTTTGTGGACTTCTGGCTGATGGGCTGGTGCAGAGCGCTGAGTTCAACGCGACGGTTGCTCAAACTCTCATTCGGGGATCCTGTTCGGCCCCATATTGATGGTACGGCGTAAAGGGCTGCCTTAATCTAGCTGCGGAGATCCGGTTTGCCGGCTCCAAATTCTTGCCCAAGGATTCCCTTAACCGGTCTCAACGTTCTGCATACAGACCACCAGATTTGTTCGGCCCGGGATTGCTCTATCGTACGGCCATTTCGCCTTCTGCATTGCGAGCAATCGCCCAGATAAATCCAACCAGTTCACGCGCGACAGCTGTCACAGCCACCTGACTGCGTTTGTGGCGTATCTGCGTGAGACGTTGATATCGGCCATACAATCGCAACTGCGCTTTCCAGGCGATATCCTTCGCCGCCTGAGACAGGTCTTTTTGTCGAACCAGCGACCATTGACCCACCTTTGGCTTCAGCCGGTAGAGCCAGGCAGCCTCGAACAAGAGCGCGCGAACGTCCGAGGATCCTGCCTTAGTGATCCCGCGCGGGCGTATGCTGGACCCACTTGAGAATTCCCCCGGCACCAGGCCAAAGTAGCTCATCAGACGACGTGGGTTTTCAAACCGAGCAAAATCGCCGACTTCGGCGACAACCGCTGCGGCTATCACTATGTCAAGACCGCGAAGGGCTGTGAGTTCTCGCACGATCGGGGCCAAAACCCAGTCTGACATCAGGTTTTCAATCTGTCCGTCAATCTGGGCCCGTCGATCAACAGCTTGCTCTTCTTCATTGAGATAGCTCTGCAAAGCGAATTGCGTTGCAACATGACCGAATTGAAGATCCGCCAGCCAGACCCGATGTCGATGTCCCCATTTCTTCCGTTCATAGCGCCGGCCGTGCTTCAGCAAGAAGCAGCTGATGCGCTGGCGTGCCTTACGAACTTGATGAGAGGATATGCGCCGCGCCTTGACCAGGTCCTGCATCGCCTCGTGGGTCGCATCCGGTGTCCAGATATAGGTGAGTTCACCGGCCCGGTGCAATCGGGCCAGATTCAGCGCGTCGATCGTATCGTTCTTCATGCGCCGCTTTCCCGGCTGAACAGGGGTTCTGGAGGGTGCAACGACGTCGCAGACATGTCCGAGTCCGATAAGATGGCGGTGCAGGCCATAGCCGCACGGACCTGCTTCATAGGCAAAAGATATCGCTTCAAACCTGACCGCCAATTTCTTGACCATTCGATTGATGGCGGTCGTCTCGTTCGGGATTGAACCCAAAGAGCAAACCTCGCCGGATCGTTCGCCTTCAGCAAAAGCCACAGCGATTGTATCCTTGTGTACATCGAGACCCACATAGGCATCAAAATTATCCATAACAGTTCTCCTTTCCTCGCCGCACGATTATGCACTGCAGTCACGGAAAACGGTCATCTCATCTGGCTCTTTGCAGGGGCCGACACAGGTGCGGAAACCTTGGCCCGCGCTATGACTATTATCGAGACGGCAAAGCTAAACGGGCTCGACCCACAGGCATATCTCGCGGACGTTCTCGACCGCATCCACGACCACAAGATCAACAAGCTGGATGAGCTGCTGCCGTGGAACTGGAAGACGTTGCCTCGAGAAGCCAACAGTCAAGCCGCGTAAACTGCGGTACCAATGGCGCGGTTACAATCAACCCGTCGATCAGCTATGATTTACGGCGCATCAAATAGATGGCAAATAGCCCAAACCATCGGTCGGGCATCGTGCCGACGCATCTTGAACGCCGTGTCGCCATCCACCTGACGCGCCAGAGGGGCCGCCCAACCGTGGTCAACGCCAGCAAGGGTTTCCAGCGGTAGGTCAAGACCCTCGATAAAGGAAACCATGCGCGCGGCCAGAAGGATACGGTTCACGACCATCGAATGGCGTAGACCATCAACGCGTGGCCTGGTTCGCCCTTGCAGTGGCTTCAACCCGGCGCGCCGTATGACGTTCGTGAGCAGCCAGGTGATCATTTCTGGTGTGTAACGGCGGGTCCGGCCCTGCTCGTGCCAGAAGAGACCAAAACATGGATCCTGCGATGCGCCGGCACGGCGCCGGGCTTTGATATAGGCTCGAAGATCGGTCCTCACGCTATCGGGCAGCGGCAGGATCCTGGTTTTGAAGAACTTCGTTTGGCGAACCGTGATCGGACCCTTCTGGAGATCGACATCGACAAGATCGAGACGGGCAAGCTCGCCCCGCCGCGAGCCTGCACAATAGGTCGGCACCAGCATACTGCAGACCGTCAACGGGCGAAGTGGTGACCGTGGTGAGGAGCAGGAACGAGCGAAGTCGAGCATCCGACGTACATCGGCGGATGAGTAAATGTGGGACTTGCGCCATAGCTGGGCCACTTCCTTCTGCAGTCGCGGGTCCGGCTGGCGCAATGGGATCAATGGGATCAATGGGTCCCGGTGGCGGTAGATTTTCGCGAGGACACGCCTGATATTTTCACATTCGGCGGCGTGATTGCGCGTGGATTTCGCCGCCGCCCAGTGATCAAGCATCACCCCGACCGGCTGTTTCTGGAGCGCCGGATTAAGCTGCAGGAACTGAAATGGCCCTACATACAGACTGCACGATTTGGCAATACCGTTTCATCATCGCACGACGGGCTTCCGCCATTTGTCTTGCGTTTCCCATTGCCTGAGGAGTGGGTTCAAGATCACAAAGCGCTCCTCACGCCGTTGCGATCTTTGGATACAGGAATACCCGGGCGCCGGTAGCGACACGATCATAGAGGTCTTTCACGTGTTCATTCGTCAACCGGGCGCATCCATTAGATACAGCCGAACCGATTGTTTGCGGAGCGTTCGTTCCATGTATGCGAAGATAGGTATCGCGCCCCACATGATTATAAAGATAGAGCGCACGGGCCCAGAGCGGATTGTTTAGCCCACCTTCCAGACCATCCTTGTACTTAGCATATTTCTGTGGATCGCGCCGGATCATGGCGTTAGTTGGTCGCCACCACGGCCATTTGGCCTTGCGCGCTACGATGAACTCCCCGGGTTCGTACAAACCCTTGCGCCCTACTCCGACTCCGTAACGGATCGCCATTCCCTTTTCGAGCATGAAATAAAGGAAAAAATCGTCAGGAACGACGTGAATATCCCCTTTCAACCAGTCACCGCGACGGGTGTTTATCAACTGCGGCTCGAATCGTTCGGGCAGTTTGACTTTGTGAGCCAAGGCGGTTTTGGGCAGCAAGCATCCCATCATTCCGGCATAGAGCAGCTTTCTTCTCGTAAAATTCTCCATCGCGGTCTCCTCGGCCCCATAAAAATTCAGCTTGCTTCAGGACAGAAGAAAACAAACCGTGATCTTGGCAAAACGCGCGTCGTTGTTGCCTTGAAGCTACGAAAACCCCGACGAATGGAGCCCTCCAGCGCCGGAATGTTGTTGACTAGTAAATTACTGCACGGAGGTGAAAGAATATGCACTACTCGCGCTTCTTTATGATGATCGGAACGTGCAGCGATATTGGCCATTCTTGTCGAATCGAAGGCCACCGACACGATTTGCGGACACTACTAAAAATTATTCCATTCCGTCCTTGACCTTTCCACGCTGGAAGACCCTCACCTGAGCTGGCATTCGAAGGAGTTCGGCATGATGAGATTGAGCGTACCGGACATGAGCTGCGGGCACTGCACCGCCGCAATTGAAAAAGCGATCAAGGCGATCGACCCGACCGCCAAGGTTTCCTGTGACCTTGGGGCGCATATTGTCGAGGTGGAGAGATACTTGAGCGAGCGCGCAATATCCGAGGCAATTCGTGATGTCGGGTATGATGTAAAAGCACCGGCAGCGACCTGATACGAAAAAATGGCGCCGATGGGTTCGGCGCCATTTCAACACGTGATCCGCTACGCGAACATCAATCGCTTTCTCGTGTCTTGTCGACAAGGGCCTCCAGTTGCTCCTGTTCGACAAAACCGGGCACCATGTCGTCGCCAATCACGAAAGACGGTGTTCCGTTGAAGCCAAGCGCCTGGGTCAGGCGCATCGACTCGTCGATATGCTCCTGCACCTTGGGTGCTTCCATGTCGGTGCGCAGTTGTTCGATATCGAGCCCGATCTCCTCGGCCAGGCGCATGACCGATGCTTCCTCGGCGCGTTGTTCCATACCCATCAATGCCCAGTGAAACTCCTCGTATTTGCCCTGTTCCCTGGCGGCCAGGGCGGCCTTGGCCGCGAAGACAGACCCTTCGCTCAGAATGGGCCATTCGCGATAGACGAGCCGGACATCCCGGTCGACGTCCAGCAGCCCCTGAACCTCGGACATGGCCCGTTTGCAGTAGGGGCAGTTGTAGTCGAAGAACTCCACGACCGTGACATCACCCTCGGGGTTTCCGAAGACCGGCGCGTTCGGATCATGCTCGAGCAACTCGCGCTGGTTCTTCAAAAGGTCGGCGGCTGCCTCTGCCTGAGTGGCCGCCTGCTCCTGTTCGAGCAACTGCACGGCTTCCATGATGATCTGTGGGTTTTCCCGGATCGCTTCCAGCGCCAGTTCCTTGATCCGCGCATCGCTTGGCTCCTGCGCGAAGCCGGCAATCGGCGCGACCGCCAGGCCAATCGCCAGCGCGGTGGTCTTCATCGGGTGCATTGTCAATTTCCTTCTTTCTGGGGTTCGGCGGCACTGCGTTCGGCCTGAATCTGTCGTTGCGCCAGTTCTAGCGCAAATTGTCCGATTTCAGGTATCACGTGGATGTTTCCGTCAGCCTATTGTTTTGGCGGTCCTGCCGCCTTCCCGGACTGGAACGTCAAGCCCGGTTCCAGCTTCCGCTGGCACATTCCCGTCAGTTGCATCATTGCCGTTTTTCCCGCTTCGGCCTACGGCATCGGGGCGAACTGGTGTGCCCTACTGTCGGTCTCGATCGTCTGGCGAAGCTCCAGCGTCTCGGGATCGAGAATCCACAGTTCCGGCTTGCCGGCACTGCTCACCAGCAAGGCATCCTCTATGCGCGCCATGTGATAAGGTTCAGGTCCGACGTTGACTTCCAGCCGTTCACCGGTCGACCGGTCGATGCGCACCACGAGATTGCGTTCACGCGCGCTCGACCAGATCGCGTCCTGGTCAACCGCTACGCCATGCAATTCTCCCCCGATGTCGAACGTGTCGAGGATTTCGCCGCTGTCGGCATCCATGATGGAGACGGTCCCGTTGTCGGCTTCGCTGACAATCAGTTGACGGGCATCGGCATCAAGCTGGATATGCTTGGGTGGCCCCTGGAGCTTGAAATTTCGCGTCACGATCCCGTCCTCCGGGTCAAGTACACTGATCGTTGCGTTGCCGGCGTTGGAGACGAGGAAACTTCCGGTCTTCGGATCGGCGACCGCATATTCTGGAACCGGACCGGTAGCGACCGTCGCGGTGACCCGGCCTCTTTCAAGGTCGATTACCGAAACGGCACCCAGGCCGGGATGGGTCACCACGGCGAAGCGTTCATCCGACGAAATCCCGACGTGGTGAACAATGCCCGGCACCTCGATCTGGCGCAGAATCTCGCGACTGTCAGCTTCAATCAGCGTTACCAGACTTACCGTGTCCGGCTTGGCCGTGTCCCCACCCCCGTGATGGGCCGCGTGATCCTCTTCTGAGACGGCGGTCGGCTTGGCTACATCGCCGGGCATGGATTCCGACAGGCTACCGGCCACCAGAATGCCGCGTTTGGGCGCACCGGCGAGACCGTGGACGTTATCAAGCCCTTCGATGCGACCTGCCTCATTGAAGAATTGATCCAGATGAAGCACTGTTCCCAGCTCGCCTTCGGGGACGTAGACATCGGCAATCGCGACGCTGCCGGTCATCAAGACCGCACCGAGCGTTAGGGTAGTGATGCGCATGATATATTTCCTTTCATAGGTGTAATTGCGACTGCCGCCAACGTATGGACGGGATTGCGACTATCAACACAGCCTCGCGGCCTTTTATATAGGCGTCTGTCGCAAATGCAGGGACCTGTTACGCTCGGAGACAATTCTTTCCGCGCATCGGCGGGTAAACACCGACGTATCAGGCTGGCGAGGGCTGCGACCGGTACTTTCATCACCGACCGGATTCCGCACAGTTCACTGCTTCCGGGCCTCCAGTTTGGCCCGTCGCCGCTCGAATTCGTCCTCGTCGATTTCACCGCGGGCATAGCGATCACGAAGAATATCAATCGCTGTCTGCCCGGTTCCAGTGTCCGAGCGGTTGGAGAAGCCGCGAACCGCAAGTAGAATCAGACCGATGACGAGTGCCCAGAAGATCACCATCATCAGCCCGCCCCACATTCCAAAGCCGCCATCCCACATCATGTGGCCGAACCCGTCGCCTGCCGCAGCCCAACCAGGGGTCGCGGTGAGGCCAAGCGATCCGCCAATGGCCGTAAAACCCAAGATTTTCATGTCATTGTCCTTTCGTTGTTCGACGTTTGCGTTTCCAGCGGCAGCATCACGGTCGCGACAAGGCCGCCTTCCGCCCGGTTGGCGAGGCTGATGTCGCCGCCATGTGCCCGGATAATGGTTCGCGCGATGGACAGCCCGAGCCCTGTGCCGCCGGTCTCTCTCGAACGGGATTTTTCAAGTCTGAAATAGGGCTCGAAGACCTGTTCGAGGTCGGCATTCGGTATGCCGGGTCCGTTGTCAGTAATGCGGATAAAGGCGTGGTCGTTCTCGCGTCCATAGCTGGCATCGACCATTCCGCCATAGCGTTCGGCATTGTCGATGAGGTTGCGAAGGGCGCGCCGGACCGATTGCGGCCGCAAGCGCAGATTCATGGCCTCACCTTCCTGCAGGCCGCGCGTCCGGCAGTGAGATCGAGAAGCTGATCGCGATTGAGTACGAGCCGGGGCCGTTCGAGAAAAACGACTAGAAGTTTGAGTTCCGAACCGGTGAGGTCGACCTGCCCGCCGCTCTCATCGGTCAACATGCGGCTGTCGGTATCGAGGGTCCACTGTGCAAATACGATGCGTCTTCCCGACAATTTTCCGGCATGGGTCCCGGGCAGCGGCGAACGTCGCAGAATGGCCTTGATGCGCGCGAGCAGTTCTCGGGGATTGAATGGTTTGGCAAGGTAGTCGTCCGCCCCGATTTCCAATCCGACGATGCGATCCGTCTCTTCACCGAGCGCTGTCAGCATCAGGATCGGCACGTCGCCCTTGGCCGACAGACGACGGCAGACCGATAATCCGTTTTCTCCGGGCATCATGACATCGAGAACGATCAGATTGAACTGTCCTCTCGCAAGCTTCGCATCCATTTCGACGGCATCTCGCGCCGAGGTTGCGCGCAGGCCGTTCTTTTCGAGGTAACGGGTAACGGAGTTGCGGATTTCGCGATGATCGTCGACGACGAGGATATGGGGCTGATCGTTCATGTTCTTCCTTCTAACGATTAGCGCATCGGTTTCCCGAAGAGAATTGTCACGAAATGTAACAGGGGCGGGGTTTGCGACATGGCGATACAATACCGTTGTTCCAGCCGGTTCCGCTGCGGCCTAACACTCCCATATAAAGTCTATCGAAACCAAAACATGAGGAAATCACGATGACCCGCAAAACCCTGCTCGCAGCAACCGTTTTGGCCGCAACTGCAATCGGAGGAATCGCGATCGCGGACTCCAATCACGGACATGGGGGTAAATCCGGTATGAGCGACCGTGCCGGCATGATGCAGGACGGTTCCGGCATGGAGGGCGGCATGTCCGACATGATGGGCATGATGAAGCGCATGCACGGCCAGATGATGGGCGGCAGCATGATGGGCGGAATGGACCCGATGGGCGGCGCCATGATGCAGATGTTCGACGCCGACGGTGACGGCACGGTGACGCCCGAGGAAATGCGCGCCGGACTGCAGGCCGAGCTGACCGAATACGACAGCGACGGTGACGGCACCCTGTCTATCGAGGAATTCGAGGCGCTGCACAGCGCGATGATCCGCGAGATGATGGTGGATCGCTTCCAGCATCTGGATGCCGATGGCGACGGCTCCATCACAGCCGAAGAAATGACAGCCCCGGCCGACAAGATGGAGCGCATGCAAAAGATGCGCGACGCAATGGGGCAGATGGAGCCCGGCGACGGCCCCGGCATGGGCGACAGCGACATGATGAACAACGATTGAGCGTTTTCGGGCGTCGGCCTATGTGGCGGCGCTCCTATCCGGTACCGAGCCATGGTCGGCGGATCGGTACGGACTTAGCCCTGCTTTGACGGAGGCAAATATGATGAGCCTTGTAATGATGATCGTCTGGCTGGTTCTCGCGACAACGACGATCCTGCGGGGTCGGCTCAAGCCGATCAAGCAGCCGCTTGAGTAACTTGAGGAGATGAAAGTGACTTATACCTATAACCGCGTACTCAGAGGCGTCAGTATCGACGACGCGGAAAAGCGCGTCCGCGCCGCCCTGGCGGATAAGGGTTTCGGCGTTCTGACCGTAATCGATGTCAAGACGACGATGAAGGAAAAGATCGACGTCGATATGGACGGCTATCGCATCCTTGGCGCCTGCAATCCGGAAATGGCCCACAAGGCAATCGGGATCGAACCGCGCGTGGGCGCGATGTTGCCATGCAACGTTATCCTGCGCGACATGCTGTGCGAGACTGTCGATGCGGCATGATCGCCATATCGTTGATCTTTGGGTCGCTGGAGGGCGTATGCATCGGGGAATCGGGCTCGAACCCGAGTAACAGGGAGGCAGGTGGCTGACAGCATCCAGGATAGAGAAAAATCCCTGACCTTCGGCGAAGGCTTTTGGGCGCCTGGTGCAGTGGGAGCCGTCTTGTTGCTGATCGCCGCGATAACGTTGGCGCTGATCGGCGGAGCCTACATCGGATTTGGTGCGACGGCTAATTCGCTGAAAACCTTTTGCGCAGAATTGGCGGTTGCAGTCCTGTTCGCGGCGACCGCGCTGCGGGATTGCTCTGGACTCCTTTGGCTTTGCCTGTAGGGCTCGCCGCACATGCCGCGTGGGATCTTCTGCATCACAACGATGTGTTCGGCGCGCCGGTCACGCGGTGGTACATTCCGTTCTGCGTCGTCTTCGAGCTGTTGGCGGCAGCCTTCCTTTTTGTGCTGTATGTGCCGTGAGGCCGGGAATACCACGGTTCGTGTTCGGGCGAACCGCACGATTGACTGCTGCGGCACTGCTGATTTTCGCCATCCTGGCCCTGGCCCTGGCCTTGGGTCCGCTTGCCGACGTCATCGAGAACTTCGACGGCGACAACGCTGTTTTGTCTCGCACTTAGTTATAAATATGACGGGCCGCAGTGTGGGGCGTCGCCGAATTGTCTTCACACATCAGGGCGTGGCGATATCGACCTGCCTTATCCGAACAATCGGAAGATCTTGGCGTATATCCGACATAACCGAGGGATAAAGCCGGGTACCGATGGCGATGAGGCGGTACTTTGCGTCGCCAACTTCAGCCGGGCGCCACAGGCGGTAAAAATTGATCCAAGCCAGTACTAAGGCCGCGTGCCGGTCGAACTGGCAGGTCAGGCCCCCTTCCCGCCCGTCGGTGAACTGCCCTATATGTTGACCTTACCAGCCTACGTAGCGCACTCCTTTACCTTCTATTTCGTTCTGGACGCACTGGGGCTTGAGCCAGCGATCTTGACATGGCAAAGCCATGAGTATCATCAGATGGTTTTAGAAATCGGTCTGAACTTGGGCGTGGCTCTGAGCTGGATCGTATTGACGATGAGCCTGAACCGGGCCTGACGCCCGCTGAGCGGGCTGTTGCATTGTTCCTTATCATTGGGCTGAGCATGCGCGATATTGCGAAGATGGGGGGCAAATTGGAAAGCACGATCAAAGCCCAGACCAATGCAATCTATCGCAAGGCTGGCGTGACCGGGCGCACGCAATTGCTCAGCACGTTTATAGAGGGTTTAATGGACGAGGCCCTGCTACAGCGGACGATTAGCAGGCCAAGGCTGTGAGAAGCCTGGCGATGGCAGCAGTAGCGTGACCAATGGCCGTCTGAGCACTATTGGTTTCTGAAAGGGCTGTAGGCGACATCAAGTCGAGAGGCTTAGTCGCCCTCCTTGAGCACTTTCTTGGGATTCTTTGAATCGAACTCTTCAGGACTGTGAGCGGCTCCCTCGTGATCGTCTTGTGCATTATGCCGCTTGCGGTGCGGCGGGCGCTTTTCTTTGGCGTAGTCTGGTTCGTTTGGCATCGGGTGCTCCGTTCTCTAATGGCGCGCTGAGCCGGCTAACTGGCTTCAAAGGCATCTTTTACCCAGAACTCTGACTGTCTGATAATGTTCCAGCCAAACCCCGTGCGCCGTGCTTCGCTCTCTGGCCTTTTGTTGAAAAGCACATGCTTCAGCGAAAATCTGAGGTGGAAAGAAAGGCCTCTACCCGTGGCGCAACTTATCCGACCGGAACCATAGCGGCTATTCCGCGTTTCCAATACTAACCAAAGGAGAACGATGATGACTTCACAGTGCCAAGCGACCGCAAATTTGGTTCACAATGGAGAATATTCCGATCTACGGTTCGTCAATATGATGTCCGCCCATCATGCGATGGCGGTATCAATGGCCGAGGTTGCGGTGGAAAAAGGCGAGCACAACGAACTCGTCCAGTTCGCAAAGACCATGATCGAAGATCAGAAGAAAGAAATCGAAACGCTTGATGGCATAATCGAAGACCTTGATGGCCCTGATGAAGTCGCGACGGAAACCCATCCCCATGAGCGCAGCATGCTCGGGATGGACAGCCCAGAAGAACTCGCAAAAAAGGCACCCTTCGACAAAGCATTCATCGATTCACAACTGCCGCACCATGCCTCTGCAATTGAAATGGCAGCGGTCGCTCTGAAACAGAGTTCCAACAGCGACATCAAGAAGCTTTCGAGGAGCATTATCGATGCTCAGGCCCAAGAGATCGGCAAAATGATCGACTGGCGCCATAGCTGGTACGGTGAAAAGGGCTGAATTTTGCCAGCAAGATAGCCTTCCTGTGATCTGGTCTACTGTTTGATGTCACAGCCACTTGACGCGCAGGCCTCAGAAAAAGTGCAAGGCTCCAGCAGGAGGAAGGCTTTTATAGTTCGCGCCGATAGGTAACCTTGCTTGGGCATAAGGGATACCAAAATTCATGACGACATTGATCGCCATCATTTTGATCTTTGCGTTCTCAATGCTGTTCACCGCAGCATTGCGCGCAGGTGCTGCAGGTCCAAGCACCTATCCTCAGAAGCGCCCTATACTCGGGGGCAGTGATCCTGAGACCCATGCATGGCAACGTTTCCACATCCGGTACTACACTATGACGCTGCTGTTCGTCGCCTTCGAGATGGAAATGATGTTCATGTATCCTTGGGCCGTGGTTTTTGTAGAGGAAGGCCCCAAGGCGCTGGCAGAGATGGGTATGTTCTTGGTCATTCTATCGGTCGGGATCGTCTATGGCTGGCGGGAGGGTATTTTTCGGTGGGAATGAGCTGGCTTGCAAAAATGGCAGGGCTGGCCGAAGTGCCGGTGTTTGTAGCCTTTGGCGAGGGTGCCCCTGCAGATGCCCCGAGCGTGCTGGCTAAAGCCCCCGGATTGCGCGTTGTTGAGACGCCGCGAGCCGCAGCGATCTTGTTCGTTGTAGGCACGGTTCCAGAGGCTCTTCTACCTCAACTGCACCGCCTGCATGACCAGTTGCCGCACCCCCGCGCCAGCGCTCTCTGGCATTCTCGCAATGAGTTGCCAGGCGCGACGAGAATAGAAGAAATAGCGAACATCAGCGTTTTGTTGAGGGCAATTCACAGAGATCTGCTGGGTGGCAGTCTCAAGTCCGAGCCCGACTTTTTGTCAGATGCCCCGCCAAACGAGTGGCACGGGGTCGGGCCACATGGTCAAGGCGGCAAAGGCATGATGGGCGGCACCCCTTATGGAAGGCCGATGGCGATGACAGCCGCCGATCTGCGGGATGGGCTGGAGCTTGATGCCTACACCGCAGATTTCGGTCCTTTTCTGCCCATGCTCCCGGCCGGGCTCGTCTTGACCCTCACTCTCCAAGGCGACACGATACAGAACGTTGCGGTTGCGCATCCGCCGTTCGAAACCCAAGAACAACGCGGTTGGGTTCTACTCAATCTTCTGGGACTGCCCGCACTGGCCGAACGGATGTTACGCGCCACCAACATCGGCAATGCGACCGTCAAACGGCTGATCCGCTTATCGGGCGCGCGGGCAGCAATCCCCGAAGGGTTGGGCCGCACTCATGACGGATCGGACGTACGCACGCGCTTTGACCTGCTGACCGGCACCTCAGAACCCATTTTCAACCTGCACGTCCAGCAAATAGGCCTTGATGATCTATTGATCGGTCTGGAATGGCACGAAGCCATGCTGGTTTTGAACAGCTTTGACAACGCATCGCTGCGCGCCATTTGCGCCAATACCTCTGATCCCGAGCCCGATACAATGGCGGGCGGAATGGATCACGGCGTCCATGCAGGGCACATGTCATGAGCGTCGCCCTCACCCTGATGATAATGCTCGTATTCATGACCGTCGGCATGCTTATCGCTGCGGTTCTGGACACGTTTTTCTACCGATGGCTGGCCGGACGAACTGGGGGCAGTTTGCTAACGCCGCTCTATACCGCTGCGGCGGAAGTGTCTCGGCAACGCATTTCGACCGAGGCGCCAGACAGAATGAACTGGTTCCTGTCCATCTCGGGTTTTCTGACGCTCGGTGCGATTGGTCTCGCTGTCGTACCGCTCGGGCCACAGTCTGTAGTGATTGGCCTCGAAACCAGTGTGGTGCTGTGGGGGGCGTGCGAGTCCCTCGTGGTTGTGCTTGTGTTTTTGCACGGCTGGGCACCCAATTCCCCGCTCGCCCTGATCGGGGCCTATCGCTATGTCGCTATTGGGCTGCCGATCATGCTGCTTAGCATGTTTGTCCTGATCGCCGCCGCACTGCCTGCAGAGTCGCTTGATCTACGCGCTATCGTGACGTCGCAAGAGGACATATGGAACGTGATCCGCCAACCGCTTGGGCTGCCCCTCTTCATACTGTTGGGATTGTCACTTACGCTGCGCGGACCACTCGACTACGCCGACAGTGCTGACCTTGCAGGCGGCACGTCGATTGAGGATTCAGGCGCTAATCGGTCCGGTTGGCAGGTGGCAAGATTGTCCATGTTGGTCGGCTTTTCTGCAGTGGCCGCCTCGGCATTTCTGGGCGGCTATCTCGGCCCGGTCCTTCCGGGAGTTGTCTGGCTCGCGTTCAAAACACTAACCATCATGGCTGTCATTATCGCCCTGTCTCATCTGCTGGCGCGTATGCCCGTAGCACGGATGCTCGGGCTGATCTGGAAGGTCCTGCTGCCAATTGCCTTCTTAGACTTGTTGCTGGCCGGACTGGTGGCGCTGGCATGACGGATATTGCTTTCTATTTCCTCTCGGCGATCGCCATCTGGAGCGGTTGGCGGGTTTTTCGGGTCGACTCGATGATCCGTGCAACATTCGCGCTGATGGTCTCGTTCATCTGTGTCGGTGCCATCGCGCTATTGATGTCTGCCGATTACATCGGCGTCGCCACGGTCTTTATGATGGCGGTCGAGATGATGGTCATGGGTCTTTTCATGGTGATGTTCATGATGAACCCGGCAGGCCTGAACCCGATGCAGATGGTGCATCAATACCGCCTGTCGATAGGAGCGGGCATTGTCGCTTTTATCGGCCTCACAGTCGCGGTGCTCACAACTGACCTACCGCATAATCCCCTGCCTGCGGGTCGGGATACCATGCGTGATCTGGGCATCAACCTGCTGGGCAGCTCGATGCTGATATTTGAGACCGCCGGGGTGACGCTATTGGCGACCATGCTCGGCGCTGTCATCTTATCGAGCCGCCGTGGCCGGTTTGGAGTGTCGGACGAGGGTGCTATCCCCCCAGGGCTTCATCCGGGCGGAACACCTGCGGGGCGCAAGGTGGAGGAAGGCGGTGGCCACGGAGGGCATGGTGGGCACGGCGGCCATGGTGGTCATGACAAGATGACTGACGAGAAGGACGACGGCCAAGGCACTGGCCATATGGGTCACGAGATGGCCGACGCCGACCCGGCGTTGTCAGCAGGGCATACGGGTCACGGAGGACACACAACCGGCGCTAACCCAGAAGGCGCCGATCCAAAGAAGCCCAAACAAGAGCCAGCACCGGACCCGCATGAAGGCCACGGCACCAAGCCGAAGAAGGAGCATTGATATGACGTTAACAGCCATATTGATTGTCGCGTCGGCGCTCTTTGGCATCGGTCTCTTCGGTGCGTTATCACAGAAATCCTTTGTAATGCTGATGATGGGCTTGGAGCTGATGCTAAATGGCACCCTACTCGCGGCTGTGGGGTTTTGGGCCTTTACCCTTGAAGGGGCGCCTGAGGGACAATTGCTTGCGATCCTGATCATGGCGGTGATGGCAGTCGAACTGGCAATCGGCTTTGCCTTGGTTGTTGCCGTCTATCGCAAACGCCAAGCGGATGTGATTGAAGCGCTCGGGACGCTGAAAGAATGACGCTTTGGCTACTCCCCCTTCTACCGATTTTGTCAGGCGTGTTAATCGCGGTGATGGGTGATCGGTCGCGCGGCTGGCTTGGAGGGTTGGCAGTGGCCGTGCTTGGCGGGACTTTCGTCTTGGCGTTAGCTGACGTCACACAAGATTGGACCGCATACTTGATCTGGTCGGATGCACTCCGGCTTACCGCCTCTCTCACGCCGATCTCAGCGGCGGTTGCTCTCATGGTTCCCGCCATAGCACTTGCTGTTGTCTTTCACGCCACACAGCATGAACAAGCGCGTGGGCTGGGACGGCTAATTGGCATCATGATCCTGTTCACAGGCGGTATGGAATTGGTTGTCGTCGCCGATGATCTCTTGACGCTGCTTATCGGCTGGGAGCTAATTGGCGCCTGTTCCTGGGCGCTGATCTCGCACAAGTGGCGCGACATCGAAAATCCGCGTTCGGGCCTTTATGCTTTCGTGATGACGCGGTTCGGTGACCTTGGACTTTTTGCCGCGGCGATGGCGCTCTACTCCGCCACGGGGTCTTTCGATTATGCCGGTATCGCAACGCTCGAAGGCACGTTTCAGTGGATCGTAGCCTTTGGAATCCTTCTTTCGGCGGCCTCGAAAGCCGGACAGGTTCCCTTCTCGCCCTGGCTGTTTCGGGCGATGGCTGGCCCCAGTTCGGTCTCGGCGCTTCTCCATGCGGCGACGCTGGTGGCAGCCGGAGCCTATATCATCGCGCGGCTTGAGCCATCCTTGTCCCTCGCTCCCGGGTTTAGCGTCGCGGCGATCTCGATCGGGTTAATCACTGCTCTGGCGGGCGGCGTCACCGGGGTTTTGCAGAACCACGCCAAACGGCTGCTTGCGGCGTCCACCTCAGCCCAACTCGGATTTATGTTCGTCGCAGTCGGCGCGGGGTATCCTGGGATCGCGGTGCTGCACTTGATTGTCCACGCCACATTCAAAGCGCCGCTTTTCCTTTCGGCTGGCCTCGCAGGCGATGCTGCGGGGAGCTACCGCCTGGATAAAATGATGCTGGGCCAATCGCTGCCAATCGTCGGGGGGCTTACAGCTATAGCAGCAGTCGGACTTGCCGGGATGCCGCCTGCGGGAGGTGGTTGGAGTAAAGAAGAGATCATTAAAGCGGTTGAACATACTGGGTATTGGCTGCCAATCGCAGTGATGCTCGGCGGCGCACTGAGCGCGGCCTATACGACGCGCTTCTTGTTGTTGGCATTTAGCTGGCGCGGCGATGACGAGCGGTCAATCGAAGTGCCTGGCATGATGGAAACCATCGGACTGGGTATCCTCGCTGCATTAACGCTGACAACAAGCCTTCTGTGGTATCCGCCCCTGGCTGAGGCACTTGCCGCCCTATTGGACATGACGCTCCCCAAAGGCAGCCCTTTGATGCTTGGCCTTTCGCTGGCCTTTGTCGCCGCCGGTGTCTTGGGCGGCGTCTATCTGGTGCGGCGGCACCCTACGCTCGGAACAAGCGGTGCCACTGCTGCCGCCTCAGATTGGCTCGGGCTGCCCAAGTTGATCACCATCGCCGTTGTGCGACCCTTAGATGCGCTTGCCCGCACAACGGCTTGGATTGACGACACTCTCATTGACGCGGGGCCTCGTGGGGTCGCTTTCATGGGCCGCAAAGGGGCGGCTTTTATCGCGGAAATGGACAACCGTGTTGTTGATCAGGGTATCCGGAACACTGCTGCATTTGGCGACTGGCTCGCTCAGGTCAGCGACCGTTTCGGGGAGACGATCTCTGATGGCATACCCGAAGGCAGTGCGCGCCTGACCGGTATGTTAGGCCGCGACATTCGCCGCCTGCAAACCGGGCTCTCTCACCACTATTACGCTTACATTATCGGCGGCGTCATCGCCGTGATCGCCATTCTCGCTGCAGGAGCATGACATGCTGACACTCACCATCCTAATCCCGATGCTGGGCGCCCTGGCTCTGACCGTTCTGCCCAGTCTCGGCCATGCCACTGCCCGCATCATCGCGGTCGCAACCTCGACATTGTCGTTCTTGCTGCTTCTAATCGTCTGGTACCAGTTTGACACAAGCTCAGGGGCCCCTGCCTTTCAGGCCTATGCGGAGGCCCCTTGGATACCCGCGCTCGGTGTCTTCTGGCGCGTGGGCGTGGATGGCATGTCATTGGCGCTCTCGTTGATGAGCGGCGTCCTCTTTATCGCTTGCATCGCATGGCCGATGGAGACCCCTGAACGTCCCCGCGCCTACTATGCATGGTTTCTGTTTCTGGAGTCGGTGTCGCTGGGCCTATTCATGGTCCTCGATTTACTGATCTTCTATGTCTTCTTTGATCTTAGCCTTGTCGGGATGTTCTTCCTAATTGGACGGTGGGGCCATGGTGACGCCCAAGGTGCGGCGCTCAAGTTCTTTATCTATACATTAGCGGGGTCCCTCGCGATTTTGCTGGCGATTATCGGGCTGGTGTTGACGGTTGACCCAATCACATTTGACATGCGCGCCTTGATTGCTGCGCAGCCATTGGCAGGGATGGATTTGCGGGGTGGTTTGATCCTTTTGGGCTTCGTTCTGGGGTTTGCCGTCAAGGCCCCCCTGTTTCCGGTTCACACATGGTTGCCACCTGCGCACGTCATGGCACCGGGGCCGGTGTCGGCCATCCTCGCTGGCGTCTTGCTGAAGATGGGGACCTATGGGCTCGTGCGGATCCCCTTTCAGATGATGCGCGAAACCTTCGCCGATTATGCATTGCCGCTGGCGATTGTGGCACTCGCTTCTATCCTGTGGGGAGCCATTGTCGCTTTGGGACAGACCGACCTAAAACGGCGCATCGCCTATACTTCGGTCAATCATATGGGCTATACCGTCTTGGGCATCGCCGCCGCAGGAGCCTTGTTGAACGGCGCAGAAGGTGCGCGCGAAATGGCTTTGACCGGTGCGGTGGTCGAAATGGTAGCGCACGGGTTAATCACCGGCGCGCTGTTCTTGATTGCCGGTGGCTTCTGGGCGCGCAGTGGGACCTATGACATGGATGCTTACGGCGGGCTGGCCAAAGTGGCTCCTCGCTTGACAACCGCTGCCGTGATTGCGGCTTTTGCCAGCCTCGGGTTGCCGGGGTTGGCCGGTTTTGTGGCGGAAGTGCAGATCTTTGTCGGCACCTTTGCCGTCTTTCCGGTGATCGCTGCGATTGGTCTGCTGGGCATTCTCATTACTGCCGCACTCTTTCTGCGGTTGCTGCAACAGGTGTTCTTTGGTGACCTGCCAAAAGCGCGCGAGGGGTTTGCCGATGTCAGCTTACGTGAAGGCAGCATTCTTGCAGCGATCTTGGCGCTGGTCATTCTGATCGGCATCTATCCGCGCTGGTTGCTTGATCTGATCGGCAGCGCCTCCTCTGCCATAATAGGGAGCTGACCGGTGCCAATCGGCGACGTATCCCCTGAGATCGCGATCATCGTGGCGGCAGTGTTGGCGCTGCTGTTTGCGGCCTTTGCGCCCCGCCGGATGCAGGCGGGGTCGGCACTCATCGCCCTTGCAGGCATTGCCGTCGCCATTGTTTTGGTCCTGGGGCAATTGGGGGAAACCCGGTTCACCTTTTCAGGAACTTGGGCGCTGGACGGAGCGAGCCTTTGGGCGCGATTGATGATCCTGCTGGGCACGGCCTTTTGTATTCTGCTGGCACCGGGCTGGTTCCGCACCGATCCACGCCATGGAGAATATTACACGATCCTCCTGCTTGGTGCGCTTGGGGCTATGGCAATGGCCGGTGCCGGAGACCTGTTACAACTCACTATCGCGGTGCTGCTGTCTTCAGTCACCGGCTACACGCTGGCCGCGTGGCACCGCGACTGGGCGCTGTCCATCGAAGCTGGCATGAAATATTTCCTCATGGGAGCACTGGCAAACGCATTGCTGATTACCGGGGTCACCTTAATGCTGGGACTCTTGGGGAACACCGGATACGCAGATATTGCCGCTTCATTAAGGCTCGGCACTGGGTTTTCTCCGCTGCTCTTTGTCGGATTTGCGCTAACCCTAACCGGCGTCGCGTTCAAACTGGGCGCAGTACCCGCGCATGCATGGTTGCCCGATGTGGCCGAAGGCGCACCAGTCCCTTCAGCCGCATTCCTGACGGTCGTGCCCAAGATCGGCGCGGCCATCGCATTGGCCCGCCTCGTACAGCTTGTGCCCCCGGAATTTCTTGGCCTGCGCCCGCTGATCGCGATTTTAGCCGCAGCGACAATGACCTTGGGCAATCTGGCCGCGTTTTGGCAGGATGATATCCGTCGGCTAATCGGCTGGTCCTCGGTGGCACAGGCAGGCTACGTATTGATGGCCGTCACCGTTCTGGGGCTTAGCCCAGATGCGCTGAGCGCCCTTTTGGCCTTCATAGCCAGCTATGCGATAGGCAATCTCGCAGCCTTTGCGGTCGTGGCATACCTACGCGGGCGCACGGCTATCGCCGACTACGACGGCTTGGCCAAGCGGCGCCCGCTCGTGGCGACAGTACTGGTGGTCTCTTTCCTGTCTCTGGTGGGCATTCCGCCAACAGTCGGATTTCTGGGCAAACTGGCGCTGTTCATGACCACGGTAGACGGCGGCTATACTTGGCTCGCGGTGGTTGCAGCTGCCAATACCGTTGCGTCGCTGTTCTACTATGCGCGGGTAATGGGCCGCGCATATTTCAACGCGCCGCCTGAGGAGATCGCTGTACTTGATCGCTCAAGTGGGGTGGCAGTGTTGATCGGGGGCATTTTCGTGATCGGCGGAGCTGTGTTGGCCGGAAGCGCGTTCACAGCCTTTCAACTCAGTCAGCTATTGCCCGGATAACTGCATCATGTGGCAAATTTAACAAGTTTTTATAGGATATCCGAAATGAAAGACTGCCTCATCATCGGTGGCGGGCCAGCGGGTCTTACCGCCGCACTTTACCTTGCCCGCTTTCTGCGCGAGGTCGTGGTCTTCGATGCGCGCGCAGGACGGGCGCTGAAAATCCCCACGACGCACAATCTTGCTCCCTTTCCTGACGGCATTTCGGGCGAGGACCTGCTTGGACGGATGCAATCCCATGCTGAAACTTATGGCGCAGAGATCATCAATGATGAGGTGCTGGAGGTTTCCAAAACAGATGGCGCATTCCGTGTGACGACCGCAAATGGCACCACCACTGCACGGACCGTTATATTGGCCTCCGGCGTGATCAACCATGGCCCGCCACTTTCAAAACAGGATCATGACCTCGGTCTGTCGCGCGGGCTTATCCGCTATTGCCCGATATGTGACGCTTATGAAGTTCGCGGCAAACAGATCGGTGTGTTGGGGCATGGCGAACACGGGCTGGCAGAGGCCCGCTTTATTCGCAGTTATTCCGATGATGTGACGCTCATTCCACCCGAGGGGTACGTGCCACATGCCACCGATGATATCGGAGTTTTAGCGTCGCCGATGCGCCGCCTGTCTTTGACAGACACTCAAGTTCTGGTCGAGGTGGAGTCGGGCCAGCAGCATCGGTTCGATACGCTCTATGTGGCCCTCGGCACCAGCCCGCGTTCTGATCTTCCCGTATCGATCGGCGCAAAGTGCAATGCAACTGGATGTGTCATCGTTGATGCACAGCAGGAAACCTCGGTCGCGGGTCTTTATGCCATCGGCGATATCGTCGAGGGGCTTGATCAGATTGCTTTTGCAATGGGGCAGGGTGCGGTGGCCGCGACGGCGATCCATAACGCTTTGCGCCAGTAGAACTGCATCAGGAAACGCCTTTTAAGGAGAGATTGGCTGTGTTAGCTGCTCAAGACATTGAAGATTTATCTAAACGGGATGACATAACACAGGCGAGGAAAACAATTCTGGTTTTTCTGCTGGCGCTGACAATAACATTGTCTTCGCTCATGACGCATGCTGCGGGTGCTGCACCCGCTGGTTTGACATCCGGTGAAATGGCTTCTGTTCACACGGCTTCGATGTGTGGCCTTCCCAGTGGGATGAGTGGCGATGGATGTGCAGCAATGGCAGGCCACTGCCTGAGTACGTCCTGCGATCCTTATACTTTGTCGCAACCTTCGGCGATTCGCTTTGATGTCAGCCACCCAGCGCTGCACATAAAATCCTACAGAGTTTTCGCCACGATCGAGATCCCGCCGCCACGTACGTTGCAATAACGCCAGAGCCTTAGGCTCAGGACCCATAAAGCTGGTTGAAGTCGCTATGCCTGCGTGATTCATCCCCCCAAACTAGTGGGGAAAAATATGAGCAATCTTTATTGGCTGACTGAGGTGCAGATGGCGCGGCTTCGGCCGTATTTCCCAAAGAGCCGAGGTCGGCCACGCGTTGATGATAGACGCATATTGAGTGGCATAATATTCATCAACCGCAACGGCTTACGCTGGTGTGATGCGCCCGCTGCCTACGGTCCACCTAAGACATTATACAAACGCTGGAAGCGTCGGAGTGATATTGGTGTGTTTGCCCGGATCATGATAGGATTGGCGGCAGAAGCCCCCGACAACAAGACAATCTCTATCGATGCCACCTATCTTAAAGCTCACCGCACCGCATCAAGCTTGGGGCTAAAAAAGGGGGCGTGGACGCCTGATTGGGCAGACCAATGGCGGCATGAACACAAAGCTACATGCCGTTACGGACACCAGCGGCCGTCCGATCCGCTTATTCATCACCGCTGGCCAGGTTAGCGACTACACCGGTGCCATGGCTTTGCTGAGCAGTTTTCCAAATGCAGAATGGTTGCTCGCGGATCGAGGTTATGATGCCGATTGGTTCCGCGAAGCTTTGTCGGAAAGGGGCACAAGGCCCTGCATCCCTGGTCGCAAGTCGCGCAAGAAGGTCGTTAGATACGACAAGCGTCGTTACAAGCG
The DNA here is from genome assembly GCF_034377145.1 of Sulfitobacter sp. OXR-159. Lineage (NCBI taxonomy): Bacteria > Pseudomonadati > Pseudomonadota > Alphaproteobacteria > Rhodobacterales > Roseobacteraceae > Sulfitobacter > Sulfitobacter sp. OXR-159. The sequence goes on from NZ_CP139707.1 coordinate 2,291,363, forward strand.
CCGCAACCGCATTGAGGAGAGTGTCCGATCTTTTGTGTAACTGCGAACTGGTCCATGCTTCCTGAGAGGAGCAAGGACGATGACCATATCCAAGGAACTGCTGGACGAACTACTGAAGGGCTGCGAGCGGCCTGAAGACCTGCTTGGCGATGCCGGGCTAATGAAAGAGCTCAAGATCAAGCTGATGGAGCGGATGCTCGGTGCTGAGCTGACGGCACATCTGGGCTATGAAGACGGCAAGGATGCCCCGTCTGATCAGGCCAACCGTCGCAACGGCTCATCTGCCAAGAGATTGAAAGGGCAAGACGGCGAACTGCCTATCGCTGTGCCGCGGGACCGGCCCTCTCGGCAGATTGCTTTGCAATCGCCTGCCGGGTAGTAGACGGCAGCTTCGAGCCTGAACTGGTGAAGAAGGGGCAGACCCGCATTGATGGGATGGATGACAAGATTATCGGGCTTTACGCCGCCGGTCTGACCGTCCGCGACATCCGTGCTCATCTTGAGGACGTCTATGGCCTGCAAGTTTCGCCAGACTTGATCAGCCGCGTGACCGATGCGGTGCTGGATGAGGTTCGGGAATGGCAGTCCCGGGCGCTGGACCGGATGTATCCCATCGTCATTTTTGACGCTCTACGGGTCAAGATCCGCGACGCCCCTCTCGGGACATTGCTTCGCAATGCCCTGCCGGGCAGTGGATAGCCGCATGGTCAAGAGCAAAGCCGTCTACGTGGCCCTCGGCGTCAGCAGGGATGGCGTGCGCGAGGTTCTCGGTCTTTGGATCGCTGACAACGAGGGCGCCAAATTTTGGCTCTCGGTGATGACAGAGCTGAAGAACCGTGGGCTGCAAGACATCCTGATTGCGGTCGTAGATGGTCTCAAGGGCTTCCCTCCCTCTCATCGAAACTGCGTTTCGACTGCCGGGCAACGGATGCCATCACAGCAGCCTTTCCGGACACGGCCGTGCAAATGTGCATTGTTCATCTCGTGCGCCATTCGCTGAACTTCTGTGCTTGGAAAGATCGCAAGGAGGTGGCAGCCGATCTGCGGCGGATTTACAGCGCCCCTACAGCCGATCAAGCTGGCTTGGAGTTGGATGCCTTCGAGGAAAAATGGGCCGGGAAATATGCCCCCATCGCACCGGCCTGGCGCAGAGCTTGGCAGGAAGTGATCCCGTTCTTTGCTTTTGATCCTGCCATCCGGAAGATCATCTACACCACCAACGCCCCCTCTCGGCAGCATGCTTTGCATGCGCCTGCCGGGCAATGATTGAAAGCTTGAACCGTGTAATCCGCAAATCGATCAAGACGCGGGGATCGTTCCCGACCGAAGACGCTGCAACGAAGCTGATCTACTTGGCGATCCGCAACTTTGAGAAAGGCGGCCGGAATGTTCGAGAATGGTCTGCGGCCCGCAATCATTTCGCCATAATGTTCGAGGATCGCTTCAATGCGTGACTGTATCTAAAACCCGCATGGGCCAGGCCAGATACACAAAGTTCATGACACTCCCTACCCCGGAATCAAGCCGCAGGCGCCGGGCCATCGTCTGTCCGCCCGTCACGCCAGAGGCGTGCCGATATACACTGGCGCACCTTTGGTGCGACCGGGTTGGCGATTTGATGAGGCTGAGTGCGCGTCTAGTAGGTCACCCCAAGGCTGCACCATAAAGTGGCACGAAGCCACCTGAACATCGCCACCCCACGGGCAGACACTGACCCGCCCTCCTCACACTTGTCCTTAACCCCAAGTCAGTCTATGCCGCCCCTGACCCATCCCCTGTCCTAAAAAGGTGCGCGCATGATCCCCCGCTACTCCCGTCCCGATATGGTTGCCGTCTGGTCGCCGGAAACGAAATTCCGCATCTGGTTCGAGATCGAAGCCCATGCCTGCGACGCGATGGCCGATCTGGGCACCATCCCGCGCGAGAATGCCGACGCCGTGTGGAAAGCCAAAGACGTTGAATTCGACGTGGCCCGCATCGACGAGATTGAGGCCGTCACCAAACATGACGTCATCGCCTTCCTGACCCACTTGGCCGAACATGTCGGCAGCGATGAGGCGCGTTTTGTGCATCAGGGCATGACCTCCTCGGACGTGCTCGACACCTGTTTCAACGTACAGCTGACCCGCGCCGCTGATCTGCTGCTGGACGGCATGGACAAGCTGCTGGCCGCGCTGAAGAAACGCGCGCTTGAGCATAAGGACACCGTCCGCGTGGGCCGCAGCCACGGCATCCACGCCGAGCCGACAACCATGGGCCTGACCTTTGCCCGCTTCTACGCCGAGATGGACCGCAACCGCGCCCGCCTCGTCGCCGCGCGTGAGGAAATCGCCACCGGCGCGATCTCGGGCGCTGTCGGCACTTTCGCCAATATCGACCCCCGCGTCGAAGAGCATGTCTGCGAGAAACTGGGCCTCAACCCCGAGCCGATCTCGACCCAAGTCATCCCGCGCGACCGTCATGCGATGTTCTTTGCCACGCTCGGCGTTATCGCCAGCAGCATCGAAAACGTGGCGACTGAAATCCGCCACATGCAGCGCACCGAGGTGCTCGAAGGGGCGGAATTCTTCTCCATGGGGCAAAAAGGTTCTTCGGCCATGCCGCATAAAAAGAACCCCGTGCTGACCGAGAACCTCACCGGGCTTGCCCGTCTGGTGCGCATGGCCGTGGTTCCGGCGATGGAGAACGTAGCACTTTGGCATGAGCGCGATATCTCGCATTCATCCGTCGAGCGTGGCATCGGGCCTGACGCGACTGTCACGCTGGACTTTGCCCTGCACCGTTTGGCAGGGGTGATCGACAAAATGCTCGTCTTCCCCGAGAACATGCTGGAGAACATGAACAAATTCCCCGGTCTGGTGATGAGCCAGCGGGTGCTTCTGGCTCTGACCCAAGCTGGCGTAAGCCGCGAAGACGCCTATTCCATGGTGCAGCGCAACGCGCTGAAAGTCTGGGAAGAACGCCTTGATTTCCGCGAATTGCTGCTCGCCGATGAAGAGGTCGTCGCGGCCTTGGGCGAAGATGGCATTAACGAGAAATTCGACATGGGCTATCACACCAAACATGTCGACACGATCTTCAAGCGCGTCTTCGGCGCGTGATGCGATCATCGTAATGCTTTGAGATTGGCGCGGACGGGTGTACCCTGTCTGCGCCTGTCAAAGGAGCAAACGACATGAAACTCGCACTGACACTCGGCGCCCTCATGGCGCTCACGGCCCCCTCCCTCGCCCTTGCATCGGGCTGCGTTCATGACAAACAGGTCATGACCTGCGCCGAGGGAATGAAACTCGACATCAGCAGCGGCACCTGCGTGCCAGACGCCACCGCCTGAGGTTTTCAACGGCGGCAGGGTTTCTCATTGCTGGATCAGAGGGCCGCGCCCTGGCGGCCCCCGCGGCTGCGACCGCGCGGGCCTTCGACGGCTGACCCCGGCCTATGACGCCCGGCATGGCTTGTTGCGCGGGGCGGCGCAGGCTATGTCAGGAAAACTTTAACAGCCTGTCAGAGCCCATGTCGGACCAAGCCCCCCAAGTCAAAAATCCCTATCCCTTCGGTCGCCGGGCGCGCCATTACCTGAGCAATCTGCTGATCGTCGGGATCATTCGCACGGCTTTGGCCCTGCCCTATAAGGCGCGGCTCAGCTTTGTCGGCAGCTTGGTGCAGCATGTCTTGGCCCCGCTGGCGGGCTACCGCCGCCGCGCGCTTGATAATCTGGAACATGTCTGGCCCGAGATGCCGCTCGCCCGTCGCGAAGAAATCGCCACGCGCTGTCTCAACAACCTTGGCCGGTCTTTCATCGAGAATTACTCGGCCGATGATTTCCCCAAACGCATGGCCGATGCCGAGCCGCGGGGCCCCGGCATGGCGGCGCTGGAGGAGGCCAACCGCAGTGGCCAGCCGGTGATCTTGGTGACCGGGCATTACGGCAATTACGAAGCGGCGCGGGCGTCCCTCGTGGCGCGGGGCTATGACATCGGCGGGCTCTACCGCGAGATGAAGAACCCTTATTTCAACGCCCATTACGTCAAAACGCTCGAAGCCTTCGGTGGACCAGTATTTCCGCAAGGGCGGCGCGGCACGGCGGGGTTCGTGCGGCATCTGAAACAGGGCGGTCGGCTGGTGCTGCTGTTTGATCAGCATGTGATCCGCGCGCCGATCCTCGACTTTATCGGCAAACCTGCCCGCACCGCGATCTCGGCGGCAGAGCTGGCGCTGCGCTATGACGCGCTGTTGATCCCGTTCTACGGCATTCGCCAAGACGATGGGGTCAGCTTTGACGTGGTGCTTGAAGCGCCGGTGCCACATAGCGATCCGATGACCATGACGCAGGCGCTGAACGACAGCCTGACCGTGCAGGTCACCAAAACGCCAGAGCAATGGTTCTGGGTGCACCGCCGCTGGCGCCCGCACGAAACCTAATCTTTGCGTGCCTACTTGATGCGCGCTGCTGCGAGAATCGCGCCCGGACCACCCTGCTCTTGGCGTTGAACAATCACCACAACGGGCTGATCGCCTTTGGTTTTTGCTGTCAGCGACAGCGGCGCTGACCCGTCCCAATCCGCCAAAACCTGCCAGCCCCGCACGACATTGCTGTGCTCCATGACATGGCCTGCATTCTCGCCGCGGGTGACCTTGGTCCGCTCCATCGGCGAATAGCGCAACATATGGACATGCATCGGCCCCGCAGCGGCGTCGGTCAGGGGTTTCGCCGTGATATCAACTGTCTCACCCGACCGCGTGAGCGTCAGCGCCACCTGAGGCGCGGCCTCGGCGTGCCGCTCCACCGCGTCCATCAGCTTCATCGGTTTGGCGCCCACGATATCGGTCTGACCCTGCACGATAAACTCGGGCGTGTAAACACTGCGCCGCCCGCCCACGGCGGCATAGCCGCGCTGTCGCTCGGCATGGGCCGGGTCGCCAAAGGGGTCTTCCCAACCGATATAATCCCAGTAATCCACGTGCAGCGCCAAGGCGATAATGTCCTCCCGATCGGCCAATTCGGCGAGCATTTCATCGGCGGCGGGACAAGAGGAACAGCCCTGAGAGGTAAAGAGTTCGACCACCACAGGCTGATCCTGCTCGGCCTGCAACGGGGCGGCCAGCAGCGAAAACGCGGCGAGAACGGGATAAATCAGGGGCTTCATAAAATTCCAGACGGATCAATATCGCGGTGATGGCATTGGTCTAACGGCTTGGCGGGTGAAACACCAATCAACCTTTGTTGAGACGCCCGTTAGCGCCCACAGAGGGCTTTGCGCAGACTGCCCCCTTTAATCTCGGTACACAATGGTATACAAATTCGCGCGAAACCACCTGATAACAGTTGAACCGCCGCGCCCGTAGTGGCATTGAGACGACAATCTAGCCACCCATCAGACCCCGAAGGGAGCCCGCCATGACAATCCAAGTCGGTCACGACAGTGCCAAGACACGCAAGACACTCTCCGTTGGCAGCCAGAACATCGCCTACTATTCCATCCCCGCCGCCGAGGCTGCGGGCTTGGGCGATTTCTCCAAATTGCCAGCGGCGCTGAAAGTCGTTCTGGAAAACATGCTGCGTTTCGAGGACGGCAAGACCGTCACTCAGGACGACATCAAGGCATTTGCCGAATGGGCGACCAAAGGCGGAAAAAACCCCCGCGAAATCACCTACCGTCCGGCCCGCGTGCTGATGCAGGATTTCACCGGTGTTCCAGCCGTCGTTGACCTCGCCGCGATGCGCGACGGTCTGGTGGCGCTTGGCGGCGACGCGGATAAGATCAACCCGCTGAACCCCGTCGACCTCGTGATCGACCACTCCGTCATGATCGACGAATTCGGCAACCCGCGCGCGTTCCAGATGAACGTCGACCGCGAATATGAGCGCAACATCGAGCGTTACACCTTCCTCAAGTGGGGCCAAAAGGCGTTTAATAACTTCCGCGTTGTGCCCCCCGGCACCGGCATCTGCCACCAGGTGAACCTTGAGTATCTCAGCCAGACCGTCTGGACCGATAAGGACCAAAACGGTGAGGAAGTCGCCTACCCCGATACGCTCGTCGGCACCGACAGCCACACCACCATGGTCAACGGCGCTGCCGTTCTGGGCTGGGGCGTTGGCGGGATCGAAGCCGAAGCCGCGATGCTGGGCCAGCCGATCTCCATGCTGATCCCCGAAGTCATCGGCTTTGAGCTGACAGGCCGCATGATGGAAGGCACCACCGGCACCGACCTCGTGCTGAAAGTCGTGGAAATGCTGCGCGAAAAAGGCGTGGTCAGCAAATTCGTCGAGTTCTACGGCGAAGGTTTGGATCACCTGCCGCTGGCAGACCGCGCGACCATCGCCAACATGGCCCCCGAATACGGTGCCACCTGCGGTTTCTTCCCGATCGACGATGAGACCCTGCGTTACCTGACCAACACAGGCCGCGACAAGGATCGTGTGGCGCTGGTCAAAGCCTATGCCCAAGAGAACGGCATGTGGCGCGATGCGAACTATGCGCCGGTCTACACCGACACGCTCTCGCTCGACATGGGCACCATCGTGCCTGCAATCTCGGGCCCGAAACGCCCGCAGGATTACATCGCTCTCGACAGTGCGCACACTGCATTCGCCGACTACGTCAAAGGCATCCGCGAAGGCAAAGACACCTCGGCCAATTCGGAAATCCGTTGGGAAGGCGAAGGCGGCCAGCCCGAACCGCAGGACATCCCCGGTGACGAAGGTCATCACAACCGCGGTTTTGTCGCCACCGAGGATGGCAACTACCAGCTGCATGACGGCTCCATCGTGATTGCCTCGATCACGTCCTGCACCAACACCTCGAACCCCTATGTCATGATCGGCGCGGGCCTCGTGGCACGCAAAGCGCGTGAACTGGGCCTCACCCGCAAGCCTTGGGTCAAGACATCGCTGGCGCCGGGCTCGCAGGTCGTGTCGCATTATCTTGAGGCCGCTGGCCTGCAAGAAGACCTCGATGCGATCGGCTTCAACCTAGTGGGCTACGGCTGCACCACCTGCATCGGGAACTCCGGCCCGCTGGAAGCACCGATCAGCAAGGCGATCAACGACTATGACCTGATCGGCACCTCGGTCCTCTCAGGCAACCGTAACTTCGAAGGCCGCATCAGTCCTGACGTGCGTGCCAACTACCTCGCCTCCCCGCCCCTCGTGGTGGCCTATGCGCTGGTGGGTGACATGAACCACGACCTAACAAACAGCCCGCTGGGTCAGGACAAGAACGGCAATGACGTTTACCTCAAAGACATCTGGCCCTTGACGCAGGAAGTCGCTGAACTGGTCGAACAGACCGTGACGCGCGAAGCCTTCCAAGAGAAATATGCCGATGTCTTCAAAGGCGACGAAAAGTGGCAGTCGGTCGAAACCACGGACAGCAAGACCTACGACTGGCCGCCGACCTCGACCTACGTGCAAAACCCGCCCTACTTCCAAGGCATGTCGCCAGAGCCGGGCGTGATCTCCAACATCGACGGCGCGAAAGTGCTGGCGGTGCTGGGTGACATGATCACCACCGACCACATCTCGCCGGCTGGTTCTTTCAAAGAAACCACCCCTGCGGGTCAGTACCTGACAGAGCGTCAGGTGCCGGTACGGGAGTTCAACTCCTACGGTTCGCGTCGTGGTAACCACGAAGTCATGATGCGCGGCACCTTCGCCAACATCCGCATCAAGAACGAGATGCTGGACGGCGTTGAGGGCGGTTATACCAAAGGCCCCGATGGCGCGCAGACCTCGATCTTTGATGCCGCCATGGCGCATCAGGAGAACGGCACACCGCTCGTGATCTTCGGTGGCGAACAGTACGGCGCGGGTTCTTCGCGTGACTGGGCTGCCAAAGGCACTGCCCTGCTGGGTGTGAAGGCCGTGATCGCCGAGAGCTTTGAGCGTATCCACCGCTCCAACCTCGTCGGCATGGGCGTCATCCCGTTTGAGTTCACCGGCGGCGACACCCGCAAATCGCTGGGCCTGACCGGCGAGGAAACCGTGTCGATCAGCGGGTTGGACACGATCAAGCCGCTGCAGGAAGTGCCCTGCACGATCACAATGGCCGATGGCAGCACCAAAGAGATCACGCTGAAGTGCCGCATCGATACCGCGATTGAGATCGAATACATCGAACACGGCGGCGTGCTGCACTACGTGCTGCGCAACTTGGCGAAATCGGCCTAAGCGCCAATCGCCCTCGCGAACTGATCCAAGGAGCGGCCCCCAGCGGGCCGCTCCTTTTCTTTTTGCCCCAAGCCCCTGCGCGGGAACCTGCCTGCCGATCACGGGTTGCCCCTGTAAGACGATCGCGTGCGGGGAAGGCAAAGCAATGATAGCAGGTTACGCGCTTGGCGCTTTGGGCGCGCTGATCCTAGCTATCGTGCTGCTGGACTTTCTCTATACCGCCATCGGTGCCGCCCCTGTCGCGCCCCTGTCGGAGCGGGTTGCACGGGCGGCGTTCTTCGTCTTTTCCAAAATCATGCCAGAGGGCAACGCCCGCCACCGCCTCTCTGGCCCGGTGGTGATGACAGCCATTGCGGTGACATGGATCATACTCGTCTCGCTTGGCTGGACCTTGGTCTTTCAGATAAGCCGCGAGGCCGTGGTGATGACCGAAAGCGAACGCCCGGCGGGCTTTCTGCGCGATTTCGCATTCGTCGGCCATCTGCTCTCAACCCTCGGCGGCGGGCCGTTTCAGACCGAAAACCCCTTTTGGCTGGTGCTGTCGGTCCTTGCCGGGGTCAACGGTATGGTGATCCTCACGCTGTCGGTCAGCTTTGTGCTGTCGACCACCACCACCGTGGCCCAAGCGCGCGGGCTGCTGACCAAAGCGTCCATGTTTGCAGCCGATAGCAACGAGATGAACACCATCATCCTGCCTGAGCTTGCCGATCTGGTGTCGAACCTCAACGCGATGCAATTCGCGCTCTACTACAGTGCCGAACACCCTGCCCGCCGCGTGCCCGCGGCGATGGTCGAGATGGCCCAGCGGGTCGCACCCTACCCCGAACAGATGCGCCGCCTGCGCATCGCACTAGAGCCGCTGCCCGACTTCACCGCGCCTGAGGGCACCTTGGATCAACTGACCGATGCGCAGTTCATCGCCCGACTGCGAGACTGGGCGCGGCAGTATTCGCTTTGAGCGCGAGGAACAGAACACCCCCCCAGCCGTTGGTCTGGACGCACCCAAGCGAAAGGACACCTCATGAGCCCGAAAATCACCGTTCTTTTCTATTCCACCTATGGCACAAACCACGCCATTGCTGAGGAAGCCGCCCGCGCCGCCGAAGAAGCCGGCGCCGAGGTCCGCCTCCGCCGCTGCACCGAAACCGCCCCAAGAGCCGTTGTCGACGGACAAGATGCGTGGCGCGAACAGTTGGACAAGATGAAAGACATCCCCGAGGCCAAGCCCGAAGACATGGAATGGGCCGATGGCTATTTCATCTCTGTCCCGACGCGCTTTGGCGTCGCCGCCAGCCAGTTCCGCGCCTTCATCGACACGCTGGGGCCACAGTGGCAATCAGGCGCGCTGGCCAATAAAGCGGTCACCGCGACCACTTCTGCGCAGAATCCCCACGGGGGCCAAGAAACCACGATCCAGTCGATCTATGTCACCGCCATGCACTGGGGCGCGATCATCGTGCCGCCGGGCTATGCCGATGGGGTGAAGTTTGAAGACGGCGGCAACCCCTACGGCTATTCCTGCGAACCCGGCCCGCTGGATGAAACCGGCAAGAAATCCGTCGCCTTCCAAGCCAAACGTCTGGTCGAATTCGCAGGCAAGATCAGCGGCTAAGCGCGTCTTGCAATGCCGGGAGAAACCGCTGTTCGTAATCGCTGCCGACCAGCGGCCCGGCAAAGCGGAACAGCACCGTGCCGTCCCCGCCAACGATGAATGTCTCTGGCGGGGCGGTGACACCCCAATCAATCGCCACCCGCCCTTGGGGGTCGAACCCAACCCCGGCAAAGGGGCTTTTTTCGTCTTCCAGATAGGCGCTGGCGTTCTTCTCGGTATCTTTGAAGTTCACGCCGATGATGTTCATCCCCTCGGCCTGCAAATCCAGCAACTTGGGATGCTCAGCACGGCAGGGCGGGCACCAGCTTGCCCAGAAATTCACAAGGCTCACCTCCCCCCCCCGCAGCATGTCGTCGGTGGCCTGCGGATAGCCGGGCAGCGCGGCCTCGGGCATGGCGGGTGCTTGTTGCCCGACCAACGTAGAGGGCAGCCCCTCGGGGTCATCGCGGTACATGCCGACCGCTGCCAGTGCCACGAAGGCCGCGAAAATCAGCGGCGGGGCGATCATCATGGGAGAGAACCTAGCCACGGCGTCCGGCCTCCGCTTCGACCTCTTCTAAAGCGCGGCGTGCCGCCCGGCCCCGCAGCAGGGTCAGCCCCACCAATGCGGCCAACAGCAGCAGCGACACACCATAGGCCGAGAGCACCTCGGCCGCATATTTTCCAAGTTCCGGCATCACGCCCCCCTGTTCATCCGCGCTCGCAGCGCCGCCGTACGGCGCAGGCGAATTTCGGTGCCCGTGCGGTAAACCACCAGTGCCAAAAACAGCAGGCCGAAGCCGATCATCGCAAGCACCAAAGGATAGAAAAACACATCCGCCACGCTGCGGTTGCCCGTGGCCACGGGGATCGACGTGCCCTGATGCAGCCCTTGGTTCCAAAACTGCACCGCATAGCGCGATAGCACCGCGAAGACCGAGCCAACGAGGCAGAGCACCGAAGTAAGATCGGCGGCGGTATCCGGGTCTTCGACCGCCTGCCACAGCGCGATATAGCCCAGATAGAACAGGAACAGGATCAGGAACGACGTTAGCCGCGGATCCCACGCCCACCATGTTCCCCACATCGGCTGGCCCCAGATCGCCCCGGTCACCAGCGCAATTAGCGTCATGACCAGCCCCACGGGGGCCGCGGCCTTGGCCGCCAGCGCGCTGACGTGGTGCCGACGGATCAGCCAGATCAGCGAGGCGACCAGCATCATAAACCATGCGTTGATCGCCATCAGGGCGGCTGGCACGTGCAGATAGATGATCTTGACCGTGCTACCTTGGCGCGCGTCATCGGGCGTGCCGAAGAACCCCCAAAGCAGGCCAACGCTTACAAAGACTGCCGCCAGCGCCCAAAGCACAGGTTGCACACGCTCTGAAAGCGCAAGGAATTTGACCGGGTTTGCGTATTGCCAAAGGGACATGCGGACTACCTATCGCGCGGGTGGGTGGTGCTCAATGCACAAATACTTGGGGCACGATTTCTTGGGTCATCGCAACCCCATCCGAAGCACCGCCGCTGCGGCAAATGGCATCAACGCCACCACGGCCAGCGTCAGCCCCGCCAGCATCAAAAGCGGCGTCGTGGCATCCAGCCCCGCGCTGCCACGCCGCGCAACCTCGGCCCCGAAAATCAGCGTCGGGATATAAAGCGGCAGTACAAGCAGTGACAGCAGCAGACCACCGCGTTTGATCCCAACCGTCAGCGCCGCGCCGAACATGCCGATCACCGACAGCGCGGGGGTGCCGAGTGCGAGCGACGCGAGCAGCCACAGATGACCGGGCGCCGCGAGTTGCAGCATCACCCCAAGGAAAGGCGCCGCCAGCACCAACGGCAGACCTGTGGTCAGCCAATGCGCCAAAGCCTTGATCGCCAGCGCCCCTTCGAGGGGCAAAGGTGCGGTGAGCAGCAGTTCGAGAGAGCCATCTTCAAGGTCGAGCGCCAGCAAACGGTCGAGCGACAATAAGCAGGCCAACAGCGCGCCGAGCCAAAGCACACCGGGGGCAATCGCCTTGAGCAGCGTGGCCTCTGGCCCAACGCTAAAGGGCACCAGCATCGTCACGATCAGGAAAAACGCCAGCCCAAGGCCAAAGCCTCCGCCCGCGCGCAGCGCCAGCCGGAGATCCCGTAGCAACAGCGCCTTCATAGAAACGCCGCGTCGCTGGCGCCGAGATCGGCATCGGGGGCCGCGCGAAAGGTGCTGATATCAAGCACACGGGCATCGACCCCCAGATCAATATGCGTGGCCATCAGCGCCGATCCCCCCGCCGCGAGATGCCGGCGCAGAACGCTGCCGAAGAGCGCGACAGCATCCGCATCGAGCGAAACCGTCGGCTCATCCAACACCCAAATCGGCCGCCCGGTGACCAACAGCCGCGCCAGCCCCAGTCGCCGCTTTTGCCCGGCAGAGAGCGTACCTGCCAAACGATCTGCAAGCGGCCGCAGCGCATAACTATCAAGCGCCTGCGCAATATCAACATTTCCAAAGACTTGCGCCCAAAAGCTCAGGTTCTCGCGCACGGTCAGCATGGATTTCAGCCCATCCGCATGGGCGGCATAGGCGACACGGTCCTCCGCCCCCTCGATCTGCCCCGTGAGCGGCGCTTGCAGCCCAGCGATGCAGCGCAGCAGCGTCGTTTTGCCCGCGCCATTAGGGCCGCGCAGCACCAAGGCCTCCCCCGCCTCCAGAGCAAAGGATACGCCCGAAAGCACCGGCACCCCGCCCCGCGCCACACTGAGATCGCTTATTTGCACCGGCGTCGCCGCTCCGCCTTCAGACCGGCAAGAGGGCCAGTGCGATGCGCCGCCCCTCGCTCAGCAAGATGTTGTAGGTCCGGCAAGCGGCGGGGGACGACATGACCTCGACCCCCAGACCCGCCTCCTCCAGCGTTTCACGGAGGTCGTCGGGGATATGCGCCACGTCCGGCCCGGTGCCGAGGAAGACCACATCGACCTTGCCCGCCAGCGCCAACACCGGCGCGGGATCAGCCAGACCGCCCCAGCCTGTGATGCCGTCGGGGCCGATCACTTGCGGCCCTTGCACAACCTCTCCGCCAATGCGGAAAAAGCCGGGGCCATAGCCGTCGATCGGTTTGGCGTCGGTATAGGTGATCTCGTTCAATCGCATGTCATGTCCCTCTCAGGCTCAGGTATTCCACAGCGGCAGGCTAAGGATAGCCGATGCGGCGATGACGATATAGGCCACCGCGCGAAAAAGCCGCTCTCGGCCCGGATCAAATAGCCGCGCCCCGACGATATTGGCGATGACATTCGGCACCCCGGCCAAGAGGCCCAGCATCAGCACCGGCCAGACCACCTGCCCCGTCGCTGCCAGCATCGCAAAAAGCATCAGGTCGAGCCCCAGAAGATAGAGCAGGAAATTGGCACGGATCACCGCAGCGGGCCGCCGGCTGGCCATATAGAGCAGGATCACCGGCGGCCCGGCGATGCCCGCAAAACCGGTCATGAAGCCGCCCAAAGCGCCAGTTGCCGTCACCAGCTTCGCGCTCAGCGGCCCATGATAGCGCCAGCCCGCAAGCAGCAGCACAAGAAGTCCCAGAACCACGCCGGAGACAATCCAGCCAAAGCCCTCGGGCGACATGAGCGATAGCCCCCACAGGCCCAGCGGCATCCCGATCAACACCCCCAGCAACAACCGCCCCACTTCACGGGGGGCACCTTCGCGCAGGGCATCGGGGAGGTTTGGCAGGGGGCCGATCAACTCGGCAGCGGTCATGAACAGGATCGCTTCGACCGGAGAAAGCACGGAGGCCGCCGCCGGCATGATAATCATGGCAGAGCCAAATCCCGCAAAGCCGCGGACCAGCCCCGCCACGATCACGGCCAGCGCAAGCCAAGCCACCCCGGGGGTGGCCATGGCCTGCGCCAGCAGATCAGGCATCAATATTGGCGAATTGCGTGCCCGCGCCCGCGTCGGGCTTGGACCAGTCGCGCTTCACGCCGAGATAAAGCACCACATTCTTGGCCACATAGACCGAGGAATAGGTGCCGACGATCACGCCCCATGTAATCGCAAAGACAAAAGCCCGGATCACATCGCCGCCCAAGATCAGCAGCGCGATCAGCGCCAGCAGCGTGGTGCCCGAGGTCATCAGTGTCCGGCTCAGCGTCTCGTTCACGCTGAGGTTCATCACCTCACGCAGGGGGCGCTTCTTATATTTGCGCAGGTTCTCCCGCAGGCGGTCAAAGATCACGACCGTATCGTTGATTGAATAGCCGATAATGGTCAGGATCGCGGCCACCACCGGCAGGTCGAAACGGATTTGCAAGATCGAGAATAGCCCGATGGTCAGCACCACATCGTGGAACAGGGCCACCACAGCGCCGACCGAGAACTGCCATTCGAACCGCAACCAGATATAGATCAGGATCGCCGCCAGCGCCCCGCCCACGGCGAGGAATGCCGTCTGGATCAGCTCGCCCGAGACCTTGGGCCCAACGGATTCCACCGAGGTGAACTTGATGTCCGGAGACACGCTTTGCAGCGCCGCTTCGATGGTTTCGATGGTTTCCGTGGTCGCCGCTTCTTGGCCCTCTTGGGCCTGTACGCGGATCATCGCCACATGGCGGTCCGCGCCGAAACCGGGGTCAAAGACCTCGGAAATCGTCACGTCGCCCAGTTCCAGAGGGCCGAGGGCATCGCGGTAAGCGCCCACGTCGATGGCCTCAGAGCTTTCGGTCCGCAGGGTCGTGCCGCCGCGGAAGTCGATGCCAAAATTCAGCCCCATCACGCCCCAAGCGATCAGCGACAGGATCATCGCCACCACAGACGCGCCAAAGGTGATCTTGGCATAGCCGAAGAAATCGAAGTTCGTGTTGTCGGGTACCAGCTTCAGTCGCATGTCAAACCTCGATTGTCTTGGGACGGCGGCGTTCAAACCAGATCACCACCAGCAAGCGGGTGACGAAGAAGGCGGTGAAGACCGATGTCATGATGCCCAGTCCCAGCGTTACGGCGAAGCCGCGCACCGGACCAGAGCCTAGGGCAAAGAGGATGACCGCCACGATGAAGGTCGTGATGTTGGCATCCAGAATGGCGCTGAGTGCGCGCTCATAGCCCAGCGAGATCGCCCGCGCAGCACCTTTGGCGTTGCGTTGCTCTTCACGGATACGCTCGAAAATCAGCACGTTGGCATCCACCGCCATGCCGACCGTCAGCACGATCCCGGCAATGCCCGGCAGGGTCAGCGTGGCCCCGATGAGGCTCAGCAGACCAAAGATCAGCCCGACGTTGATGATCAGCGCGATATTGGCGAAGAACCCGAAGAGCCCATAAGACGCCCACATGAAGAACAGCACAGCGGCAAAGGCCACCATCGTGGCGATCTTGCCCGCGTCAATGCTGTCTTGGCCCAGTTCCGGTCCGATGGTGCGCTCTTCGACAAAGCTCAGCCCCGCAGGCAGGGCCCCGGCGCGCAGCAGCACGGCAAGGTTGGTGCTTTCCTCGACCGAGAAGCGCCCGGTGATGATGCCTGAGCCGCCGGGAATATGGCTTTGGATGGTCGGCGCGCTGATGACTTCGTTGTCGAGCACGATGGCAAAGGGCGAGCCGATGTTCTCGGCCGTGTAATCACCGAACTTGCGCGCACCGGAAGTGTCAAAACGGAAGGACACGGCAGGTGCCCCGTTCTGGTCAAAGCTGGGCTGTGCGTCGACGAGTTGCTCGCCGGTGACGACGGGGGCGGTTTCGATCGTGTAGAACACGCCCTCTTCATCCGCCGCCGGCAGGATCGCGTTGCCAATGCCGGGGTTGTCGTTCTCATTGGAGCCACGGTTGACCACCGGGTTGAAGGTCAGCTGTGCCGTCGTGCCGATGATCGCTTTCAACTCGGCAGCGGAGCCAATGCCCGGCACTTGGATCAAGATGCGGTCTGCACCCTGACGCTGGATCGTCGGCTCACGGGTGCCGACCTCATCAATGCGGCGGCGCACGATTTCGAGGCTCTGCTGCATGGTGCGCTCGTCAGTCGCCTGTTTTTCGGCATCCGACAGGGTGATGGTGATGGTGCCATTGGCGCCGCTCACGTTGATGTCGCTGCCGCCTGCCCCGGTGACCGTGGTGACGGGACGGGCCAGATCACGGGTGATCTGCAGAGCTTCTTCCATTTTGGACGGATCGTTCAGACGGACCCGCAATTCCCCCGCTGGCGCTTCTTCGCGCCGGACCGGAGTCAGGCTGCGCAGAGCGTCACGAACCTCGGGCCATTGTGCTTCCATGCGCGAGGCATAGACATCGGCCAGTTGCACTTCGGCCAGCAGATGCGCACCGCCGCGCAGATCGAGGCCAAGGTTCACCAACCCCGAGGGCATCCATTCGGGCCAAAGCGCGCGCTGCGCTTCCAACTCAGGCGTACTGCCCTGAACTTCGATGGCCGCAACGGCGTCATTGTGCTTTTCGACAGGAGCGTAAAAGGCATTGGGAAGCGCGAGCCAAAGCCCTGCCAAACAGGTCAGGACAATGACAATCCGCTTCCACAGATCAATCTGTAGCATAGTTCCGCCTTTGGGTTGCGGCCTCGGGGTAGGGTTTATTTCGCCGGTTCGGTCTTGGAAACGACGGTCGCGATGGTGGCCTGCACCACACGGATTTTCACGCCTTCAGCGATTTCCACCTCAAGCTCGCCGTCGTCTTTGACCTTGGAGACCTTGCCGATGATCCCGCCTTGGGTAACGACCTGATCGCCGCGGCGCAGGCCGGCCACCATGGCCTGATGTTCTTTGGCCTTCTTCTGCTGCGGGCGGATGAGCAGAAAATACATGATCGCGAAGATCAGGATCAGCGGCACAAATTGCTGGATGCCTTCCATGGGGGTCGTCCTTTTCGATGGGTATTGGGCCGCAGGATGGGCCCTGAGAATTTGGCCAGAACCTATGCGCGGCGGCAGCGGGGTGCAAGGTGGAAAGCCGCCGCCGCATGGCCGTCTGCGCGGGGCCAATCGCCGCACGGTTGCGGCCCCTACCGCCGCGCAGCACATTGAGGCATAAGGCAGCAAAACCGACTCACCCGATTTTGAGGACAAACCCATGCACGACATCCGCGCCATCCGCGACAATCCCGAGGCTTTTGACGCCGCTCTCGCCCGCCGGGGCGAGGCTGCGATGTCGCAGGCGGTGCTGTCGCTCGATGCCGCACGCCGCGCTAAGATCGCCGCCGCTGAGACTGCCAAGGCCGAGCAGAACAAGGCCAGCAAGGAAGTCGGGGCCGCCAAGGGCCGCGGCGATGAGGCCGAGTTCGAGCGCCTGCGGACGCTGGTCAGCGACAAAAAGGCAGAGGTCGCCGCGATGAACGTCGAGGCGCAGGAGTTGGACGCGAAGCTGACCGATATGCTCGCCCGGATCCCCAACAACCCCGCCGATGATGTGCCCCAAGGCGATGACGAAGGTGACAATGTCGAGGTGAAAAGCTGGGGCGAGAAGCCCAGCTTTGATTTCAAACCGGTCGAGCATTACGAGATCAAGGGCGTCAAACCCGGCATGGATTTCGAGACCGCGGCCAAGATTTCGGGTGCGCGGTTCGTCATGCTGAAAGGCGCCGTGGCGCGGGTGCACCGGGCACTGGCGCAGTTCATGATCGACACCCATGTGGATGAGAACGGCCTGACAGAGGTGAACTCCCCCGTGCTGGTGCGCGACGAGGCAATGTATGGCACGGATAAGCTGCCCAAATTCGGCGAAGACAGCTATCAAACCACCAATGGCTGGTGGCTGGTCCCGACCTCGGAAGTGCCGCTGACCTATTCGGTGGGCGGCGACACGTTAGAGGAAAGCGCCCTGCCGGTCCGGCTGACCGCCCATACCCTCTGCTTCCGCTCCGAGGCCGGGAGTGCAGGCCGCGACACCGCTGGCATGCTGCGCCAACACCAGTTTGAGAAGGTCGAGATGGTCTCGGTCACCCACCCCGATGAAAGCGACGCCGAGCAGCAGCGCATGGTGGCCTGCGCCGAAGGTATCCTCGAGAAGCTCGGCGTGCCCTACCGTACGGTGATCCTCTGCACCGGCGACATGGGCTTTGGCGCGCGGCGCACCTATGACATCGAGGCTTGGGTGCCGGGGCAGGATTGCTACCGCGAGATTTCCTCGGTCTCGACCACCGGGGATTTTCAGGCGCGCCGCATGAATGCGCGGTTCAAGCCCGAGGGCGGCGGCAAGCCGCAGTTTGTGCATACGCTGAATGGCTCGGGTCTGGCGGTTGGGCGCTGTCTGATCGCGGTGCTGGAGAATGGCCAGCAGGCGGATGGGTCGGTGAAACTGCCCGAGGTGCTAGCGCCGTATCTAGGGGGCAAGACGACGCTGACTGCGGAAGGTGTGCTAGCGTAAGGGTGAGGCACCCAGCCCGATCCGCGCCGCAGGCGCCGGGCCATCGCCTGCCCGTCCCGGCACGCCAAAGGCGTGCCTGTCTCTATGAGCGCACCTTTGGTGCGACGGGCCGGCGATTTCGTGAGGCTGAGTACTCCCTTGCAAACGTGCCTCACTGCTAAGCCATAAAGCGGCAGGGTTCGCCACCCCACGGGAAGGCGCTGGCCCTTGGTTGCCGTGGCGAGCGGGCGCTCTAGGATTAGATGTACCGCAACATCCAATCCCGCGAGGCCCCCGCTTGCCCAAATCCTCCCGCACCCTGATCGCTGCGCTTGCACTGCTGCTCAGCATCGCCTTCGCGATTTCGCCCTTCTTCGTGCCCAGCTTCTCGGGCTTTGACCCGAACCAATTCCCGGTCCCGCAAGACAACCCGCCCGCGCAGCCTGCGGGCTATGCGTTTTCCATCTGGGGTGTGATCTATCTTTGGCTGATTATCGGATTGGCCTATGGGCTTTTGCGCGCGCCGCGGGATGGGCAGTGGCATGACATGCGCGTGCCGCTCTGCCTGTCGCTCGCCGTGGGGACAACATGGCTCGCGGTGGCCACCATGAGCCCGATCTGGGCGGCGGTGCTGATCTGGGTCATGCTGATCACCGCCCTGATCGCCCTGTTCCTCGCCCCGGTCGAAGACCCGCTGTGGGCCGCGGCCCCGGTGGGGCTCTACGCAGGCTGGCTCTCTGCCGCATCCTGTGTGTCGCTGGCGCTGCTTGCGGCGGGCTATGGCTATCTGGAAGAGCAGACGGCAGCCGTGGTCTTTGTCGGGCTCGCAGGGGCGATTGGGGCCATCGTGCAGACCGCCCTTGGCCGGACCCCCACCTACGGTATCGCGGTGATCTGGGGGCTGGTGGGCGTGATCGTGACCAATTGGGGCGAAACGCCCTTGGTCGCCTATCTGGCCTTTGGGGGCAGCATCCTTGTGGCGCTGCCCACGCTCAGGGCGTTTCGGCGGGGCTGACCGAGGTCAATCCCGGCGGCGACCGTCGGTGTGCTTGCGCAGCTTCGACGGCGCGGCCTTTTTGCGGTTTTTATAGGGGTTGGCATCCGACTGGCCGCGCATCCACAGACGGATCGGCGTGCCGGGCATGTCGAAATCCAACCGCAACCCGTTGACCAGATAGCGCGCGTAGCTGTCCGGCACCTTGTCGGGATGGCTGCACATCACCACGAAGCCCGGCGGACGGGTCTTGGCTTGCGTCATGTAACGCAGCTTGATGCGCTTGCCCTGCGGCGCGGGGGGCGGATGCGCCTCCATCATGCCCGAGAGCCAGCGGTTAAGCTGTGCGGTGGTGATCCGGCGGTTCCAGACCTCATAGGCGCGCATGATCGCGGCCTGAAGACGGTCAAGCCCCCTGCCCGTTTTGGCAGACACAGTGATCAGCGGCGCGCCACGCAGCTGCGGCAAGAGCCTCTCGAAGCTTTCCTTGAGATCGCGCAGCTTTTCCTGACGGTTCTCTTCGATGTCCCACTTGTTCACGGCAACAACGACGGCACGACCCTCACGCTCGGCCAAATCGGCAATCCGCAGGTCTTGCTGCTCAAACGGGATTTCGGCGTCGAGCAGAACGACAACGACCTCGGCAAATTTCACCGCGCGCAGACCATCGCTGACACTGAGCTTTTCAAGCTTCTCCTGCACCTTGGCCTTTTTACGCATCCCGGCGGTGTCAAAAATCCGCATCGGCACCGGATCACCATCCGGCCCGGCCCATTCGGTCATGAGAGAGATCGCATCGCGGGTGATCCCCGCCTCCGGTCCGGTGAGCAAACGGTCCTCGCCCAAAATCTGGTTGATCAACGTCGACTTGCCCGCATTGGGGCGGCCCACCACGGCAACCTGCAGAGGCTTGGCGCGCGTGGGCATCGGCACGGATTCGGCTTCGAGATCGGCGTCATCCTCAGGCAGGTCCACATCCGTCTCGGGCGCGTCCCGCGTGGCGCGGTCCTCATATTCATCGGCCAGCGGCATCAACATTGAGTAGAGATCGTTCAGACCTTCGCCATGTTCAGCGGAGAGGCGGATCGGCTCACCAAGACCCAGCGAATAGGCCTCGATCATGCCCGCATCGGCGGCTTTGCCCTCGGCTTTGTTACCGGCGAGAATTACATGAGCGGATTTCTTGCGCAGGATCTCGGCAAAGACCATATCCGACGGGGTCACGCCGACACGGGCGTCGATCATGAACAGACAGATATCGGCCATATCCACGGCACGCTCAGTCAGGCGGCGCATCCGGCCTTGGAGGCTGTCGTCGGTGACCTCTTCCAGACCGGCCGTGTCGATCACGGTAAAGCGCAGGTCGGCCAGTTTGGCCGCCCCTTCGCGCAGATCGCGTGTTACGCCGGGCTGGTCGTCGACCAGCGCAAGGCGTTTGCCGACAAGGCGGTTGAACAGCGTGGATTTCCCGACATTGGGACGGCCCACGATGGCAAGGGTAAAGGACATAATTCAGGCTCCGGGCCCCGGTTGGGCCAGTTCAGACACGCGCCTTAGCCTATTTGCGGCCTAACGGAAAGCGTGCAATTGCCCCTTGGTGGAGACGACATAAAGCGTGTCGCCTGCCACGACGGGGGCAGTGGTCGCCCCGCCGGGGATTTGGGTGGTGCCCGTCAGCCCGCCGCCCACGGGGTCAAAGCTGCGCAGCACCCCATCGTTGGACGCCACGATCACGCGGCCTCCGGCGATGATCGGGCCGTAATGCGCCACGACTTCGGATTGCCTTCTGGGCCGGTCCTTGACGAAATTCGGCAGCGGCGTGCCCCAGATGCGGCGGCCCGTGCTGGCGTCGAGCCGCACAAGTTCATTGAGGTCGGTGACCGCGAAAACAGAATCGCCCGCAGGCCAGACCGGGCCGATCGCCCCGTCGCGCGCGACCCATTTACGGTCCCCGCTGTTCACGTCGAGCGCGGCCAGACGGCCCGAATGGTTGCCCACATAGACAGTCCCGCCCGAGACCACGGGCGCGCTTGTCACGTCACCAACAAAGCTCAGCGCGCGGCCCTGACGTTTGCCCAGAACAGAGGTCGCCCACCGCTCAAGCCCGCCTTGACGGAACAGCCCCTGAACCTCACCCGAGCCGAAGGCGAAGATCGCAAGATCATTGGTGATGGCGGGCGCCGGTGCGCCCAGCACATTGCTGAGGCTGGTGACAGCACCGGTCTGCCACTGGATGCGGCCTGTGGTTTTGTCGAGCGCAAAGCCGGTATCGTCACCCGCCGTGAGATAGACCAGATCGCCCGAGACGGTCGGCGTGCCCGAACCCGTGGCGTCGAGGTCTTGCGTCCAACGCACTCCGCCTGTCGTCACGTCGAGCGCGGCCAGAACACCAAAGCCCACAGAGACGTAAAGCGTTTCGCCGTCCACGGCGAGCCCGCCACCGGTGGCTTGGCCTTCGCGGTCGGATGCGGGGGTGAGGTCGCGGGTCCAGAGCGTTTGGCCTGAGGTCGAGGTCGCAGTGACCTGCGCGCCTGCATCGAGCGTAAAGACGCGCCCGCCCGCGACCACCGGATCGGCAGTGATGCGCTGTTTGCGGCTGTCGCCCGCGCCGATCTTGGCGCTCCAGACCGGCTGCAATGTGCTGCGCAACGCGGGGTGGCCCACGCGGGTCGAGGGGGTGCCGACACTGTGGGTCCAGTTGGCGTTGTTTACCGCGCCGCCCAAAGCGATGGCGCGGCTGGTGTTTTCTGGCACCGGGCCGTCGATGGCGTCAAAGGCCGGGTCTTGCACACCGGGGTTTTGCAGCACCGCGCGCACGTCTTCACGTTTGCCCGGCAGATAGGTCTGCTCATCCGCGCAGGCCGTCAGCAGCAGCGCGGCACCGATGGCCCCCGCCACGCCCAGCCCCCGCAGACCCGCATGGCCGGGTTCGGATTCGCGATGCTTCGTCATGGACCTGCTCACTTTCTGTCTTTCCTCAACCTTCACGCCCCCGCCGTTTTCGGCGGGTGGATATGTGTCAGTCACCCGTTGCTTCGGGGATCTCCAGCTCAGCCGCTGCAGCAGCGTCTTCGACCCCCGGTTCTTCACCCAAGGCCACAATCACCTGAAGGGCGCGTTGTTGCAAGTCCGGGGTGGTTTCCGCATCGGAGAGAATGGATTGGTATCGCGCCACGGCCTTGTCGGTCTCACCCTGTTGGATGTCGATCAGGGCCAGTTGCTCTTCGGCCAGAAGACGCAGCGGGGCACCGGGCTGGGCCAGTGTTTCGAGCGCCTGACGCCGCTCTGCCACGGGCACCGATTGGCCCTGAAGGGTCACGGCCTTGAACTGCGCCAACTGGCGGTAAATCGGCGCAAGATCGCCGTCGAGCGCCACGGCGTCGAGCTGTTCGACGGCGGCGTCAATCTCACCGGCCTCGGCCAAGGCATCGGCACGCATGAAATTCAGCACGGCGCGGGCACCGGGGCCTTCGGCTTCAATCGGGGCAAGCGCTTCGGCGCGGGCATTGCTGGCATCCGCTTCAAGCGCTCCGAGCATGGCATCGCCCAAGGCTTCGGCCTGCGCGCGTTCTTGCGCTTTGCTATATTCGTTCCACGCGGCACCGCCGACGATGGCAACCACAGCGACCACAGCGATCCAACCATAGCGGCGCAGCAGGCCATAAAACCGGTCGCGGCGGACCTCTTCGTTCACTTCGTCAATAAAACTGTCGGTATCGCTCATCGCGCCCTGCCCCCGGCCTGATTTTGCCCCTCTTACCGCGCGTGGACAGCCAAGCCAAGACCCAGCGAACCGCAGCACGGTGTTGCGCGCTTGGCACGGGCAAGGGTCACGCTAGATCAGGGGCAGGATGCAACAAAGGAGAAGATGATGAGAGCGATAGCAATGGCCGCAGGTCTGGTGATGGCAGCGGTGCCCGCCTTGGCCCAAGATTTGGTGGCCAAAGTGTCACCCCATGACGTGGTGACAACGATGGACCGGCTGGAACGCGCCGTCGAAGAGGCCGGGGCCGAGGTTTTCGCCCGCGTCGATCACGCCGCCGGGGCCGAGAAGGTCGAGATGGAGCTGCGCCCAACGCAGCTTTTGATCTTTGGCAACCCCAAGCTCGGCACGCCCGCGATGCAGGATGCGCAGACCGCCGGGCTGGATCTGCCGATGCGGGTGCTGGTCTATGCCGATGGCGAAGGGGCCGTGCATGTGACCTATGCCGACCCTGAAACACTGGTTACGGCCCATGGCCTGCCCGAAGACGCGGAATATATCACCAAGATGACCGAGGCGCTGGACAACCTCACCGCCAAGGCGATCGGCGAAGAGTAACGCTTCTCCCCGCCCGGACCTTAGCGTTTGGGCGGGGTGTTCTGCGCCTTGATGAGGTTTTCCAGATCGGTCAGCCGCGACATGACCTCATCGCGGTAGGTATTGGTCTGCTCGTTGCTTTCCTCATGATGCGCGTCTTGCATCGAGTTCACAATCAGACCGACCAGCAGGTTCACCACCGCGAAGGTCGTGACCATGATGAAGGGCACAAAGAACATCCACGCATAGGGATAGACCTCCATCACCGGGCGCACGATGCCCATGGACCACGACTCGAGCGTCATGATCTGAAACAGCGAATAGCCCGAGCGCCCCAGCGTGCCGAACCACTGCGGGAAATCCGCGCCAAAGAGTTTGGTGGCCATGACGGAGGCGATGTAAAAGATTACTCCCATCAGCAGGAAAACCGAGCCCATACCGGGCAGCGCGTTGACCAGCCCCTCAACCACGCGGCGCAGCGAGGGGGCGACGGAGACGACGCGCAGCAGACGCAAGATGCGCAGCGCCCGCAACACGCTGAGCCCTTGGGTGGCAGGGATCAAAGAGATGGCGACGATCACAAAGTCAAAAATGCTCCAGCCGCGTTTGAAGAAATCCATCCCCCGACCGTAGAGTTTAATCGCGATCTCAATGACAAAGATGCCGAGACAGATTTTGTCGAGCAGCAGGATCAACGGCCCTACCTGCGCCATCACCTCATCCGAGGTCTCCAGCCCCAGAATGACAGCGTTGAACAGAATCACGCCCAGAATGAAGTTCTGAAACGAAGCGCGGTCAGCCAGTCGTGCCGCGCGGGCGCGCAGCGACTGTGGCGAGGGAGGGGAGAGATCGGTCATGGCGGTAGATATCGTGTGCCGCTTGGCACAACGCAAGAGCAGATCAGCAACGTTTGCACCATCGGCGGCAATGCCCCGCCCGTCTGCCAAAACAGAAGGCGGGGCCTGCGCGGCGTTTACTCTTCTTCCGCCTGCTGGCGCTGCCAGAGTTGGGCATAGCGCCCGCCTTGGGCCAAGAGCACCTCGTGGCTGCCCTGCTCAATAATCTCGCCCTTCTCCAGCACGACGATGCGATCCGCCTCTGCGATGGTGGAAAGACGGTGAGCGATGGTCAGCACCGTGCGCCCTTGGCTCGCCCGGCGCAGCGCGTCTTGAATCTCATGCTCCGTCTCACTGTCAAGCGCGCTTGTCGCCTCGTCCAGCAGCAGGATGGGCGGGTCTTTCAGCAGCGTCCGGGCGATGCCCACGCGCTGTTTCTCGCCGCCCGAGAGTTTCAGCCCCCGCTCGCCCACCGTGGTCGCATAGCCCTGTGGCAACGCCATGATGAAATCGTGGATCTGTGCAGCGCGTGCCGCCTCCTCGACCTCTTCCTGCGTCGCCCCATCGCGTCCGTAGGCGATGTTATAGCCGATAGTGTCGTTGAACAGCACCGTATCCTGCGGCACCACGCCAATCGCCATATGCAGCGAATGCTGGGTCACATCGCGCACGTCTTGCCCGTCGATCTTCAGCGCGCCCCCGGCGACATCGTAGAAGCGGAACAACAGCCGCCCGATGGTGGATTTGCCCGAGCCCGTCGAGCCGACAATCGCCACCGTCTCTCCCGGTTGCGCCTCAAGCGAGATGCCTTTGAGGATTTCACGGTCGGTGTCATAGGCAAAGCGCACATTCTCCAGCGTCACATGGCCACCCGTTACCTTGAGGTCCGGCGCATTCGGCTTGTCGTCAATCTCTGCCGGTTGTTCGAGCAGGCCGAACATCTGCCCCATGTCCACCAGCGCCTGACGGATCTCCCGGTAAACGGTGCCAAGGAAGTTCAGCGGCACGGTCAATTGGATCATATAGGAGTTCACCATGACGAAGTCGCCGACGCTGAGTTCGCCACTTTGCACGCCCATCGCGGCCATCACCATGACCCCCACCAGCCCCGCCGTGATGATCAACGCTTGGCCAAAGTTTAGGAAAGCGAGCGAATAGTTCGTCTTGATCGCCGCGTTTTCGTAGTCGGCCATTGCCAAGTCATAACGCGCGGCCTCGCGGCCCTCGGCGCCAAAGTATTTCACCGTCTCATAGTTCAACAGGCTGTCGATCGCGCGTTGGTTGGCCTCGGTGTCGCTGTCGTTCATCTGCCTGCGCAGACGCACGCGCCATTCGGTCACGGCAAAGGTGAACCAGACGTAGACCGCAATGGTCACGGTCACGACCGCCAGATACCAAATGTCGAACAAAACGGCGAGGATCACGCCGACGAGGATCAGCTCAAGGATCAGCGGCCCGATGGAGAACAGCAAAAAGCGCAGCAGAAAATCGACGCCTTTGACCCCACGCTCGATGATCCGGCTCAAGCCCCCCGTCTTGCGGGTAATGTGATAGCGCATCGACAGTTTGTGGATGTGCTGAAAGGTCTCGAGCGCCAACATCCGCAAGGCGCGCTGTCCGACACGGGCAAAGACCGCATCGCGCACCTGTTGAAAGCCCACGCCCATCAGCCGCGCCATGCCGTAGGCCACGGTCAGGCCAATCGCCCCAAGCGCCAGCATCGGCGCGCCCTCGCCCGCCAGCGCATCCACCGCGTCGCGGTAGAAGAACGGCGTGGCGACGATGATCAGTTTCGACACGAGCAGCGCCAACATAGCCAGAACAACCCGGCGTTTCACCCACGGCATATCCTTGGGCCAAAGGTAGGGTGCCACTTTGCGCAGCACCAAAAAGCCCGACTGACGCTCGGCGGCGTCGATCATCTCGGCCTCTGTGGGGATGCGCTCAGGCTTGGGGGTTTTGCGGTCGCGCCGACGCGCGGCGGGCGTTTGGTCTGTATCGGCTGGCATGGGAATTCCTGAAGTGATTACAGGCTACATAGGCCCCATCCGCCAAGGTTGCCAGTGTGGGGCGGCGCACAGCCGCTCTGCGCGCTGCGAATGCCGCCCCGCCTTGGGCCATCAGATCACTCTGGTGCGGGTTCTTCGGGCAGATCGAAAACCTGTCCGGGGTAGATCAGATCGGGGTCGCGGATATTGCCGCTGTTGGCCTCGAACACCTTCACGTAGAGCAATGGATCACCGTAGCGTTCGCGTGAGATCGCCCAGAGCGTGTCGCCTTTCTGGACCGTCACAGCGCTCAACGGGCCGCTCAGCCCTTCGGTGGCGGCGGCCAGCACCTCGGGGGATTCGCGTTTGAAGGGTGTCTCCACCCGGCTGGTCACATCGCCTGCGCGAGAAAGCTCATCCACCCGCAGGGTATAGACGCCCTCATCGATGTTCGGCAGATCGCCCCGCCAGCGGCCCTCCTGATCGACCGGCAGGCTGATCACCGCGTTGTTGTTGAGATAGACGCGCACTTCGCTGGTGTCCGGCTGCGCACGGCCTGCAAGCTGCACGTCACCCTGATCGGAATAGCCGATGGTGTCGAGCGCTACATTGGTCATCACCTGCGGCGGCGCGGTGTCGAGCCGCTCCACACCCTCGGCCGTGGATTTCAGCACCGGGGCTGGCGCAGATGGCTGAGCCGGGGCGGCGGTGGTGTCGGTTTCTTCCGTGGGCGTCGGGGTTGTGGTCTCAGGGCTGGGCGCGTCGCGTTCCGCAAGGCTGGGGGCATCGGTTGTGGGATTTGGCGTCGGGGGCCCCTGCGCAGGGGAAGCGGTACCGTCGGCAGCGCCAGTGGCGGCGTCCGCCGTTCCCGTCTCCGCCAGCGGCGTGGCTTGGGCTGGGGTGTCGGAGGTCGCCTGTTGCCCTTGGTCTGGCGCACGCTCTGGCGCAGTGCTGTCGCCCGCGCCAGTGCCCGTTCCGGCCAACCCCGCGCCAGTGCCTGTTCCGGCCAACCCCGCGCCAGTGCCCGTTCCGGCCAATCCCGCGCCAGTGCCCGTTCCGGCCAACCCCGCGCCAGTGCCCGTTCCGGCCAACGGAGTCGCTTGAGAGGGCGCGGTGCCGGCGGCAAGGTCTTCCCCCGCCTCGGTGACTTGTTCCCGCTCCGGTGCGGAGCCCGCTCCCTCGGCGGTGCCGGTTTCGGAAAGCTTTGTGGCTTGAGAGGGGTCAGAGCCGGTGGCTATCGCTCCTTCACCCGCGGCAGGCTCTTGCTCGGGGGCGGAGCT
This sequence comes from Sulfitobacter sp. OXR-159, assembly GCF_034377145.1. Taxonomy (NCBI): domain Bacteria; kingdom Pseudomonadati; phylum Pseudomonadota; class Alphaproteobacteria; order Rhodobacterales; family Roseobacteraceae; genus Sulfitobacter; species Sulfitobacter sp. OXR-159. The sequence goes on from NZ_CP139707.1 coordinate 2,318,850, forward strand.
CACGCCCTCCGCGGTGCCGGTTCCGGAAAGCGGTGTGGCCTGAGTGGGGTCGGAAACCTTGGCGATCTCTCCTTCGCCCGCAGCGGGCTCTTGCTCTGGGGCGGCGTTCACGCCCTCCGCCGTGCCAGTTCCGGAAAGCGGTGTGGCCTGAGTGAGGTCGGATACGTTTGCAATCGCTCCTTCACCCGCGGCAGGCTCTTGCTCTGCTGCGCTGCCCTGGGCCCTGTCGGTTTCCAGAGGGTCCGATTGGCCTCCGCCCTCAATGGTCTCTTCCTCCGTTGTGGCCGTCTCGCTTGCAGCTGCGGGCGTTGCCGAACCGTCGTCAGATGTTGGCTGGCTTTCGGCAGCCCCCTCAGCCTCGGCGGTCGCGGTCCCGGCCAGCGGGGTCGCCTGTTCCGGAGCGGTCGCGGCGGGCTCGATTGCGGCCTCGTCCCGCTCTTCAGCAGGAGCATCGGTCGAGGCCGTCTGATCCGCAGGCGTCTCTCGCGTCATCTCGGCCTCGGAAAGCGAGGTCACGTCAGAGGCTTCAGCCTCCGCCTGCACGTCGCCCGGCGATGCGAGGTCAGGCTCGGCACCCTCGTCTGCTGCCGCCTCGCCATCGGGGTCCCCGCCCTCCTCCGCATGGGCAAGCGGGCTTTGTTCGGGCGTGGTGTCCGCCTCTGCCATCTGCAGAGGCGCTGCGGTCGGCGTGAGGATGATCTCTTCTTCCGAGGCGAGCTTGGTCTCACCGTCCTGCCCCAAAAGCGTCAGCACATGGCCCTTTCCGTCGGGGGGGATCATCGCGAGGGTCGCGAACTTTCCGGACCCATCGGCGGTGGCGGTGGCGATCTCTTCGCCGTCCTTCAACACGGCCACGCTGCTGCCGGGGGCCGCGCGGCCTGCGATCACAGTCATCCCATCGCTTTCGCGGCGCACTTCGTCGAAAGCCAGGGCCTGCGGCTCTGAGACCTGCGGCTCTTTTGCTTGCTGCGCGGTGCTGGGCTCCGTCGCTGCCGCGTCTTCGGGGCCGATGGAAACGCCCTGTACGGCATTTGGCACAAGCGTGGCGTTCTCTGGGGTGGCATCGCGTTCGGGGAGCACGGCCACGGTGGTTTGCCCTGCCTCCTCCGGCCCGCTGCGCTTGCTGCCGATCCAAGCGCCAAGCGCCAGCACCGCCGCCGCAAAGGCGCCCGCCGCCATCGCCCCCATGCCGCCAAACCGGCCAAATCCCTTGAACATCTTCTACTTCCCCTGTGGTTGAGCCTTTTTAGCAAGCAGGCTAACAGGGGTCAAAAGCGCAGACCATCTGCGCCGATTTTTCCAAATAATCAGGACACTTTACCATGCAACATTCTGTCTGTGTCTATTGCGGCTCCCGCCCCGGCGATGACGATGCTTTTACCCGTGACGCCGAAACGCTGGGCCGTGGTCTGGCCGAAGCCGGGCTGCGGCTGGTCTATGGCGCGGGCGATGTCGGCCTAATGGGCAGCGTCGCTCGTGCCGCCCAAGCGGCTGGCGGAGACACCTTCGGCGTGATCCCCGCGCATCTTGTTGCATGGGAAGTCGGCAAGACCGATCTGACCCGCTACATCGTGACCGAGACGATGCACGAGCGGAAGAAAGTGATGTTCATGAACTGCGATGCCGTAGCCGTTTTGCCCGGCGGCGCGGGATCACTAGATGAGCTTTTCGAGGTGCTGACATGGCGCCAGTTGGGCCTACATGAAAAACCGATTTTCCTTGTGAACACAAATGGATACTGGGATCCCTTCATGTCACTTATGAACCATGTCGTGGCTCATGGTTTTGCCGATGCGACGCTATTAAATTACGTCACCGTAGTGGCGGATGCCGATGCCGCTCTCAGCGCCCTGCGCCGCGCCTTGTCCTGACGGAAGCTGCTGACGGAATAGACCGCCAACGCGCACCAGATCAGAACGAAAGCCTGCACATGCCAGCCGGTGAAAGGCTCGCGGAACAGGACCACGGCGCAGAAAAACTGCAAGGTCGGGTTGATGTAGCTCAGCAATCCGGCCGTCGCCATCGACAGGCGCCGCGCGGCGTAGCTGAACAGGATCAGCGGCGTGGCCGTGATCGGTCCTGACAGTATCAAAAGCGCTGTATCGCGAAACGACACGCCAAAGGCCCCGGCCCCATTGTCACCCGTTTGCCACAGCACGAGCACCGCGAGGGGCGACAAAAGCAGTACCTCCGCCGTGACGGAGACCACCGGCCCCACCGCCAACCGCTTTTTCGCCAGCCCATAAAGCCCGAAGGAGGCTGCCAGCGCCAAGGCGAGCCAGGGCGCGGTGCCCAGCCCATAGGTGAGAAATGAGACGGCCACGGTGACCAAACCGACCGAGAAGAGCTGCACAGGGCTCAGCCGCTCGCCAAAGACCAGCCGCCCCAGCAGGACGGAGACCAGCGGGAAGATGTAGTAGCCCAAAGCGGCCTCGGTCGCCTGCCCGCTCTGCACCGCTGAGATGAAAAGATACCAGTTCGTCGCGATCACCAGCGCCGCGAAGGCGAGCAGACCAAAGGCCCGCGGCCCCGCCATCGCGTCGAATACCGCCCGCAGACGCCGCTGTACCGTCAAGACAATGATGAAAAACACCAGCGACCATACGGTGCGATGCGCGAGCACCTCGGCGGCGGGCACATGCGACAACAATTTATAGAAGATCGACGACAGCCCCCAGATGCAGCAGGCCGCGATCATGGCGGCGAAACCCTTGGTGGTGTCGGTCATTGGAAATCCTTGGCGCGGTAGACTGCTTCCTTGTGAAGGCAATCAATTCCCGCGCCAAGGGAAAAGTCAGGCTTGGGCCAATTCCCCGGCCACGATCTTTTCGATCTCGTCAATGGGGTGGTTGGTCAGGGTCTTGGGGATTTCGCCCACGACCTTGTTCCGCACCTCTTTGTGAAGATCATCGCGGAGATCACCCAGCACGGCGGGTGGCGCCACCAGAACGATCCGCTCGAAACGTCCCTTGTGGGCAAGCTTGTAAAGAATGTCCGCCAAGTCTTTGGCAAAGCGCTCTTTTTCCAGCTCGTGCCAATCGGTATCGTCAAAGGCAGAGCGGTGCCCGCTGGGCCCATCGCTCATCCGACCGGGGCGGTTGGCGGCTTGTTCCCGCGTCGGGGGATTTTCCTGCTGTTCCTTGCGCACGACCTGAAGATAAGGGTCTTTGCCGTCCGTGTGGTTTTGCAGGAAAAGGGCCTTTTCGCCATCCGCGATTAGAACCCATGTATCTTGGCTGAGTTTGGTCATGAAGGCTCTCCGTGGTTGCGTTTGTCTTCGCCGGTGACACGGGTCACGCCGTCTTCGCCCTTCTCGGCGCGGCGCATGGCGTCTTGGGTGCCAACGTCCTTTTGCAAATCGCCCCCGGCGCGGCCGCCTTGATCTGGCGTCTCAGCCTCGGAGAGGAATTTTTCCGTTTCCTTGGTACCGTCGTTGGATCGTTTCCGCTCGGCCATGTTGTCCTCCTTTTTTGACGTGAAGTCTCAGGGGAAAAACATCCGCGAAGGGGCTTGGGTTCCAACGAAAAAACCCCGCAGCAGGCTGCGGGGTTCTGTCTGTCACTTGGGGCCAGCCCAAAAGCCGGAGGACCGCATCACAGACGCGAGGCGACGTTGTCCCAGTTCACCCAGCCTGCGGCGCAGCCGCGGGCGGCGGTGGCTGGGAGAGCAACACCCGCATCAAGCGCAGGCGTCGCTCAAACGCGCCGCAACCTAATCACAGGCGCGAGGCGACGTTGTCCCAGTTCACCAGATTGTCGAGGAAGTTCGACAGGTAGTCGGGGCGCGCGTTGCGGAAGTCGATGTAGTAGGAGTGTTCCCACACGTCGCAGCCCAGCAATGCCGTCTGGTCAAAGCAGAGCGGGTTCACGCCGTTCTCGGTCTTGGTGACCTTCAGGCTGCCGTCTTTATCTTTCACCAGCCATGCCCAGCCCGAGCCGAACTGGCCCGCGCCTGCGGCTTTGAACTCGTCCTTGAACTTGTCGACGGAACCAAAGCTCTCGGTGATCGCTTTTTCCAGCTCGCCGGGAAGCTTGTTATCTTCGGGGCTCATCATTTCCCAGAACTGGTTGTGGTTCCACAGCTGGCTGATGTTGTTGAAAATGCCGGACTGCGCCACGGCGTTCGGGTCATAGGTGCCCTTGATGATCTCTTCGAGGGTCTTGCCCTCCCACTCGGTGCCTTCGATCGCCTTGTTGCCGTTGGTCACATAGGCGTTGTGGTGCTTGTCGTGGTGGTATTCCAGCGTTTCCTTGGACATGCCTTTGGATGCAAGCGCGTCGTGGGCATAGGGGAGATCGGGAAGTTCAAAAGCCATTTCTGGGCCTCCTCATTTGGGAATTTCGCTGCGGCCACTTGATGGGGATCAAGCGCCAACGTCAAGGTCAACGTCTGCAAATCGCATCCGTTCCAAGCGAAATAGTCAGTTTTTCTCCCGACTTATGCCGTTTGGAAATGGCCGACCTCGCTGGCAGGCTGGGCCGCGACACTGAGCAGGTCAAACATATACTGCGCAACCGATCGAAAGCAGATCACTTCAAAAGCACCGTCTTCGCGCAGCCAAAAGGCCGCTGGCACCTGCCCCATGCGGGTGCGGCGGAACATGCCGGGGGTGAACTGACCGGGGGCGAGGTCGACCGGCGCCAGCTTGGCCAGCACCTCCCGCGCATGGGGGCCGTCGACGCGAAACACCGCCCGCGCGCCGGAGACATCCACCGCCGTAGTGTAGGTATCCTCGAAGGCCGCATGCAGCCTCGCCAGCACCTCTGGGACCTGCGGATGCGGACAGAAAAGCAGCAGTTCGTCGGGCGACATCCAAGCCACGCCGGCTGCGCCTTCGAACTGGCACTGCCCGCGCTCCGGGCGGTCAACGCCGGTGAGTTTTTTGGTCACCTTGCGCACATAGGGGGCATCCAGATCGCCGCGAATGGTGATCATGCCCAAGGGGGCGACTTCGGAAATCGTAGCGATACCAGCGTCGTAGCGGGCGTTCTTCAACGCGGTGACGGGTTCAGACATTCTGTTTCTCCCCTTTGGGATCATAAAACACCGGGTCGACGATCATCGCCTCGTAGGTTTTGCCGTCGGTGCCGGGGAAGATCAGCACTTCGCCCATCCGGTCCGGCCCGTTCAGCACCAGCCCCATGGCGATGCCGCGGTCGAGCGTCGGCGAATGATAGGTCGAGGTCACGCGCCCCTGCATCACCTTTTGCCCGTTCTCATTCTCCCCTTCGCCAAGCGCGTAGGCGCCATCCGGCAGGGTGCTGCCATCCGTGGTCTCTAGGCCCACCAACTTCCAGCGTGTCGGGTCCTGCATATGGCTGCGCTGCTGGGCGCGTTTGCCAAGGTAGTCGTCTTTCTTTTTCGAAATCGCCCAGTTGAGGCCAAGGTCTTGGGGGATCACCGTGCCGTCGGTCTCATCCCCGATCATGATAAAACCCTTCTCGGCGCGCAGGATGTGCAGACATTCCGTGCCATAGGGCATCACGCCCAAGTCATGCCCGGCGATCAGCAGCGCATCCCAAAAGGCCTGCCCCTGCCCGGCCTCGACCGCGATCTCATAACTCAGCTCGCCCGAGAAAGAGATACGGAAGACCCGCACCTTGAAGCCGCCCAACTCGCCCTCGGTCCATTCCATAAAGCCAAGCGCCTCGCGGCTCAGGTCCATGCCGCCGAGTTTCTCCAGACACTTGCGCGCATTGGGGCCGACCACGGCCACCTGCGCGTAATGTTCGGTGGCGTTGACCACATGAACTTTCCAGTCCCACCATTCAGTCTGGAGCCATTCCTCCATATGGGCGTGGATGCTGTCGGCCCCGCCGGTGGTGGTGTGACAAAGGAAGGTCTGCTCATCCAGCCGCGCGACCACGCCGTCGTCGATCAGGAACCCGTTTTCATTGCACATCAACCCATAGCGGCATTTGCCGGGCTTCAGCGTCGACATCATATTGGTGTACATCATGTCGAGGAACCGCGCCGCATCCGGGCCACGCACGATCAGCTTGCCCAGTGTCGAGGCATCCAGCAGGCCGAGGTTTTGCCGCGTATTCGTTACCTCGCGCATCACCGCGTCATGGGTGCTTTCGCCGCTTTGCACATAGGCATAGGGCCGCCGCCACTGGCCGACCGGCTCCCAAACCGCGCCATTGGCCGCGTGCCAGTCATGCAGCGGGGTGCGGCGGATCGGCTGGAAGGTATCGCCCCGCGCCGCCCCCGCAATCGCGCCCATTGAGATCGGGTGATAGGGCGGGCGGAAGGTGGTGGTGCCGACGCTGGGTATCTCCGCATCCAGCGCCCCCGCCAGCGTGGCCAGCCCGTTGATATTGCTCAGCTTCCCTTGATCCGTCGCCATGCCGAGCGTGGTATAGCGTTTGGCGTGTTCGACAGAAACAAAGCCCTCTTGCGCCGCTAGCCGCACGTCCGAGACCTTCACGTCGTTCTGGTAATCCAGAAAGGTCTTCTCGCGCAGTTTGACGCTGGCGCCCTGCGGCATTTGCCAGACCGGCATCATCGGCGCTTCCTCGCGGCGCATGGCCTCGGGCGAGGTGAAATCGCGCGGCATCTTGAACCCGAGCGAGGTGGCCACCCCATCGGCGGCGGCATGGGCGTCGTGCAACACGTCGTCGAGCGCGAAGACCCCCGCCGCAGCCCCCGCGGGCGTGACGAAACCGTGGCCATCCGCCCCGGTGGGCGGATGATCCTGATCGGGGCGGAAACAGGCATGCGTCTTGTCCCATGTCAGCTTGCCGCCGCAATGGGACCACAGGTGCACCACGGGCGACCAGCCGCCCGACATGGCGACGGCGTCGCAGGCGATCTCTTCCAGCACCGCGCCTTCGCCCGCCTGCGAACAGACCGCCACGCCGGTCACGCGCTTGCCCCCCTGAACCGAGGAAACCGCATGGCCCATGACCACCCGAATGCCGAGCGCCTTGGTTTTTGCGACCAATTCGCTGTCTTGTGGCAATACCCGGGCATCTAGCACGGCAGGCACATCCAGCCCCGCCTGCTTTAGCGCAATGGCGGTAAGATAGGCGTTGTCGTTATTGGTGACCAGAACAGTGCGGTCCCCCGGCGAGACCCCGTAATTCGCCACATAGTCGCGCATGGCCGAGGCCAGCATCACGCCCGGCACGTCATTGCCCGCAAAGCTCAAAGGCCGCTCAATCGCGCCTGTCGCGGTGATCACATGCCCGGCCCGAACGCGCCACAGCCGGTGGCGGGGGCCTAAGGCTTCTGGGGCATGATCGCGTATCCGCTCATAGCCCAGCACATAGCCGTGATCGTAGACACCCGCGCCCATGGTCCGGTCGCGCAGGTCGACATTCTCCATGCCGCGCAGACGGTCGAGCGTTTGGGCAATCCAATCCTCAACCGGTGCGTCATCCACCGTGCCCCCATCGACCGGCGCACGCCCGCCCCAATGGCCGGATTGCTCCATCACGATGACCCGCGCGCCGCTCAGCCCCGCCGCCAGCGCCGCTTGCAGCCCCGCGACCCCGCCGCCGATGACCAGCACGTCGCAGAAGGCGTGGAAGTGTTCATAGGAATCCGCATCCGCCGCCTTTGGCGCTTTGCCCAAGCCTGCGGAATGGCGGATGATCGGCTCGTAGAGGTGCTTCCACAGCGGGCGCGGATGCATGAACATCTTGTAGTAGAACCCCGCGGGCAGAAAGCGGCTGAGGTGTTTGTTGAGAGCGCCCACATCGAACTCAAGGCTCGGCCAATGGTTCTGGCTTTCCGCCGCCAACCCCTCGTAAAGCTCGGTCGTGGTAACCCGGGCGTTGGGCTCAAACTGCCCCTCTTGGCCCAGCCCCACCAAACCGTTGGGTTCTTCGGGGCCGGAGGTCACGATGCCGCGCGGGCGGTGGTACTTGAACGAGCGCCCGACCAACACCTGATCGTTGGCCAGCAGAGCCGAGGCCAGTGTGTCACCCTCATAGCCGCGCATTTGCTTGCCGTTGAAGGTGAAACTCAGCGGTTTGCTTTTGTTCAGCAGGCGGCCGCCTGTGGCCAGTCTTGTGCTCATCTTGGAAAACCTTGCGGGCTGAAGAAAGAGGGATGCCGGTGCGGGGATCGGAACCGAACGGGGCTAGTTGGCGCTGTGCCACTGCCAATCAGGATGGCGATTGCGGATCGCCTCAAGGATGTGTTCCGGCGGGGCGAGGGTCTGGGCCGCATAGCTGCCAAAAACTTCAAGCGTGGCGGTATCACGGGCCATGTGGAACCACTTGCCACAGCCATAGACATGGCGCCACCGCTCCAGATGCACTCCCTTCGGGTTCTCGCGCATGAACAGATAGCTCTCGAAATCGTCGTCCGCGCCGCTGGGGCCGACACGTTTCAGATGCGCTTCACCGCCGCCGTGAAACTCTGCCTCCTCGGCGGTAACATGACAGCAAGGACAGGTGAGGATCAGCATGGGCAGGCTCCTTGTCGTATGGAGAACGGCAAAACGCCGCCCCGGCGCAAAGGCGCGGAACGGCGTCGGTCGTGAAAGGGCAGCGTCCCGCGGGACGCTGCCAAAGTCGGTTTACTCAGTCGGTGTGGCTGTCTCTTCGACTGCGTCCGCTGTGCTTTCGGCTGCGCCTTCGATGGCTTCGCCTGTGCTTTCGGTTGCGCCTTCGACGTTGACGTTAACGTCATTCGCACCGTCGATGTCGCCACCTGCAAAGAGGAAGTAGGCCAGCAGAGCCACGACAACGACAACCGCGCCAACGATAAAGGCAAGGCCGCTGCTGCCGCCACGATCAGTCGTGGTTGTGGTCGTGGTGGTGTTGGTGTGATCGACGTGGTCTGTGCGGTTGTTTTCCGGGGTTGCCATTGTTCAGCTCCGTTATATTCAATGTCTGAACAGGCAACTCCAGCGCGGGCGAATTCGTTCCGTGCATTACAACGCTTCAGCGATTTGTGGCCGATCCGCAACATCAGTGCGCCACCCCGGCGGCAACGGATTCGTCGATAAAGCGGCCTTCGGCGAACCGCTCTAGCCCAAAGGCGTCGGTCAGCGGTGAATGCCCCTTGGCCATCAACTCGGCAAAACCCCAGCCCGACCCGGGGATCGCCTTGAACCCGCCCGTGCCCCAGCCGCCGTTGATAAAGACCCCCTCCACCGGGGTCTTGCTGAGGATCGGAGAGCGGTCGCCGGTCACATCCACGATCCCGCCCCACTGCCGCAACATCTTGAGCCGTGAGATCATCGGGAAGGTCTCAACCAGCGCGCGCACCGTCTCTTCGATATGATGGAAGCTGCCGCGTTGGGTGTAGTTATTGTAGCCATCGGTGCCGCCGCCGATGACCATCTCGCCCTTGTCGGACTGGCTCATGTAGCCGTGCACCGTATTGGCCATCACAACGACATCCATACAGGGTTTGATCGGCTCGCTGACCAGCGCTTGCAGGGCGACGCTTTCCATCGGCAGACGGAAGCCCGCCATATTCGCCAACTGCCCTGAGTGTCCGGCGACGACCATGCCCAGTTTGTCGCATTCAATATCGCCGCGTGTGGTGCTGACACCGGTGACCTTGCCGCCCGTCTGGCGCACGCCGGTGACCTCACATTTCTGGATGATGTCCATGCCCATATCCGAGCAGGCCCGCGCATAGCCCCAAGCCACCGCATCATGCCGCGCCGTGCCGCCGCGCGCTTGCCACAACCCGCCGAGCACAGGATAGCGCGGCCCGTCGATGTTGATGATCGGCACAAGTTGTTTGACGCGGTCCGGCCCGATGAACTCCGTGCTGACGCCCTGAAGCGCGTTGGCATGCGCCGTGCGCTGATAGCCGCGCACCTCATGTTCGGTCTGCGCCAGCATGATCACCCCGCGGGGGCTGAACATGACGTTGTAGTTCAAATCCTGACTCATCGTCTCATAGAGACTGCGCGCCTTTTCATAGATCGCGGCCGAAGGGTCTTGGAGATAGTTCGAGCGGATGATCGTAGTGTTGCGCCCGGTGTTGCCGCCGCCGAGCCATCCCTTTTCAAGCACCGCTACATTGGTGATGCCGAAATTCTTGCCCAGATAATAGGCCGTGGCCAGCCCATGCCCGCCTGCGCCGACGATGATCACATCATAGCGTTTCTTGGGCTGAGCATCGCGCCACGCGCGGGTCCAGCCCGTATGATGGCGCATCGCCTCTCGGGCCACTGCGAAAACGGAGTATTTCTTCATCACGTCACTTCCCGGCAAGGATTCGGGCCGCGCGGGCGGCTGAGGTCTTTTCTGAGCCTAGGAGCAGATATTCGAAATGACCACCACGGCATTTGGACGCGGTTTTGCGACATGTGGTGCAATTGGTGAAAAATGCCGCAGGGGGCGCAGCAATTGCGGTCTTTTGTTGGGGCCGGGCAAAGGTTAGGTAGAGGCCATGATATTCTGGTTTCTCTCTGGCGCGATGGCGCTTGTCGTGGGCGGTTTTCTAGCGCGGGCCGCGTGGCGCGGTGCGGATACGCCCCTCCCCGCACAGGCGGATTATGATCTCAAGGTCTACCGCGACCAATTGGACGAGGTGGAGCGTGACCTCGCCCGCGGTGTGGTGTCTGAGACCGATGCCGTCCGGATCCGAACCGAGATCTCGCGCCGGATCCTCGCCGCCGATGCTGGGCGCGACACTCGTGTGCAAAGCACGTCGCGGCCCGCGCCGCTCGTGCTGATCGGGGGGATTATCGCTTTGGGTGCCGGGTCACTGGCGCTGTACTGGCATCTGGGCCAACCCGGCTATGGTGATCTGGCGCTTGCTGACCGCATCGCCTTTGCCGAAGATATGCGCCGCAACCGCCCCAGCCAGCAAAGCGCGGTGGAAAGCCTGCCCGCCAGCCCCAGCACCGAAGGGCTGAGCGCCGACTACCTCGCGCTGATCCAACAGCTCCGCGCCACGGTCAAAGAGCGCCCCGAAGATCTGCAAGGTCAGACCCTGCTTGCCCAGAACGAAGCCCGTATCGGCAATTTCGCCGCCGCTGCCGAGGCGCAGGGCAATGTGCTGCGTCTCAAAGGCGCGAACCGGACCGCGAAGGACATCGCGGATTACGCCGAACTTTTGGTTCTCGCGGCGGGGGGCTATGTCTCTCCCGAGGCGGAAACCGCCCTGCGGGAAGTGCTCAACCGCGATGAGCAGGATGGCCGCGCACGCTATTACCTTGGCCTGATGATGGTGCAGACCGGGCGGCCGGATGTCGGTTTCCGCATTTGGGACGCGCTGTTGCGGCGCGGGCCTGCGGAGGCGGCATGGATCGAGCCGATCCGCGCGCAGATTTCGCAGGTCGCCAGCCTTGCCGGGGTGAATTACGAGATGCCGCAGATCGGCACCGGCGCCCCTGCGCGGGGGCCATCCGCCGAAGACATCGAAGCCGCCTCGGAGATGAGCGCAGACGACCGGATGGAGATGATCGGCGGGATGGTGGCCGGGCTTTCGGATCGTCTTGCCAGCGAAGGAGGCCCGCCGCAGGACTGGGCGCGGCTGATCACATCGCTTGGCGTTTTGGGCGACACCGATCAGGCCCGCGCGGTCTATGACAACGCGCTTGAGGTCTTTTCAGGCGATAATGCGGCGCTGGACATGATCCGCAGCGCCGGAGAACGTGCAGGAGTGGCAGGATGATTTACGACGACACGGCAGATTTCATCGCCGCCCTGCCCCCGATGCAGGCGCTGATCGGGCTTGATCTGGGCGAAAAGACCATCGGCGTCGCGGTGAGTGACAGCTTCCAATCCGTCGCCACCCCGCTGGAAACCGTGCGGCGCAAGAAATTCGGCGTGGATGCCGCGCGTCTGGCCGAGATCATCGCCGAGCGCCGTATCGGCGGGCTGGTCTTGGGATTGCCGCGTAATATGGACGGCTCAGAAGGGCCGCGCTGCCAATCGACCCGCGCTTTCGCACGCAACTTCGACCGGCTCACCCCGCTGCCCATCACCTATTGGGACGAGCGGCTGTCGACCGTGGCCGCCGAACGCGCATTGCTAGAGGCCGACACCACCCGCAAACGCCGCGCCGAGGTGATCGACCATGTGGCCGCGGGCTATATCCTTCAGGGGCTGCTGGACCGTTTGCAGGTGATGCGCCGTGACTAAGAAGCTCTGGCAGCGCAATGAGGTCGAAAGCCCCTGCATCAACATCTGCGTGGTGCATCCCGAAAGCCGGCTCTGCACGGGCTGTTTGCGTTCGATTGATGAGATTGGCCGCTGGTCAGCGATGAGCCCGGAGGAGCGCCGCGCCATCATGGCGGAATTGCCCCAACGTGAAAGCGTCCACGCAAAACGGCGCGGGGGCCGCGCGGCAAAACTGGCGCGGCGGCGCGACTAGCGCCGCCTTAGGCGCCGCGGCGCTGGACGATCTGGTTCAGGAAAATAAGAGCCGCTTCGCCATCCGTGGCGTCGTGGAGGCCCATCGGGGTCGCGTTGTAATTGGCCGCGGGCACCGAGGCACGGGCAAATGTCAGGCTGGTTTCGCGGGTGAACATCCCGTCAAAGCGAAATGCCCGACGGCCACGGCGCGCAGGTTTCCAATAGGCGAGGTCACTGCCCTGCCCTTTGAGGATGATCGCTTTGGTCCCGCTTCGGCGCATCTCGTCACGTCCCTTGGTTCGGATGATTCTGCGTTTGTTAAGGCAGTAAGCCAGTTGTTTGTGTCGAGATTGCGGCAATTTGATGAACATTGTCCGAAATTGGGCAGAAACCATCACATTCCGGCAGGTTTAAGGTCAAAAACGGGTCGCCTCAGCCCCAAAGTGCTTTTCTCAACATATTTAGCGCCACCAGCACCAGAAACCCGGCAAAGACCCGTCTGAGCGGCTTGGGGTCCATCGCATGGGCCAGCCGCACGCCCCAAGGCGCGGTGATGAGCGTCATTGTCACGACAATCCCGAAGGCACCTAGATTAACCGCGCCGATGGTCAAGGGCGGGCGGCTTTGCGCGATATCAACGAAGAGAAAGGCAATCACCGAGGGCACGGCGATCAAAAGCCCAAAGCCCGCCGCTGTGGCCACGGCCCGGTGAATGGGCCGACCATGGAGCGTCATCAGCGGCACGCCAAAGCTGCCGCCACCGATCCCCATCAGCACCGACAGAAACCCGACCATCGGCGACAGGATCGCACGTTTGATGCCACGCGGCATGGTCTCTCCCAAGCGCCAATCGCTGCGCCCGAACCCTAGGTAGAGCCCCACAATCAGCGCCAGCCCGCCAAAGATCGCCTGAAGCGTCTGGGTGCGCAATTGCGCCACCAGCAGCACGCCCAAGATGGCCCCCACCATGATCCCCGGCGCCCACGTGCGCAGGATTTCCCAATCGACCGCGCCCTTTTTATTATGTGCATGGACCGAACGCGCAGAGGTGACGATGATCGTCGCCAGTGATGTCGCAAGGCAAATCTGCATCAGCTGTGGCCCGTCATAGCCGAGCGATTGCAGCGCATAGAAAAACGCGGGGACCAAGACAATCCCCCCGCCGACGCCCAGCAGCCCTGTCAGAACACCGGCAAAACCTCCGATCAAAGCGATAAGTACCAGCATCGGCAAAAGATCATTCAACTCTGGCATGTGCACCTCCCGGCTGTCGTTGCGCCTATCAAGACGTTTCGCGCCCGGGGTTCAAGGCGATAACGCGGGGTTGCACTTCCCCTAAGCGGAGTTAGGTTGCGCGCGAAAGTCGGCCCCAGACATCGGTCTGCGCTTGCCGCCTTGCCCATTTGGCCCTGGCCATCCCATCCGAAAGGACATCACGTGCTACGTTCAGCGCTCATTCTCGGGTTGCTGGGGCTGGTCGGCCCCTTCGCCATCGACATGTATCTTCCCGCCATGCCCGCCATCGCCGCCAGCTATGGCGCGTCAGAGACGGCGGTTCAGGCGACCATCACCGCCTATTTCATCGCCTTCGGGCTGGGTCAGCTTTTCTATGGCCCATGGGCCGATCAGGCGGGGCGCAAGCTGCCGATCATGGTGGGGCTGGTGCTGTTCCTCATCGCATCATTCGGGGCCGCCTTCGCGCCGACGATGGCGGCGCTGACGGGCTGGCGCGCGCTGCAAGGGCTTGGCGGTGCGGTGCTGATGGTGGTGCCGCGTGCGATCATCCGCGACCAATATACCGGCACGCAGGCCACGCGGTTGATGGCGATGTTGATGCTGGTGATCTCGATCTCGCCGATGCTGGCCCCTCTGGCGGGCAGCGCAGTGATGGCGCTGGCCGATTGGCGCGCGATTTTCATGACCTTGGCTGTCTTGGCCATTGCCGCTCTGGCACTCACCGCCTTCGCTCAGCCCGAGACGCTGCCCGTCAAACGCCGCGTGCGGATCAACCCGCGCAACCTTTGGCGTGGGGCGAAAGTGCTGCTGAGCGATCCGATCTTCATGGGGCTGACCTTTATCGGCGGCTTTGCCATGGGGTCATTCTTTGTCTTCATCGCCTTTGCGCCCTTTGTCTACACCGGGCAATACGGGCTGGGGCCGACGGGGTTTTCGCTGGCCTTTGCGGTCAACGCGGTCGGCTTCTTCTCGGCCTCGCAACTGGCGGGGTGGCTGGGCGAACGCTGGGGCATGCGCAGCCTTGTGCGGCGCGGTGTGGCGGGCTTTGTCTTCTTTTCCGCCGCGATCTTTGTCACCGCGTTGGTCACCGATCCGGGCCTCTATCTGGTGATGGCGGGGCTGTTTTGCGCCAATGCCTGCCTTGGCGTCGTGGTGCCGACGGTCATGGTCGTGGCGCTGGACGATCACGGCGATATCGCTGGTCTCGCCTCTTCGCTGGGCGGCACATTGCAGATGGTGGCGGGTGGCCTCTCCATTGCGCTGGCCGGGCCGTTCTTTGACGGTTCTGTCACACCGATGCTGGGGGCGATCGCGGCCTGCGGACTGGTGGCCGCCCTGCTCACGCTGGCGCTGCTGCGGCCCCGCCCGATGGCAGAGCCCACGGTTTAAACCTACCCCGCCGCGGCGATTTCCTGCGCCGCGGCGACCTCGGCCAAGGCCGCTTCGACCAGTTCCGGCCCCGCGCCGGGCTTATGCGCCCCTTCCGATAGGATACGCCGCCACTGCCGCGCGCCGGGCCGCCCGGCAAAAAGCCCCAGCATATGCCGGGTGATCTGCCCCAGACGTCCGCCGCTGGCCAGATGCGCCTCGATATAGGGCAACATCCCCTGCACCGCGGCCTCTGCACTGCTGTCAGCACCCCGCCCGTAGATGCGCCGATCAGCGCTGGCGAGGATGTCGGTCGGCGCATGATAGGCGCTGCGCCCCACCATGACGCCATCTAACCCGGCATCCAGAAAAGCTTCGGCCTGATCGAGCGATGTGACCCCACCATTGACCGAAATATGCAGGTTCGGAAACAGCCCCTTCATCTGATGCACGAGATCATAGTCCAACGGTGGAATATCGCGGTTTTCCTTGGGGCTCAGCCCCTGCAACCACGCCTTGCGCGCATGGATCGTGACACGGGTGCAGCCCGCCGCCACAATACGCGCAAGGAACTCGGGCAAGATTTCCTCAGGGTTCTGATCGTCCACGCCGATACGGCATTTCACGGTCACCTCGACATCGCAGGC
Source organism: Sulfitobacter sp. OXR-159 (assembly GCF_034377145.1). Lineage (NCBI taxonomy): Bacteria > Pseudomonadati > Pseudomonadota > Alphaproteobacteria > Rhodobacterales > Roseobacteraceae > Sulfitobacter > Sulfitobacter sp. OXR-159. The sequence goes on from NZ_CP139707.1 coordinate 2,334,379, forward strand.
CGCGCGCATGGCATCCACGCAGTCCGCCACCAGCCCCGGCTGCTGCATCAAGACCGCGCCAAAGGCACCTGATTGCACCCGGTCAGACGGGCAGCCGCAATTGAGGTTAATCTCATCATAGCCAGCGTCAGCCCCCAACCGTGCCGCCTGTGCCAGCTCTGCGGGGTCCGACCCGCCAAGTTGTAGCGCCACGGGATGTTCCGAAGGATCGTGATCCAGCAGATGCAACGCCCCGCCCCGCACCAGCGCAGGGGCGGTGACCATCTCGGTATAGAGGAGCGTCTCACGGCTCAGCAGCCGGTGGAGGTAGCGGCAGTGGCGGTCGGTCCAGTCCATCATAGGTGCCACCGACAGACGCGCTGCGCGGTAAACCTCGGCGTGGGTGAATTTCTGATCGCGCATGCGGGTGGCTCCGTCGTTAATTCACGGCCTTCTGCACGGCTTTGCGGGGGCGGCGCAAGATGTTCTTGTGCCGCAGCCCTCCCCGCGCGTCATGTCGCGCGCGCGCGGGCAACGCTCCGTCAAAACGCTGTGGCCGTCTCCGTCTGTGACAGAATGCCCAAGCTTGCAAATGCACGTTCCAGATCGCGGTCACCGAAAGGTTTCTGAACCACGGCACAACGGCCCAAAGCCGCGGCGGAGGGGACTTCCGCTTGGCCGGTGGCAAAGATGATCGGCATATCGGGATGCTGCGCGCGCACGCGGGTGGCGACCTCCTCGCCCGAAATATCCGGCAGGCCCACGTCGATCAGCAGCGCGTCGTATTGCCCCTCTTGCAGCCTGTCCAATGTCTCCTGACCCGACGCGGTTTCGGTGACCTCGGTGCCCAGCCCGCTGAGGATATCCGCCAGATCAAGCCGGATCAGCGCGTCGTCTTCGCAGAGCAGCACATGACAGGGCCGGTCTGGCTGCTCTTGGACTACGTCAGCCTTTGTTTTTGCAGCGGGAGCCGAGGACAGCGCGTCGCGGACTTTGATCGCCAAAGCGTCTTTGGTGAAGGGTTTGGCGAGGAACTGCACCCCGGCATCCACCCGGCCATCGCGCACGATCGCATCGCGTGAATAGCCCGAGATAAAGAGGATCGGCAGGTCGGGCCGCTCGGCCTGAAGGGTTTCGGCCATGTCGCGGCTGCTCAGTTCTCCGGGCATGACCACGTCCGAGACCAAAAGATCGAATTCCGGTGCTTGCCGCGCGGCCTCTAGGGCGGTGGCGGGGTCTTCTGCGGTGCGTACGCGGTAGCCCAGATCCGACAGCAAGGCGGCGGTGGCGTCGCGCACCTCGGCGTCGTCTTCGACCAGCAGAACGGTCTCGTTCCCGCCCGCGATGTCGGTGGGGTCATGCCATTGCAAAGGCTCCGCCGCCGTCTCGGCGCGCGGCAGCAAAAGCGTCACCGTCGTGCCCGCGCCGGGATGGCTGGCGATGGTGGCCCGCCCGCCCGATTGCCGCGCGAAGCCATAAACGGTGGAGAGCCCAAGCCCGGTGCCTTTGCCTACCGGTTTGGTGGTAAAAAACGGATCGAACACTTTGGCCAGCGTATCCGCCGGGATGCCGGGCCCGTGGTCGATGACTTTGACCTCCAGATAGTCGCCCGCCACCATATCAGGCTCACCCAGCAATTCTTCGGGGCCGATATGCCGGTTCTCGACCGCGATTTTCAACTTGCCGCGCCCCTCCATCGCGTCGCGCGCGTTGATGACGAGGTTTAGCACGGCATTCTGGGTGCTTGCCGCATCGGCGTAGGCTGGCCACAGGGCATCGGGCGTGTCGAGTTCGACCTCCATCCCCTCGCCCAAGGCGCTGCGCATGATGTCGTCGATATCACTGAGCAGATCGCGCAGGTCGATCGAGCGCGGCTGCAATGGCTGACGGCGGCTGAACGCAAGCAGTTGCGAGGACAGCGACGCGCCGCGCTCCACCGCCCGCATGGCCGCGTCGATCCGCACCCGCGCCGGGGAATCGGCTGCAATTTCGCGCGCGGCCATGGTCAGGCTGCCGGTCATCACCTGCAGCAGGTTGTTGAAATCATGGGCAACGCCGCCAGCAAGATTGCCGACCGCCTCGACCCGCTGGCTTTGGGCCAACCGGTCGTGAAGCTCTTCCAACTCGCGGTTGCGTTTCTCGACACGCTCTTCCAACGTCGTGTTCAGATCGGCCAGTTGGCGGGACAGTTCTTTCTGCTCGTGAATTTCGGAATTCGTGCCGACCCAGCGCATCACCGCGCCTTGGTCATCTCTGGTCGGCACGGCCCGCACCAAGTGCCAGCAATAGGCACCATCGGCCCGTCGCAGGCGAAATTCACTTTCGTAGACCGCCCCGGTTTCCACTGCCTTTGCCCAAGTGGCAATCGCCTCGGCGCGGTCCTCGGGGTGAATGATCGCGGGCCATGCATCCCCAACCAGACTGCCCGGCGTAGCACCCGAAAAGGCATATATCTGATCGCTGACCCAATCCAAACGCCCATCGGCGGTGGCGGTCCAGACATGGACCGGCATGGTATGGGCCATAGTGCGGAATCGTTCCTCCGCCTCGCGCAGCTTGGTTTCGGCAAGCTTATGCGCGGTGACGTCATTGCCTTGGATCACGATGCCGATGGTTTCCCCCCGCACGTTGTCGAGCGGTTGAAACACGAAATCGACGACGACCCGTTCAGTCGGACCTCCGGGGCTGCGTTGCACCCATGCCTCGGCCCCCTGTTGGCTCACGGCTTCGCCGGTGCGATAGACCTCGTCCAGCATTTCGAAAAAGCCTTGCCCTGCGATTTCGGGCAAAGCCTCGCGCGCGGGTTTGCCAATAAGGTCCCGCTGACCAACCATTCGTAAATAGGCGGCGTTGACCGTGCGAAAGACGTGGTTCGGCCCCATGAGGGTGACCATGAAATTCGGTGCCTGTTCAAAGATCAACTTGAAAAGGCTGATCCCGGTATCGAGTTCCAGATTCTGCTGCGTCACCTCATGGGCCCGGCGCAACACGGCGGCTTGGGCCGAGCCTGCACGCCCCTCCCCCGGGGTTTCGGCGGTATAGACCTCGGTGATGTCCTGCGTGTGCTGCAAGATGAACTCAACCTCGCCATCCGCATCTAGGATCGGCGTATGGGTCGCGCTCCAATAGCGGTCTTCGGTTTTGCCCTCGGCACTGGCGATTGGATAGGGGATGACCGGCAGGTGATCGGTGGTGCCATCGCGGAACACCCGTGCGAAAGACGCGCGCAGCATGCGGCCCGACTCGCTTTCGGGGTCAGATGGAAATTCCTCGAACAAGTCCTTCCCGATAAGCCGCTCTAACTGGCGATCAGTCACCTGTAGGTAGGCATCATTCGCCCAGACCACCCGAAGCTCACTATCCAACAACACGAAGGGCGACGGCGCGGCCTGGAGGATTTTTTCAAAGTCATGGGTCATCGTGTGTTGATCTTCTTATCTATCGGAACGTGCAGGTCAGCAGCCTCAGCCGCGCATTCAATCTTGATTTATGATGTCAGGCAAGGACGGTTGCAGCGCCGTGTCTCGCGGCTGCCCTGACTTGGCTCGCTACGGCAGGGAGGGTTTCGGAGGCTGCTCTAGATTTCATCGTATCTCGGAATTTTTAGGTCTGGGCGGCGGGCGCCGCTGCGTCTTAGCCGCGCGTCACGCATATGTAGTCCACAATCCCTGCGGAACCAGCACCTCGCGCAGATTTTGCAACGTCTTGCACTCTGCGCTGAGTTTGCGATGAATGGAGCCGCCGCGCCTACCATGCCCAACGGGCCGATCAGCCATCGCCTTTTTCTCATTTCCGCCCGCGCGGCCATTTCCAAAAGCCATTCAGGACCACCGCATGACATTCCGCTTCATCCACGCGTCTGACCTGCACATCGGGCGCAAGTTCGCCAATATCCCGCAAGCGGCGGATGGCAACATCCGGGGGCGCCTGATGGAAGCACGGCATGGGGCCATCGCCAAACTGGCCCAAGCCGCGCGGGATCACGGGGCGGCGCATGTGCTCTTGGCGGGCGATACATTCGACACTGCGACACCTTCGGCCGCCGTGCTGCGGCAGGCCCTGACCGCCATGGGCGAGGCGGCAGAGGTGACTTGGTGGATCCTGCCCGGCAACCACGACAATCTGCGCGATGCCGAACCCCTGTGGGAGGTGATCCACCGCGATGCCCCCGCCAATCTGCGCGCCCTCATGGACGCTGCCCCGGTTGAGATCAGCACGGATGCAAGCCTGTTGCCCTGCCCCGTCACCTTTCGCGCCGGCGCCAGCGATCCAAGCGCCCCTTTGGACAAGATGCAAAGCCCCGAGGGGCATCTGCGCATCGGCCTCGCCCACGGCGGCGTCACCGATTTCACCGACAGCGGAGAGGCGATTGCGCCTGACCGGGACCAGCGCGCGGGGTTGGACTACCTCGCTCTTGGCGATTGGCACGGGCGGATGGCCGTTTCAGACCGGGTCCAATACTGCGGCACGCCGGAGCAGGATCGTTTCAAACACGGGCGCCGGGGCGTCTGCCTTGCGGTTGAGGTTGCAGGCCCCGGCGCTGCCCCCAAGGTGGATGAAATCGAAACCGGCAGATTCCTTTGGTCCGAGGCCGAGCTTACGCTTCACCCCCGCCAAGACGCGGCGGCGGCATTGCAGGCCCTGCTGCCCGCTGCGGGCCGCCGGGATCACCTGCTGCGCGTCAAGGCAGGGGGCTGGGCGGGCCTTCCCGATCGCGCAGCGCTTGCCCGCGCGGCCGAGGCCTGTGCCCCCGATTTCGCGCATTTCGAACTGGTGACCGAAGGTTTGGGCACGCAATATGAGGCCGCAGACCTTGATGAGATCGACCGCGGCGGTGCCCTGCGCATGGCGGCGGAAGCTTTGGTGAACGAGGCGCAATCCGACACCCTGCCCCAGTCCGAGCGTGATGTGGCCGCCGATGCCCTCGCCCGGCTTCATGCCTATGTGCAGGGGGCAAAAGCATGAAAATCCGCGCCATCACCCTCAACAACGTCCGCCGCTTCACCGACCCCGCGCAGGTGACCGGAATAGGCGACGGGATCAATGTCTTGAGCGAGCCGAACGAGCACGGCAAATCCACGCTTTTCGACGCGATACAGGCGCTGTTCTTCAAACCCTTCGGCTCTCGCGATAAAGAGGTCGCCGCCCTGCGCCCCCATGCGGGCGGTGCGCCGGAGGTAACCATCGAGGTCGAAACCGACGAAGGGCTCTTTACCGTTCACAAACGGTGGTTCCAAAAGCCCCTTGCCACCGTGCACCGCGATGGCAGGCTGATCGCGCAGGCGGATGAGGCCGAGGCATGGATCGCGCAGCTTTTGGGCGGGGATGCAGGCGGTCCGTCAGGGCTGATCTGGGTCCGGCAGGGCATGACCGCGCTGACCGGCGGCTCGACCAAAGAGGAGAAACTGGCGCTGGAGGCGCGGCGCGATCTGATGACCTCGGTCGGGGCCGAGGTCGAAGCGATGACCGGCGGGCGGCGCATGGACAAGGCGCTGGCACAATGCCGCGACGAGCTTGCCCAATACGCCACCGGCACCGGACGCCCGCGCACCGGCGGAGCGTGGAAAGAGGCCCAAGATCAAGTGGAGGCGCTACAGGCCACGCGCGACCAACTGACCGCCACCGCGCGAGAGTTGCAGGACGCCTTGGCCGAGCGTCAGCGGGCACGGCGGGCCTTGGCCGACCTCGAAGCGCCTGAGGTGGTCGAAGAACGCCGCCAAAAGCTCGAGGCCGCCCGCGCCGCCCATGCCGCCGCCACCCGCTACGCGGAAGAACTGGAAACCCTCGTCCGGGCCGTAGACCTCGCGCGTCTCACGGCTGAAAGCGCCACATCACGGCTCGACAGCTACCGCGCCGGAGAGATCGAGCAAAAGGCCGCCCGCGCCGCCGAAGCCACAGCCCGCAAAGCGGCAGAGACCGCCCACTGTATCCTATCTGAACGCCGCGCCGCACTGGACACCGCAGAGGCCGCCGCGACAGAAGCCCGCGCCGCCCTCAAAACCGCCGAGGACCAACACCGCCACGCTTTGCGGGCGCGCGCCGCGCGGGACGGCGCTGACCGCCGCCGCGCGCTTGAGGATCGCATCAAAGAGGCCGAAGAGGCCCGCCGCCGGATGGAGACCGCCGGTGCCGCCGCCCAATCCGGCCCGGACGCCGCCACGATGCAACGGCTAGAAACCCTTTCTGCCGAACTCTCCGCCAGCCGCGCCGCCCGCGATGCCGCAGCCCCCCAAGTGATCGTCCGCTACGCCCACGGCCAATCGGGCAGCATTCACAGCGACAGCGGGCCGTTGGCGGAGGGCACCCCCCTGCCCCTTCCGCGCAGCACCACCCTGCGGATCGACGGTATCGGCAGTTTGGAAGTCCACCCCGGCGCGGAGGGCGCAGAGGACGGCCCAGTCGAAACCGCAGCCGCCAGCCTGCAAGCCGCGCTCGACCAGATTGGCGCGCCTGACCTGACCGGGGCCCGCGCCGCCGCCGCAGCCCGTGTGGAAGCCGCCGCGCGTCAGGGAGAGGCCAAGGCCGTTCTCAACAGCCTCGCCCCTGAGGGGATCGACGCGCTGCACCAAGCCCTCGCCGCTATTCCGGCCTCGGAGGAGGTTTCCGACGCACCTGATCTTGCGCACGCCGAAAACGCCCTCGAAACTGCGCAGGCCGGGCATGAGACGTGCCGGATTGCGCGGGAGACAGCAGCCGAGGCGCTGGCCGATGCCAAGGCCGATGCCGCGGTCAAAGACGCGCAGCTTGCCTCGCTCAGTGACCGGTTGCAGCGCGCCGAGGCGCAGCAGGCCAAGCTGGGCGATGTCACGGAAGACGCGCTTGCCACCCAAGCCGCCAGCGCCGCCGCCGCGCTGGAGGCCGCACGCCTGTCCCACGCCGAAAAGGCCAAAGACGCGCCAGATGCGGCCAGCCTTCGGGCCGCCCTCACCCGCGCGGAATCGGTCGAGGCCCAAGCCCGAGAGGAAGTCGCCCGCCTGCGTCCCCTGCTGGCCCGGCTCAGCGAACGCATCACCCGCGCCTCTGGCGACGCGGTGGAGGAACGGCTCGCCGAGACCGAAGACCAATTGCAGGCCGCCGAAGAGACCCTCGCGCGGATCGCCCATGAGGTTGCGGTGCTCATCCGGCTGGAAGGCGCTTTGCAAGACGCGCGGAACGAGGCGCGAGAGCGGTACTTCACCCCCATCGTCAAAGAACTCAAACCGCTGCTGCAGCTCCTTTGGCCCGATGCTGAGTTGACATGGGGCGAGGAATCGCTGCTGCCGCACGCGCTGATCCGCGAAGGTCGCGAAGAGCCGATCGACGTCCTTTCAGGTGGCACACAGGAACAGGTGGCGCTTTTGGTACGGCTGGCCTTTGCGCGGATGCTGGCCCGTGCGGGACGCATCGCGCCGGTGATCTTGGACGACGCGCTGGTCTTTACCGATGACGACCGGATCGAGCGGATGTTCGACGCGCTTCACCGGCAGGCCAGCGATATGCAGATCATCGTCCTGACTTGCCGCCAACGCGCCTTTCGTGCCCTTGGCGGACAGGCTTTGCGGCTGCAAACGGTGGACCGATAGAAATAACGGCATCAAGTGCCCTGCGTAAATGAACTTTTCCCCCTGTCCCGCGTTGGCTTCGTAGCATCTGCGCAGGGCATGGTGGGGGGAATACATTGAACGATATCGCCGCGATCAGACGGTTGTTGGAAGTGCTGGTACTGATCGCCCTCTTCGTGACTGCCTATTTCGCCAAGGATTTGCTGCTGCCGATCCTGCTTGGTTTCCTCCTCGCGCTGACGCTTAGTCCGCTGATCCGCTCCTTTGAAAAATTTGGCATCTCGCCTCCGCTGGGGGCTGTGCTGCTGATTGGCTTTGTCGGGCTGATCATCTTTGTGCTGGCCGGGCTGTCGGCGGGCACCGTGGCCACGTGGTCCGACGAAATCCCCTCGATGGGCAATGAGATACAGCGCAAGCTGCAAGGCTGGATGAAGACGGTAGAGGATGTCCGCTCTGCCACGGAACAGGTCGAAAAGATCGGCGCAGATAACGGCGCCAGCAAACCCGAAGAGGTGGTGGTCAAACAGCCGGGCCTGCTCGACAATGCCATGAACACCGGCGCGCGGATTGGCGGCACGGTGGCCGTCGCCCTTGTGCTGGCGCTGTTCCTGCTGGCCTCGGGCGATCTGTTTTACCTCAAGCTGGTTCAGTCCTTCCAGACCTTCACCGGCAAGAAGCGCGCGCTAAAGGCGGTCTATGACGTTGAGCGCCGCGTGTCGCGCTACCTGCTGACCATCACCATCATCAACGCGGGGCTTGGCGTCTCTGTTGGGCTTTACCTTTTCGCGCTTGGGCTGCCCGTTCCTTATGTCTGGGGCTTGGCGGCGTTCTTGCTGAACTTCCTGCCCTATATCGGCGGGGTGATCGGCGCGGTGCTGGTGGGGGCCTATGCCATCGCCACATTCGACAGCGTCGGCTATGCGATCCTTGCCCCCATCGGCTATCAGATCCTCACCGGGATCGAGGGGCAGTTCATCACCCCCTACCTTGTGGGGCGTCGGTTGGAGTTGAACACCGTTGCCGTGTTCCTCACCGTGGTCTTTTGGGGCTGGCTTTGGGGGATTGCGGGCGCGCTCGTGGCGGTGCCCTTCCTCGTGGTCTTCAAGGTGATTTGCGAGAATGTCACCGCGCTCAACATGATCGGGCATTTTCTGGATAAATCCGCCCCCGATGTGGCGGCAACCGCGGCGGATGAACCCGCCGCGGAAAAGCCCGGTGGCTAAAGCTGCCTAGCCCGCGAGGGACGGCAGCCAAAGCACAATCTGCGGGAAGGCCACAAGCAAGCCGATGGTCACCGCGTCGGCGATGAAGAAGGGCATCACGCCGCGGAACACGTCCTGCACGCTGAGGTCGGGGCGCACGCCCGCGACGACAAAGCAGTTGAGGCCAATGGGCGGGGTGATCAGACAGAACTCCGCCATCTTCACCACCAGAATGCCGAACCAGATCGCGCACATTGGCCCCGACATGCCAAAGGCGCTGTCAGCCGCAGAGACGAACTCGCCCCCGTTGAGCGCCATGACCGCCGGATAGACCACGGGCAGCGTCAAAAGCAGCATGCCGATGGCGTCCATGAACATACCCAATACCGCATAGGCCAGCAGGATGCAGATCAGGATGATCATCGGAGAGGTTTCGAGCGAGGAGATCCAATCGGCAAACGCGCCCGGCAGATCGGCAAAGCCCAAGAAACGCACGTAGATCAACACGCCCCAGATGATGGTGAAGATCATCACCGTCAGCTTGGCCGTCTCCAACAGCGCGTCCTTCAACTCGGCCAGACGCATCCCACGGAAAACCGCCATGCAGAAGACGATGAACGCACCCACGGCGCCGCCCTCAGTGGGGGTGCCCCAAGCGTCGCCAAAGGGGTTGTAGACGAAGAAGATGATGATCACGACCACCGCGACAATCGGCAGAGCGGCAGGCAAAGCGGCAAAGCGTTCACGCCATGTGAAGCCGGTCACCGGCGGGCCGACGTTCTTCCAGATCATGGCAATGCCGATGATCAACACCGCATAGACTACCGCCGAAAAGGCACCGGGGATGAAGCCTGCGAGCAGCAGCTTGCCCACGTCCTGCTCAACGATGATCGCATAGATCACGAGGATCGCCGAGGGCGGGATCAGCGAGGCCAGCGTGCCCCCTGCCGCCACGACACCCGCCGCGAACTGCTTATTATAACCGATCTTGAGCATCTCAGGGATGGCGATACGGGCAAAAACCGCTGCGGTGGCCACCGAGGCGCCGGAGACCGCCGCAAAGCCCGCCGTAGCAAATACGGTCGAGACGGCCAAACCACCCGGCACCCAAGCGAACCAGCGTTTCGCAGCCTCGAAGATCGCTTTGGTCAGACCTGCGTAATAGGCCAGAAAGCCGATCAGGATGAAGGTCGGGATCAGCGAGAGTGTCTGGCTTGATACTTTTGAGTGTGGCACCTGCCCGGCGGTCTTGATCGCCACGGTCAGCGCCCAGCCCAGCTGGTCCCACTCCATGCCTTTCTTGGCCCAGAAAATCCAGATAAGGCCGATAAGCCCGGCCATAGCGGCGGCAAAGGCCACCCGCATGCCAAGCACCACCATAAGCAGCATGCCGCCCGAGACCCAAAGGCCGATTTCGATAGGATCCATCAGTCGCGTCCATCCAGTTGTTCGGCCTCGGCCATTGCTTGTTCTGCTGCCGATTGTACCAGCGGCACGGCCACAGGGCGTTCCAGCCCCAGCACCAAGGCCCGGCCATAGCCCCAAATCTGCAGACAAAGCCGCAGAGAGATCACGGCAAAGGCAAGTGGCACCACCAGTTTGCTGGGCCAGATCGGCAGGCCGATGTCGATCGAGCTATCGCGGCTCCACATCGGGGCAGCCATATCAAAACTGCGGTCGAAATGCGCCCAAGCGCCCCACGTCAGCGCCAGCATCAAGAGCAGGATCAGCACGACCGACAGCAGCTCCGCCGCCCAAAGCGCGCGGCCCTTAAGCTGGCCGATCAAGATGTCCATGCGCACATGCCCGCCCATACGTTGGGTATAGGCGATGCCCATGATGGCGATGAAGGGCATCGCCGCTTCGATCCAGTCGACATAGCCCGCCAGCGGCGTGGAAAAGAACTTGCGCCCCCCCACGGACCAAACGGCCAGCACCATCAACATAAAAACGGCAATCCCCGAGATCAGGGCAAAGAAGGTCTCCAGCTTCAGCAGGCCCCGGTCGAGGCGGCTGAGTAGGCTGCTGTCCTCCAGCACGGCGGATGATCCGGCCATCGGCTCTCCTTTTCAGAAAGTCTGTTTGTTACGTCATTAAAGTCGAAAGGGCCGCGCGGTTTGCCGCACGGCCCTTAAAGTCATGCGCGCAAGGCTTAGTTCGACGCGCGTTCTTTTTCCAGCGTTTCCATCACGAGGTCATAGAGTTCCTGACCCGGAATGCCTTGAGCTTCCATGTCCTTGATCCATGCTTCGCGCGCAGGATCGGCCGCTTTGGCTTTGAACTCGGCAATTACCTCGGGGGAAAATTCGACCTTCTCGACGCCCTTCTCTTCGAGAACGGTATCCCAACGCTCAAGCAACTCGCCGTAGTTTGCAAGGTAGTGATCCAGCGCCTCATCGACGGACCCATCAAGCGCTTCGCGCTCTGCGTCGCTCAGCGCCTCATAGGCGTCGATGTTTACCACAACGGGGCAGTTCACGGTGCCGGGGTTGAGGTTTGCGGTCCACCAATCTGCTTTGTTGATCGTGCCAAAGCTGAGGTGCGCGTGCTGGGCGAAGGCCACAGTGTCGACAACACCGGATTCCATCGCGTTATAGGCTTCCGAAGAGGTCACGGATGTCGGCACACCGCCCACGGCTTCGAATGCTTTGCCCAGACCGCCGGTGGCGCGCACGCGCATGCCGTCAAAGTCTTCCAACGTGGTGCGCGGATCACCGGTGCCGACAAGGTTGTACTGCGGCATGGGCGAGGTCATCAGCATCTTGGCGTTCCACTGCGCCATCTCTTTGGCCACGGCGGGGTGGTCATAGACGGCACGGCTGACAGCGACTTCTTCTTCAAGGTTGCTGACGCCAAGGAAGGGCAGTTCCAACACGGTGATCGCGCGGTTCTTGTCGGCGTGGTAGCCGGCGCAGAACTGGGCCATCTCGAAGGCACCGATGGAGATACCGTCGAGGTTCTCACGGTTCTTGGACAGGCCCCCGTAGCTGACGTTGATGGTGAATTCGCCGTTGGTCTTTTCGCTCACCAGTTCGGCGATCTTTTCGACATGTTCGGTGAAGGCGCGGCGCTTGCCCCAGACGGAGGCGTTCCATTCGGTCGCGGCAGCTTCGCCAACAAAGGCAACGCTCAGCGCACAGGCGGCGGCACCGCTCAGCAGGTTTTTCATGATGTCTCTCTCCCATTGTTGCCGCCCTTGGATGGGCGGATTGGCGCACAGGCTACCCCGAGGGGACAGGCCTGCCAACCCCGTCATGCCGCGCAAATACGACAGCCGCAAGACAGTTGGGCAGGGTTTGACTGCCAAGGCATTGAAAAAGCGCGTCATTCCCCGGCACAGATCGGAAAATTTACAGATACCCCGCCAATTGGGAAAAACCTTTACAGGCAAGCCCTTGTAATCCAGTTGCTTATTCACTTCTTTTCACGGGCCGTTATGATCCAGCTCAGGAGGAGGCCACGGAAAGCAGGGGAGACCCGCGCCCCGTGGCAAGACGCGAACATCAAGGGAGGAACCACCATGTCCGACGCCACCGCAAAGACCTATCCGCCATCCGCCGACATGGCCGCCCGCGCCCATGTGGATGCGCAGACCTATGACAAGATGTACCACGCCTCGGTCACCGACACCGAGGAGTTCTGGCGCGAACAGGCGCAGCGGATCGACTGGATCAAACCCTTTACCCAAGTGCGCGATGTGAACTTTGACCTTGGGTCAGTCAGCATCAATTGGTTCGCGGACGGCGAGTTGAACGTCAGCGCCAATTGCATCGACCGCCACCTTGAGACGCGCGGCGATCAGACCGCGATCATCTGGGAGCCGGACAGCCCCGAGGACGCCGCCAAACACATCAGCTACCGCGAGTTGCACAGCGCCACCGGCCGCATGGCCAATGTGCTGCGCGATCTGGGGGTGGGCAAAGGCGACCGCGTCATCATCTACATGCCGATGATCCCCGAAGCCGCCTATGCCATGCTCGCCTGCGCGCGGATCGGCGCGATCCATTCCATCGTTTTCGCCGGGTTCTCACCGGATGCGCTGGCCGCCCGCGTCAACGGCTGCGAAGCCAAGGTCGTGATCACCGCGGATGAGGCCCCGCGCGGGGGCAAGGCCACCCCGCTCAAGTCCAATGCCGACAAGGCGCTGGCGCAGTGCGACGCCAGTGTGCAATGCCTCGTGGTGCGCCGCACCGGCGGGGATGTGGCATGGAACGACGCCCGCGACCGCGATTACAACGTACTGGCCGAGCAGGCCGCCGACACCTGCGAGCCGACAGCCGTGGGGGCCGAAGACCCGCTGTTCATCCTCTATACCTCTGGCTCGACCGGCCAGCCCAAGGGCGTGGTCCATAGCACCGGCGGCTATCTCACCTATGCCGCGCTGACCCATGAGGTGACCTTTGATTACCACGATGGCGATGTTTATTGGTGCACGGCGGACGTGGGCTGGGTCACCGGGCACAGCTATATCGTCTATGGTCCGCTGGCCAATGGCGCGACCACGTTGATGTTCGAAGGCGTGCCGACCTACCCCGACGCCAGCCGCTTCTGGCAGGTCTGTGAAAAGCACAAGGTCACCCAGTTCTACACCGCCCCCACCGCCATCCGCGCGCTGATGGGCCAAGGCAGGGAATTCGTCACCAAAAGCGATCTGTCGTCGCTGCGCATCCTTGGCACCGTGGGCGAGCCGATCAACCCCGAGGCGTGGAACTGGTACCACGACGTCGTCGGCCAAGGCCGCTGCCCCATTGTCGACACTTGGTGGCAGACCGAAACAGGCGGTCACCTGATGACCCCCCTGCCCGGCGCGCATGACATGAAACCGGGGGCCGCGATGAAACCGTTCTTCGGGATCAAACCCGTGGTGCTCGACCCAACCTCGGGTCAAGAGATTGAGGGCAACCCGGCCGAAGGCGTGCTGTGCATCGCCGACAGTTGGCCGGGCCAGATGCGCACCGTCTGGGGCGATCATGAGCGGTTCGAGAAGACCTATTTTGCGGATTATCCCGGCTACTATTTCACCGGCGATGGCTGCAAACGCGATGCCGATGGCGACTACTGGATCACGGGGCGCGTCGATGATGTGATCAACGTCTCAGGCCACCGCATGGGCACCGCCGAGGTCGAAAGCGCGCTGGTCGCCCATGACAAAGTCGCCGAAGCCGCCGTGGTCGGCTACCCGCATGATGTCAAAGGTCAGGGCATCTATTGCTATGTCACCCTGATGAGCGGTGAAGAGCCTTCCGATGATCTGCGCAGCGAGCTGCGCAACTGGGTCCGGCAAGAGATTGGCCCCATCGCCTCGCCCGATCTCATCCAATGGGCGCCCGGCCTGCCGAAAACCCGCTCGGGCAAGATCATGCGCCGCATCCTGCGCAAGATCGCCGAAAACGATTATGGCGCCTTGGGGGATACATCGACACTGGCGGATCCCAGCGTGGTGGATGATCTTATCGACAACCGAATGAATCGCTAAAGCTTGGCAGGGCGCGGGTGGCTGCCCGCCCCCGCGCCCTGCCCTAAGAAGGAGAGACATGGACCAAACCGCCCCCCAGATACTGCCGCCCGCCACAGCGGCGGAATGTGACGCCGCCCTGCCGGATATCCTCTCCGCGCCCAAGGATGGCGCCGTGATAGAACAGCTCTGTTTCCGCTCTGATTACGGCCTGCGAGACCACCCCGATCATCTGGACCTGACCGTCGGCGAAGGCATCCGTGGCGAGCGTTGGACCAAGAAACCTTCGCTGACCCTGCCCGATGGCAGCCCCGACCCGCGGATACAGGTTTCGATCCTGCCCAAACGCATCATGGACCTCTGCTGGCGCGACCGCGCAAACACGCCCCACCCCGGCGATACGATGATCGTTGACATGGACCTTGGCCATGAGAATCTGCCCGTCGGCACACGGCTACAGGCCGGATCGGCGGTGCTATTGGTGAGCGACAAGTTCAATACCGGCTGCACCAAATGGCGCGACAGATATGGCCAAGACAGCCTGCGCTGGATCAACCGAAAGGAAAACCGCCCCCACCGTCTGCGCGGTATCCTGTGCAAGATCGTGCAGGATGGCACCGTGCGGGTCGGCGATCAGCTCGCCAAACTTTGAGGTTTGGCGAAAAGCAAAGGCCGCCCCAAAGGGACGGCCTTACGTTCATTTCATATTTGTAAGCTCGGCTCTCGCCTTCCGCTGGCTTAGCCTTCGACGCGCTGAAGGTTGATCTCACCCACGCCCACAGCAAAGTTCACGCCGGTCTGGGTGTTCACGCTCAGCGGCTGAAGCGCCAGCGTGTTTTCCGAGCCACCTGTCATCAGGTTGGCGCCTGCGCCGACACCAACGGTCGCCTCAGCAGAGACACCCTTGTAGCTGCCGTTCAGACCGCCTTCGTAATATTCCTGCTCAGTTGGGGCCAACACCAGCCAAGACATCTGGCCGTTCTGGGTCTTGCCGATATCGACGCCCCAGCGGTTGATCTCACCCACATAGGTCTCATCTTCAAGACCTTCTTCGATGGGGTTGAAGGTACAGGTCAGCTCGCGGGTGGAGCCAAAGATAAAGCCGGTGCCATCGCCCACATCGCAAGACAGCGACCCGATCTCAGCGTGGTCTACGGTCTCATTGTCATCGGCCATCGCGGTGGAACCGAAAGCGGTGGCGCTCAACAAAGCGGCGCCGAGGGTCAGTTTGGTTGCATGCATCATCTTTTGTCACTTTCCGGCGCGGCGTTGCGCGCCTTTTCTGCTTTGAACGGCATTCGGGTGCCTTGGACAGGCGGCGCAGATGACCTGCCCCGCCCCTTTCAGACAGCCAGCATCGACACCAAGTAGGGGCCGATGATGCCTCTCATCGCAGACCCAACGCCCATCCCCGGCTGGGGTTCCTGCCCGCGGTCACAGGGGCGGAATACCGCGCAGGGTGACGGGGCACGCAACGCCCCGGCACCGCTGGACAAATCAGCCGCTACATGGCACCGCTTGTCGCTATGAGTGATGATCTGATCCCCTTCTCGCCCGACAGCGGCGATGCCCCAGCCCTGCGCCGCGCTTTTGGGCGTTTCGGCACCGGCGTGACCGTGGTGACCGTGAAAACTGCACAGGGCCCTTTGGGGATGACCGCGAATTCCTTCGCCTCGGTCTCGCTTGAGCCGCCCTTGGTGCTGTGGTCGCCTGCGATCTCATCCAAACGGCACGACAGTTTCACCTCGGCCGCATCGTTCTGCATCCATGTCCTTGGCGCGGATCAAGAGGATTTGGCCCAGCGGTTCGCCGGCCAAGGTCACGACTTTTCCGGTTTCGACTGGACCGAAGATGCCGCAGGCGTGCCGACCTTTTCGGGCTGCCTTGCCCGGTTTCACTGCAACACCTACGCCGTGCATCCGGCGGGCGATCATTCGCTGATTTTGGGCCATGTGCAACAGGTCGCCCTGCGCGAGGATGGCGCGGCGGGTCTGATGTTCGACCAAGGCCGCTATGGCCAATTTACCCCGCGCGACGCAGATTGAACGCGGCCAAGGGCGCCCCGCAAGGCGCCCCCGTTCTCAGTAATCCCGCTCAAAGAAGATGCCGATGCTGCTGTCGCCATCCGAGCCAAGCGTGCCCTTGGCCGTCAGGCTTTCGGTAATGTCGAGGTTGAGGGAAACCTCGCCAGTCCCGTCAGAGGCCGCCGTGACATCGGTATAGACATTGTCGGTCAGGTATTTCCCAAGCCGCAGCGCCGTTGCACCGTCGTCGGTGGTGGTCACATCCAGATCGTCCAAGCCAAAGCCTTCGCGCAGGTTGCCGATCACCCCTTCGCCGCCACGGCCCGCAAGGGTCGCCACCGCACTGGCCAATTGCAGCGCTTGGAAGGCCGAGATTTCCGAGATGTTGCGACCAAAGAGCAGTTGCGACAGCACCTCATCCTGCGGTGCGGCGGGGGTGGATTCGAAGGTCACCTCTGGCTCATTCGCAGGGCCGCTGACGATGACACGCACCTCGCCCGCTTCGGTATCGGTCGAGGTCACAAAGCGGATATAGGGAATGAAATCGCCCTGAAACTGGACCGAGCCTTCGTCGAGCAAGAAGCGCTTGCCCAAGATATCCAGCCGCCCCCGGATCAGCTCAAACCGCCCGGCAGAGATGATCCGATTGGTGGTGCCGCTGAGGTTGAGCGAGCCGCCCAGTTCCGCATCAAGCCCGCGCCCGCGCACGAAAATCCGGTTGGGCGCGTTCAATTGCAGGTTCAGGCCAAAGCCGGGGCTAGAAGCATCCTCGGCAGGGTCTTCCCCCGCCTCGGCCCCCGCCAGCCCGGCCTTGCGCCGCGTTGCCAGAACATCGGCGGGCGCGTTGACATGGGTGATCTGCGGAATGTCCCCGATTGAGGTCAGCCCCGTTGCGGGCACTTGAATATTGGTCTCGCCCGCGTTGATCACCCCGGTGATCTGCGCCCCACCGCTTAAGGGGCCTGCAAGCCGCAGGTCGCCGTTCAGCGTGGTGCTGTAAAGGCTTGGGTCCGCATAGACGAGATTGCGCAGGGTCACGCTGATATCCGCAGGCAAGGCCGGTGTCAGGGTGATCGCCCCCGCCACGCGAAGCTCACCGCCGTCCACGGCTTGCCCGGTTACGTTCAACTGTGCGCGATTGTTGTCCAACTGGACGTCCGCATTGATCCCCCGAAGGGCGACGCGCAGGTTCGGCGCGGTGAAGGTCGCGTCATTGGTGGTGATGCGCCCACTGACCGACGACAGCGCCGCCGGGCCGTTGATCTGCAAGTCAAACCGCGCCTGCCCCTGCAAGTTGCGCGGGGCAAGGAAGGGACGCGACAGGCCAAGCGGCGCGTTGCCCGCGATATCAAGGTTCAGCGTCCCATCGGGGTTCACCAACCCAGCCACGGTCGCCTGCGTGCCGGCGGGGCCGTTGGCATTGGTGTCGATGCGCCATGCCTCCCCCTCGCGCCGGGCCGAGCCTGCGACGCTCAGCGGGCCGTTCACCTGATCCACCAAGGCGCCGATGTCGGGCATGTTCAGCTGGAAATCGACCGCCGCATTGGGGCCGGTCACCAAGCCTTCGACCGTCGCCCGCGCACCATAGGGGCCGCTGGCGCTTGCATCAAGCACCACACCTGCTTCGGTCTGGCGCGCCACGCCATTCGCGGCGAAAGAACCCGTGACGCTGGGCACCAGCGGGTTCACGTTGGGAACGGAGACGTCGAACCGCATTGAGACCTCACCGGTGACCAGCCCTTCGACCATGGCACTGCTGCCATAGGGGCCATCGGCGCTCACATCCACGGCGATCCCGTCTTCTGTTTGACGGATGTCGCCGGTGGCCGAAAGCGGGCCATTCACACCGGGGGCGATGGGGCTAAGGTCGGGCACCGACAGATCAAAGCTGAGCGCCATATTCGGACCGGTTGCCAGACCTTCGACCACGGCGCTGCTGCCGTAGGGGCCGGTCGCGGCGACATCCACGGCAATGCCATCCTCTTGCTGGCGGACGGTGCCCTGCGCGGCAAGCGGCCCGTTGACGCCGGGGGCCAGCGGGCTGACATCCGGCAAGGTCAGGTCAAAGCGCAGCGCCATGTCAGGGCCGGTTGCCAGCCCTTCCAGCGCAACGCGACTATCGTAGGGGCCATTGGCGATGGTATCGACGACAAACCCCTGTTCGGTCTGCTCCAACGTGCCACTGGCCTCAACCCCGCCGCTGATCTGCGGCACGAGGGGTTGGATATCTGGCAACGACAGGTCAAAGGCCACATCAACGCGCGGCGTGACCAGCCCCCTGACCGAGGCCTGCGCATCAAGCGGGCCGCTGGCGTCGGTGTTGATCTCCCAGCCCTGTGGTGTCTGGCGCAACTCGCCCTTGGCCGTGACAGGCCCGGTGATATCCGCGTCTGGTACGAAATCTTCGATCCGTGGGATATCTGCGGTGAAATCGATCTGCGCGTCCTCGCCCGTGGCCAAGCCCGACACGGTCAGCGCCGCGTCATAGGGGCCATCGGTGACCGCATCGACAACCCAGCCGCGCGTCTCTTGCACCGCTGTCGCCTTGACCGCGATGGGGCCTTCGTATTGCGGCAGAACCAGCCCGACATCGGCGAGCGTAAAGTCCAAAGCCGCGCGGCTGTCTTCGCTGCGCAACTCGACATTGCCGGTCAAATCAATCGCGTCGTTCTTGAGGTCCAGATCACGAAGATAAGTCCCGGTCTCATTGCGCTTTGCGACCATGCTGAGGCTGGTGCGCCCCGCCAGAACCGCATCGGCCTGTTCGATCCCGATCTCAAGGTCATCCGTCCCGCCCGCAATCGCCAGATCGAACATACCGCCCAAAGGCGTGACCGTCCCGTTCAGCGCCAGTGCCGTGGCGCCCGCGATATCGCGGCCTGCCAGCGCGGAAAAGCGACTGATATCCTGCGCTTCGAGCGTCATCTTCAACTGCGTGAGCAGCCCGGTATCCACCCCATCGATCGCCGCCTCGCCGGTCAGGCCATAGTCTTCCCCCGACAGGGTCAGCCCGTTGATCTCAATCGGTTCACCTTCGACGAAACGAATCTCGGCGCTGCCGGTGATCGCGTCCCCAATGGCCTCGGCGCTGGCCGGATCGGTCAGCGACATCCCCTCGGTGGCAAAGGTCACATCGCCAAGGAATTGGCCCAAACTGCCAAGGTTGCCTTCGAGGATCCCATCAAGCGCCAGCTGTGTCTGCGTGATTTGCAGCGCGCCCGTGTCTAGCCCGGTGATGTCGAACGCACTTTCAAAGCGGTCGCCATCGGCGGCATCGTAATCCACGCGCAGGGTCACGGCCTCTACCCGCGTGCCCTCACCCGAAATCGGCAGAAGGGTCGAAGTGCCATCAGGATTTGCGATCCGGCCTGAGATGTCGATCAGCGTCGGCCACTTCTCTTGGTTCAGCATGACCTGCCCCTCCAGATCGACGGAATTCGCCGCAAGAGCAAAGCTGCTGACCTCAACGGCACCGTTGCTCTCAAGCAGCGCATCAACCGCCAACCGCACGTCTTCCCCGAAAAATTCGCGGTAGCGCGGAGCGAGCAGCGCAGTGATGTCGCCCCCGATATCGGCCTGAATGCGACGGTCAGGGGTTTCGCTGGCGCGGCGTGGGGCCTGCGTGCCAAGGGTCACTTGCCCGGCCAAACGCTCTTGCCCATCGGTGGCGATGGTCACATCGGTCGCGAAATCATCCAGAGGACCCGCGCCTTCGACGGTCATCTGCACTGAAGGCTGCCCCGGCAGGTTCAGCAGTTTCGAGGCGATGCCTTCGGGGTCTTCGGTCAGGTTCAACAGCAGGTCCAGCACGTTTTCCGTGCGGTCGAAATTGGCCTGAATGTCGAACTCACCCTTTTTGCCATCGGTGCGGCGGGCCTGAAAATCGACAATACCGACCGTATCGGTCAGCCGCGCATTGGCGCGGACCGAAAGCTGGGCGGCCTCGCCCAAGATCGGCTCGCCGAGATTGATCTCATCCACGGAGAAGTCGGCGATTTCAATAGAAACGGGCAGATCGGGCAAGGCAAAGGGTTTGGCCTCGGCATCGGGCAGATCGACCTCATTGCTGACCGGCAGACGCTCAACATCCAGCCGCCCGGCGGTGAGTTGCTCAACCTCCAGCCGCCCGCGCAGCAGGGCCGAGCGGTTCCAATCCAGCACCACCTCTTCCAACGTCAACCAGATGCCATCGTCGTCCGAGATCGTCATCCGATCAAAGGAGGCTGCTGAACTCAGCGCCCCCGAGAACCCGTCGATGCTGACGGTGCGGCCCGCGCCACTGAGTGCATCCTGAATGGTCCGGGTGAGAAAACCCTTGTCGTCATCCTGCGCAAAAGCCGGTGTGAGGCAGGCCAGATAGACAAAGCTGGCGGTGAGAATCTGCAAAAAATGTCGCATTAAAACGCCTGTCCAATCCCGATATAGACTTGGAAATCTTCATCAACTTCCGGACCCGAGGTGGGCACGGCCACATCCAGACGGATCGGGCCGATGCCCGTGGCATAGCGCAGCCCCAGCCCCGCGCCGGAGTGCCAAGTGCCTGATCCGTCGTAGAATTCTTCTGACCCGATATAGCCCGCATCGGCAAAGCCCACGACGCCGATCTTCTCGGTCAGGGCCACGCGCGCTTCTGCCGAGAGGCCGACAAAGCTGCGCCCGCCCACGGTGTCGCCGCTTGCCAGATCAACCCCCAGCGACTGATAGGGCTGCCCGCGCACGGTGCCGCCCCCGCCAGAGTAAAACAGGTAATCCGCAGGCGCCTCGGAAAGGTCCGGCCCAGCGACGGAGCCAAGCTGCCCCCGGAAGGCCAGTGTCACGGGGCGCTCGGTTCCAAAGCTGCGGTAGTAACGCGCATCGAAGTAGGTCCGCAGACCGCTTTCAGACCCCGACAGCGCGACGAAGGGTGTGATATTGGCGTCTATGTAATAGCCCTCGGTCGCGTCCAGTTCCTTGTCGCGGTAGTCAAACTCGGCCCCCAGCGGCAGGGTCAGCAGGGTGTACTGGTTGGTGCCAAAGGCATCTTCTGTCTCGGCCACACGCAGGCCAAGGCCCGCGGAATAGGTGCGGTTTTGGTTGGCGATCCGCTCAATCCCCGCTTCCAGATCCAACTGACGGGAGAAGTAATTCACCTCATCCAGCTGCTCTAGCGTCGCCAGCGCATAGAAATCGGTATCTTCGTTAAAGGTCGCCGGACGCTCGAACCGAGCGGAGAGCGTATAGTCTTCGCCGCCCGAGTTGCCGCCGATGCCTTCGACCTCAGCCGACAAGCGCAGCCGTTCGGCCCCGCCCAGCAGATTGCGATGCAGCCAAAAGGTGCTCAACGTCAGCCCTTCGAGCGAAGACAGTTCCGCGCCAAACCCAAAGCGGCGCTTAGGCGCTTCTGTCACCTGTGCGGCGATGGGCAGCGTGTCATTGGGGCCAATCCGATCTGCTTCGATCAGGGCCACGGCATCAAACGCGCCGGTGCGGCGCAGCCGTTCGGTGGCCAGTTCCAACTCCTCGGGAGAGAAGACCTCCCCCTCCGGCAGCCCCGCGATCTCAATCAGGCGGGCGGTGCGCACGTCTTCGTTGCCGGTCACGGTCAGCGCACCAAAGCGCAGCCTTGGCCCCGGGGCGATCCGCAAGGCAGCGTCGATCTGCCGTTCACGGTGTTTGGCCACAAGATCCTGATCGGCCAATTCCGCCTTTGCGTGGCCCACATCGCGCCAGCCGCTCACCCCGGCCGAGACGGTTTCCTTGAGCACACCAAGGCTCGCGGTCTCGCCGCTGGCGAAACCCTCCGGCAATTCGGTACCGGGGGCGACGGGCGCGATACGGGCTGCGCCAAAGCGGAACTTTGGCCCCGGGTCCACGGTGATCACGGCGCGGTCGATGCGGCGCGGCGGCTGCACTGGGGGAATCGCGGCAGCATCGACGCCGTCCAACGTGATTTTCAGAGTCGGCCCGAAATACCCATTGTCGTAAAGCAGAGCCAAAAGCCTGCCATAGTCCGCCTGTGCAGCGGCTACCAATTCCTGCGGCGTGGCCGGTTCGGCATCCTCATCGGTTTGCTCGGCCAGCAGCGACCCGCCGCGCAGGGTGGCATAAAGCTCTGAATCATCGTCGATACCGGTGATGGCCAGTTCTGCCGCCTGCGCCGCAGCCCCCCCACCAAGAAGAAGTCCAAGGGCGAGATAATACGCCGCCCCTTGAGTCTGCCCTTGTTGCGCCACGCGCTACCCTCCTTGCGTTTCGTCACCCCGGTTTTCGCGCCGGTTTTCCTTAGCCCGCTCAGCACGAGCCTTTTTCTCATCAACCGTTAAACGGCATTGCCGCCTTGGCTGCAAACATTCTGCCGGGGCAATCGCGGTATGAGAGCCCTGTTCGCCCGCCTCGCACAGAAGTGGACCGCAAAATCGGCAAAATACCGCGCAGCAAAGTGTAGTCTGCACGCGACGAGAGACGAGGGCTGAAATGAGTTTTCTTTGTTGGGTGATCCAACCATCGCTTTGCCATTGCAAAACATGGTGGTGCGGTCGGAGAGACTCGAACTCTCACGGGTGTTACCCCACAGCGACCTCAACGCTGCGCGTCTACCATTCCGCCACGACCGCACGCCATGGTTGGTGGGCGGGGTTTAGCCAAAGACCAAGGGCTTGTGAAGAGGCAATCGGCAAAATTTTTCAGTGAGTTTCAGAAACCGAGTTAAGCCCCTATTTTCCTGGGGCCACTTCGCTGATCACAATCCCTTCAATGCCCTGCAATCTGACACCTCAGACGTTGAAACGTCGCGCCCGGCAAGCCATCTGTGGACCAAGCAACAAGGAACACGCCATGCCCGTAGATACCGCCACGCCCTCAACTGACGCCCCCACCGTGCAGATCGACATCGTGTCGGATGTCATGTGCCCTTGGTGTATCGTTGGCTACAAACAACTCGAACAAGCGCTCGGCGCGGTCGGTGTGGGCGCATATCTGCGCTGGCATCCCTTTGAGTTGAACCCGCAGATGCCAGCCGAAGGCCAAAACATGGCCGAACATCTGGCCGAGAAATACGGCTCCACCCCCGCGCAATCGGTCGAGAATCGCAAGCGGCTGTCCCAAATGGGCAGCGACTTGGGCTTTGCCTTCAACTTTTCTGACGACACGCGGATGCAGAATACATTCGCCGCGCATCAGTTGCTCACTTGGGCGCAGGCCAAGGGGCTGCAACACCCGCTCAAAATGGCGCTCTTCGATGCGCATTTCACGCAAGGGCACAATGTGAATGATCCCGACGTGCTGGCCGATGTCGCGGCCTCCGTCGGGCTGGACCGCAGCGAGGCGCTGGAGGTGCTCAGCAGCGGCAGCTTCGCCGAACAAACCCGCGAAGCGCAGCAATTTTGGACCTCGCGCGGCATTTCCGGCGTGCCGTCGATGATTTTTGAGGGCAAATACCTCGTAACCGGAGCGCAGGGGGCCGATAATTATGCCCAGATGCTCCGCAAGGTTCTGGAAGAACGTGACGCCGCTGCCTGACGCAGAGCCTCTGGCGGTGCGGCGCGGGTCTTGCTAAGGCATCCCTATGGTTGAATGGATCATCAGCGACGGCTTGACCGATTACCGCACCGCCGAGGCGTGGATGGAGGCGCGCGCCACCGCCATCGCCGCGGGCGAAGCCGAGGAATGCATCTGGCTGGTAGAACACCCCCCGCTCTACACCGCGGGCACCTCGGCGCGGGCCGAAGACCTGACAGAGCCGGACCGCTTTCCCGTCTATCCCACCCGGCGCGGCGGGCAGTACACCTATCACGGACCGGGCCAGCGCGTGGCCTATGTGATGCTGAACGTCGCCGCACGGGGCCGCGATGTCCGCTGTTTCGTGCGCCAGCTTGAAAATTGGGTGATCGCCACATTGGATGAATTCAACCTGCGCGGCGAGGTTCGCCCCGGGCGTGTCGGCGTTTGGGTACAGCGGCCCGAGAAACCCGCCCAGCCCGATGGCAGCCCCGCCGAAGACAAGATCGCCGCGATTGGAATCAGGCTGCGCAAATGGGTCAGCTTTCACGGCATCAGCATCAATGTTGAACCGGAGCTCAGCCATTTTGGCGGGATCGTCCCCTGCGGCATCACGAACCATGGGGTGACCTCACTGGTCGATCTGGGCCTGCCCGTCACGATGGACGATGTCGATCTGGCCCTGCGCGCCACCTTCGATGATGTCTTTGCAAATGACCCCTCCGCCAGTTGCGACATCGCCTCCTGAGAGAGGCAAAGCGCGCGCCAAGCGGCGTAAGAACCCGAATATACGTCGATAGCCGCAGCGGAAAAAATACCCTCCCTGCGACCATCGCGCCCATTGCCCCCGCGAGACGGTCGCTCTAAAACGGGCGCGACACCGCATGTGCCGCCTATGGCGCCATGTGTCCAATTCATTTGCAGGAGGCACCGCATGGCAGACGCAGCCATTCACGGCCAAGATCATCACGACGACCGGGGGTTCTTTACCCGGTGGTTCATGTCCACAAACCACAAAGACATCGGTATTCTTTACCTGATCGTCTCGGCCTTGGTCGGTCTTATCTCGGTGGCATTCACCGTTTACATGCGCCTTGAGCTCATGAACCCCGGCGTTCAATACATGTGTATGGAAGGCGCGCGTTTCATCGCGGATAGCTCTGCCGCCTGTACGCCCAACGGTCATCTGTGGAACGTGCTGATCACCGGCCACGGCATCCTGATGATGTTCTTCGTCGTGATTCCCGCTCTGTTTGGCGGTTTCGGCAACTACTTCATGCCGCTGCAAATCGGTGCGCCGGATATGGCGTTCCCGCGGATGAACAACCTCAGCTTCTGGCTCTATGTCGCGGGCACCACCCTGGCGGTCTGTTCGCTGCTGACACCGGGCGGCAATGGCCAGCTCGGCTCCGGCGTGGGTTGGGTGCTCTACCCGCCGCTCTCCGTGCGCGAAGCAGGCATGTCGATGGACTTCGCGATCTTCGCGGTCCACGTCTCGGGTGCCTCGTCGATCCTCGGCGCGATCAACATGATCACCACCTTCTTGAACATGCGTGCCCCCGGCATGACCCTGTTCAAAGTGCCGCTCTTCGCATGGTCGATCTTCGTTACAAGCTGGCTGATCCTTCTCTCCCTGCCAGTTCTGGCGGGCGCGATCACCATGCTGCTGATGGACCGCAACTTCGGCTTCGCCTTCTTCGATCCTGCAGGCGGTGGTGACCCGATCCTCTACCAGCACATCCTGTGGTTCTTCGGTCACCCCGAAGTTTACATCATCATCTTGCCCGGCTTCGGCATCATCTCCCACGTCATCGCGACCTTCTCGCGCAAACCGGTCTTCGGCTACCTGCCGATGGTCTGGGCGATCATCGCGATTGGTGCATTGGGCTTTGTCGTTTGGGCGCACCACATGTACACCGTGGGCATGACCCTGAACCAGCAGGCCTACTTCATGCTGGCCACCATGGTCATCGCGGTGCCGACAGGGGTAAAGGTCTTTAGCTGGATCGCCACCATGTGGGGCGGCTCCATCGAGTTCAAAACACCGATGCTCTGGGCCTTTGGCTTCCTGTTCCTCTTCACCGTCGGTGGCGTCACCGGCATCGTGCTGAGCCAGGCTGCCGTGGACCGCGCCTATCACGACACCTACTACGTCGTGGCGCACTTCCACTATGTGATGTCGCTCGGTGCCGTCTTCGCCATCTTCGCAGGCATCTACTTCTACCTGCCCAAGATGACAGGCCGCATGTACCCCGAATGGGCAGGCAAACTGCACTTCTGGGCGATGTTCATCGGCGCCAACCTGACCTTCTTCCCCCAGCACTTCTTGGGCCGTCAGGGCATGCCACGCCGCTACATCGACTACCCCGAAGCCTTCGCCTACTGGAACCAGTGGTCCTCGATCGGTGCCTTCCTCAGCTTCGCCTCCTTCCTGTTCTTCTTCGGGATCATGGCCTACACGCTGACCCGCGGCGCCCGCTCCACAGCGAACAACCCGTGGAACGAATTTGCGGACACGCTGGAATGGACCCTGCCCAGCCCGCCACCCGAACACACCTTCGAGCAGCTTCCGAAACAGGAAGACTGGGACAAACAGCACAGCCACTAAGCTTTGCCAAAATCATCAAAGGCCCCGCCCCCGCGCGGGGCCTTTTCTTTTTGCCAAAGCCCGCTCACCGCCCCAATCAGCCCTCCACATTAACCCGCACCGCCCCCTCATCTTCATCCTTTTTCAAATACCTCGGGGGTCCGGGGGCGGCGCCCCCGCCCTGCGCAATTTTTTCCACTAAAAACCACATTTCTCTCTTGAAGCCCCCCGCCCCAATGGGTATTTCGCCCTCACCAGACGGTAAGCGGGCGTAGCTCAGGGGTAGAGCATAACCTTGCCAAGGTTAGGGTCGGGCGTTCGAATCGCCTCGCCCGCTCCATCTGGTTTTCACAGGGTCGCATCTTCGGATGCGGCCCTTTGTGCTTTCCGGCCCTCGATTCACGCAGCCCAACAAATCTCGCGCTTTCCCCGCATCACGGTAATTTTCCCCCTTGCAGCCCCCCGCGCGAATGGGTATTCCCCCCTCACCAACCGGATGCGGGCGTAGCTCAGGGGTAGAGCATAACCTTGCCAAGGTTAGGGTCGGGCGTTCGAATCGCCTCGCCCGCTCCAGGTTGATCCTACCACCCCGTAGGAGACGCAAAGCCGCCCCTCGGGGCGGCTTTTGTGTATCTCGCCCCCACATAAAAAAACGCCCCATGACGAACACGGGGCGTAAGGTACGGAACGAGGGACAGTAGGTGGCCGGCAGGCGTTCCGGGCCTGCGGTCACCTTTAAATTTAGGAACCCTTGGCCGTTTTCAAAGGGGCTGGACCCTGTCGCCCCGCCCCCTGCCCGGTTTTGAGCCAGTTCTTGCCGATTCTCAGCCCCCGACCCGGCTGGCATATAGCGCAATCGCCGCGGCGTTAGAGACATTGAGCGACCCAAATCCGCCCGCCGCATCGATCCGCACCAGCGCATCCACGGTCTCGCGGGTCTTCTCCCGCAGCCCCGGACCCTCGGCCCCCAGAACCAGCGCCACAGGGCGGTTACGGCGGCCCTCTACGGCGCCCTCGATGGACTGTGTGGCCTCTCCATCCAGCCCCAGCACCAGATACCCCATATCCTGCAGGGCACGGATCGCATCGGCGAGGTTGCGCACCCGCAAATAGGGCTGACGCTCCAACGCGCCGCTGGCGGTCTTGGCCAGCGCGCCGGTCTCAGGCGCGGAGTGGTGCTTGGTGCCGATGACCGCCGAAGCGCCCAAGACTTCAGCCGAGCGGAGAATCGCGCCGACGTTATGCGGATCGGTCACCCGGTCGAGCAACAGCAGCCGCGGTGCGGAATCACCGATAGCGACATCCTCCAACCGCCCCCAGTTCAGCGGCTTCACTTCCAGCACCGCACCCTGGTGAACGGAGTTGGGATCGAGCGGCGGACGGAACTTGCGCGGATCGACGACTTGCGGCGTGATTCCCGTCTCTGCGATGGCATCCTCCAACTTGGCTTGGGCATTCGGCGTGACCATCAGCTGCAGTTTTTCGCGGTTCGGGTTCATCAGCGCATCGCGCACCGCATGCAGGCCAAAAAGCCAGACCGTCTGCGCCGCTTCGGCCTTCTTGTCCTGTTCTTTTTGCACGACCCATTTGGGTTTCTTCATCTCTTTATCCTTTCGTGCGATTTCCCCAACATTTCTCGGGAATTCGCCTTGACGCTTCTTTGGGTCGCTTGTAATCACGCCCCCACGTCAGGTGCAATGCACAGGACAAAGTGGGCGACAGGCCGCAAGGTGTGGCAGGGGACTGTAACTCCCTCGCGGAGACGCACGCCTGGTTCGATTCCAGGGTCGCCCACCACTTTCTCCTCCGTAGATGACCCCGGAACCACGCGAGCGATACGCCCGTGGCCACCGATCGATCCCCCGGATCGATCCTGCGTGCTACAGCCATGTGGCAGGGCCCGCCTGCGGCTCCCTCGCGGAGACGCACGCCTGGTTCGATTCCAGGGTCGCCCACCACTTTTTCCTTCTACGATGACACTGATTTCCGCCACCGCTACGGTCGTGGCGTTGGTTCAATCCTGTACGCGACGGCAACGTACCCGCCTCACGGGATCAGCACATCCCCCCGCGAAAACGCCTCAAGCTCCATGCTGAGATCGTCGTATACCAATTGAACCCGAACCGTCTGAACAGACCCGAGGCCGAACGTCAGATACGGCTGCGGATCGTCATCCAGAATCGCATTGGGCGAAGGCAGCGCCTCGTGGCAAGGGGGCATCGGCCAGTCCTGCATCGGCGCGTCGTTGACCGCGATCGCCATGGCGGCCAGCCCGCAGCGCCAGCTCCACAGATGGGTGACATAGACGAGGTCCTGCCCGTCATACTCCCGCACCGCGATCCAACTGCCGCGCGTGGCGTTCAGGATCGGCTTAACCTCCGCGGCGGTTGTGAACCGGCCCGTGGGGGTCTGATCTTCGGCAACCAATCCGGGGGGCACGGCTGCCATGTGGAACGCCCGCGGCGGTTCTGCGGGTGCGAGAGGTGCTGCCGGACTGGCCGGTGCTGCGGGGCGCGCCGGGGCCTGCACCGTCATCGGCGCATCCGGTCGGCCAACCCCGTCAAAAGGGGCGGCTGAACCGCCGAAGCTGATCGCGATCACGGCAAAGACAAAATCGAACATTCCGAACCTTCCTGCAGGCCGCTCAATTTGCTGGCTTTTGCCAAGAGACGCCTGCCCCTATACTGGCTAAAAAACATGAGGCCGCACATAAGTATGACACGCAATTCGCGTTCCCCGCAAATTTTCAACGTCGTCATCGTGGGGCAACAGGGCCGGCTGGCCTATGAAGCGTTGCTTTTTGCCGCCTCTCTGCGCCATTCCTGCCCGCAGTTCCAAGGCCGCCTGCTGATCGCCGAGCCGCAACCCGGCCCGCTTTGGGACAACGACCCGCGCATCACCGACACCGCGCTGCGTGAGGCGCTGACCGACCTCGGGGCAGAGTTCATCCCCTTCGAGAGCCAGCATTTCGGCAGCGCCTACCCCTATGGCAACAAAATCGAGATGCTGAGCGCCCTTCCTGCGGGTGAACCCTTTGTTTTCTTTGACACAGATACGCTGATCACTGGCGATCTGGCGGCCGTGCCTTTTGATTTCAACCGGCCATCGGCCTCCCTGCGGCGCGAAGGGACATGGCCTGAGCCGCAGCTTTACGGGCCGGGCTATACCGCGCTTTGGAAGTCGCTTTACGACAAGTTCGACCTCGACTTCGCCAGCAGCCTCGACCTGAGCCAGCCGGATGAATATTGGCGCCGTTACCTCTATTTTAACGCCGGGTTCTTCTACTACCGCTGCCCGCGCGAATTTGGGGCGCTGTTTCTGCGCTATGCGCTGGCGGTACGGGATGATCCTCCTGTGGAACTCTGCGCGCAGAGCTTTGACCCATGGCTCGACCAGATCGTGCTGCCGCTGGTGATCCACGCACTCGGCGGCGGGCGGGATGCCCTGCCCTCTGGCTTGCTGGATGGCACGGTGACCTGCCACTACCGTTTTCTGCCGCTGCTCTATGCCCGCGAAAGCGACCATGCGATCGAGGTTCTAGAGACCATCACCGCCCCCAACCAGATGAAAAAGCTGCTCAAACAACGCGATGCGATCAAGCGGATGGTCTATCAGGGGCGCGGCGCCAAAGTGCGCGCGCTCTTTGATCAAGACAACCTGCCGCGCCGCGAACAGGCGATCCGCAACCGGATCAAATCCAACGGTTTTTGGATGCGCTGAGCGATCCGTCCCCCGTTGTCTGAACGGTTCTTTGCGCCTAGGCTGCGCGAAATCCATTTTTCTGAAAGGACAGACCAATGGCCGACAGCCCCAAACATCAATTTGACACGTTGCAGATTCACGCAGGCGCTACGCCCGACCCGGCCACCGGTGCGCGACAAACGCCGATCTACCAGACCACGGCCTATGTCTTTCGCGATGCCGACCACGCGGCGGCTCTCTTTAACCTGCAAGAGGTGGGTTACATCTATTCGCGCCTGACCAATCCCACCAACGCCGTCCTGCAAGAGCGGATTGCCACGCTCGAAGGCGGTGTGGGGGCGGTCTGCTGCTCCTCGGGTCACGCGGCGCAGATCATGGCGCTGTTCCCGTTGATGGGGCCGGGCAAGAATATCGTCGCCTCCACCCGTCTTTATGGCGGCACGGTCACGCAGTTCAGCCATACGATCAAACGCTTTGGCTGGTCCTGCAAGTTTGTCGACTTCGACGATCCGCAAGCCGTCGCCGATGCGATCGACGACGACACCCGCGCGGTCTTTGGCGAGGCCATCGCCAACCCCGGCGGCTATATCATGGATGTACGTGCCATCGCCGATGTCGCCGATGCGGCGGGCATTCCGCTGATCATCGACAATACCAGCGCCACGCCCTACCTCTGCCGCCCTATTGAACACGGCGCGACGCTGGTGGTGCATTCCACCACCAAATACCTCACCGGGAACGGCACCGTCATGGGCGGCTGCGTCGTGGATTCGGGCAAATTCGACTGGTCCGCCAATGACAAATTCCCCTCGCTCAGCCAGCCTGAGGAGGCCTATCACGGGATGAAGTTCCACGAGACCTTCGGCGCGATGGCCTTCACCTTCCACGGCATCGCCATTGGGCTGCGTGATTTGGGGATGACGATGAACCCACAGGCGGCGCATTACACGCTCATGGGGATCGAAACCCTGTCACTGCGGATGGACCGCCATGTGCAGAACGCGGTGAAGGTGGCCGAATGGCTCGAACAGGACGACCGCGTTGATTACGTCACCTACGCCGGGCTGAAGTCATCGCCCTATCACGAGCGGATGCAAAAGGTCTGTCCTAAGGGCGCGGGCGGGCTTTTCACCTTTGCGGTCAAAGGCGGTTATGACGCCTGCGTGAAACTGGTCAACAGCCTTGAAATCTTTAGCCATGTGGCGAACTTGGGCGATACGCGCTCGCTGATCATCCACTCGGCATCGACCACCCACCGACAGCTGACGCAAGAGCAGCAGGAAGCGGCGGGGGCCGGGCCGGGCGTGGTGCGCATCTCAATCGGGACCGAAGACGCCGACGATCTGATCGCCGATCTCGATCAAGCGCTGACCAAAGCGACCAGCTAAACCTTCGCCCCCGCCGATCACCTCGGCGGGGGAACTTTTATCCAAGGCGGCTTACTGCCCCGGCGCAATCGCGAAGGTCATAGAGACCTCGGCCTGCAGCTCGACCTCGCCTTCGGCCACGGCGCTGTCCATCGCCATGCCCATGCGGGCGGCCTCGAACATCTTGGGCTGGGAATGCGAATTCTCGGTCATGCGGATCAGCGTGCCCAGCTTCACCCCCGCGGCATCGGCCAATTGCCGGGCGCGTTCGGTGGCATCGGCAACCGCGGCTTTGCGCGCTTCGGCCAGCGCGTCTTTCGGATCTTGAAGACCAAATTCCAAACCGTTGAAATCATTCGCACCTTCGTCGATCACCGCGCCCATCATCGCGCCGAGACGGTCCAGATCGCGGACCTTTACGGTCACCGAATTGCCCGCTTGATAGCCGGTGATGCGCGGCGGGGCGCCATTTTCGACGGGGCGGCGGTCATGCACCGGGCGGAGGTAGAAGCGGCTGGTCTGACGGTCCTTCGCCGCGATGCCCTGCGCGTCAAGCTGGGTCAGGATCGCAGATACCGCTTCGGTCACCTTGTCCATCGCGGCTTTGGCAGTCTCGGCCTCTTCGGTCACGCCCAGCGTGATCGTCGCCATGTCGGGCGCGGCGGCGATGCTGCCTTGGCCGGTGACGATAATCCCCTCTTCCGGTCCCTGCTGGGCCGAGACCAGCCCCGCACCCGCCATCCACGCCAGCGCCACCAAATTTATCAGTCGCATGTTCGTTCCTTTCCGTGCATCAATGCGCCGCCATTTGCCCATTGCGGGCCCCCGCTGACAAGCACCTGCGCGGCGCGCACCCTTCCCTTGGGCGAACTCCTGCTCTATCCTTCGCGAAGACTGCGGCGCGTCTGTAAGTGCGCCCTACCCCATGCTAAAGTCGACCCCGATGAAGCCGAATTTTACCCTCTCCCTGTCGTTCGACGGCATTCGTTTGCTCCACCGCACATCAGGCGGCTGGCAGCTTGTTGGTGAAGTGGCGCTCGACAGCGCCGATCTGGCGGCGGAGCTGGCGGTTTTGCGCAAAACCGCCACGGCGTTGGAGCCTGGCGGGTTGCGTAGCCTGCTGTTGATCCCCGACGCGCAGATCAAATACCTTGCCATCGACACCGCCGGAATGGACACCGCCGCCCGCCGTGCCACAGCGGCTGAGGCGCTTGAGGGGGCAACGCCCTATCAGGTGGCTGATCTGGTGTTCGACGTCCACGCCGATGGCGCGCAAAGCCATGTGGCCGCCGTGGCCCGCGAAACCTTGGAAGAGGCCGAAGCATTTGCGGTGGAGCACCGTTTCCACCCGGTCAGCTTTGCCGCCGCCCCTGCCGCCGAGGCGTTTGTAGGCGTGCCGCATTTCGGCATGACCCAGGCCGCATCGGCGCTTTTGGACCCCGGCGAAACCGTGACCCCCGAAGCGGAACCCATCGTGATCTCCGGCGTGACGAGCGCGCCTGCGGGGCCGATCGTGGACACGGATGAGACGACGCCCGTGGCCGACACACCGGTGGCCAACACACCGGTGGCCGATACGCCCGTGGCTGACACACCCGTAGCGGAACCTGATCTCGTCGCTACGCCCGAAGAGACACCGCTGCCGGCAGAGGAAAACCTGCCCGAGTTGGCCACCCCCGAGGAATCGCCGGAAACACCCCCGGCGGCGTTGGAGCCGACCCCCAAAGAGACGCCCCCGCCCCTTGAGGAAAACCTGGCCGCGCTGGACGCGGCAATGGTCCCTGCAGCAAAGGAAACAGAAGCGTCAGCCCCCGCGGCGGAAGCAGAACTGGCCCCCACGCCAAAAGAAACGCCACCGCCCCTGAAAGAGGACCTGCCCGCGCTGGATACCCCTGCGCCCGCCACAGAACCGGCTGAGGCTGCGCCGCTATCGACGCCCCCCGCCAGCGGCAGCGTTGCGGCCTCCGCCGCGCCCCTGGCCGCAGCGGCCGCAGCACAGGCCGAGCCGCCCGCCGCCCCGCGGTCTGAGCCTTTGCGCAAGGTCGATTTCTCTGCCCCGCCGTCGCGCAGCGCCCCTGCTGCCGGTTTCGCAAGCCGCCGTGGCGGGACTGAGAGCGCTCCCAGCCTTGGTGGTGCGAGCCGCGCGACACCGCCGCCTCCGCCCGCCGCGAAACCGGAACCATCGCCAGCACCCGCGCCCAGCACACCGTCGCTGCCCGTCGGCGCGCCTTCGCCCGCCGCGGCCCCGCTGGCGCCGCAGATGCCCGTCGAACCGGCAGCCACCGCCGCCGCGGCAGTGGCCGCAGCCCCCCAGCCCGACAGCAGTTCCCTGACGCCCGAAGCGCCCTCCTCCGGTGGGGCCTTCCTCAGCCGTCGCAAGCCGAAGGCATCGAAAGACCGCCGGTCAGCTCCGGCTGCCGCGGCCACCGTCACCCCCGCCTCCGAAGCCGATCGAATGACCGTTTTCGGCGCCCGTCGCCGCAACGAAGTCGGCGGCAAGCCGCGCTTCCTCGGCCTGATCCTGACGGCGGCGCTCTTGGTTTTCCTTGCAGGTGTCGCCGCTTGGGCCTCGATCTTCCTTGACGAGGGCAGCGCCCTTTCGCGGCTCTTTGGCGATCGCAGCCCGCGCAGCACCGCCGAAGCCTTGGCACCTGCGGAAACGCCCAGCATCGACGAAGAAATCGCCGTGCTGCCCCCAGAACCGGGTGAGCCGGACGCGATTGAAACCGCCGCTTTGGACGCCGGTCTGACCGATGAAGACGGTGCCGTGCTCGACGCCCTGCGCGACCCCGAGCCGCGCCCCCTGACCGAGATGACCGAGGCCGAGATTGACGCCAAATATGCCACCACTGGCATCTGGGCCCGCGCACCGGACGCGCCCCCGGCACCGGCGGCGGCAATTGATATCGACGACCTTTATCTCACCAGCATCGACCCGATCAGCAGCACGACAGATGCCGTGGCCCTGCCCTCGGTCGATGCCTTTGGCACCGATACGGCCCCCGGCGCGGTCAGCTCACCCGTAGCGGCAGGCACGCAATTTGCACTGGACGCCCGCGGTCTGGTCAAACCCTCAGCCCAAGGGGCGCTCAGCCCCGATGGGCATCTGGTCTACCTTGGCCGCCCCTCCGCCGAGCCGCCCGCCACACTGACCCGGCCTGAGGCCGAGCCGGTGGCCCCGGAGGTCGATAACGCCTTGGCAGAGGCCCGGCCCCGCGACCGGCCCGATGATCTGGAAGAAACCACCGAACGCGCGCAGCTTGATGGGCTGACGCGCGCTGAGTTGGCTGGGCTGCGTCCGCAGTTGCGGCCAAAGTCGGTGCAGGAAGAGACAGAAGAAGCGCTTGTCGCGACCGCCCCGCCCGAAGTGACCGTTGATCCCATTGACACCAGCGGCGCCGTTGCCGCCGCACTTGCCACGCCTCCGGCGATCCAGAACGCCACGAAACAGGCCACCACCCAGTCACGCCGCCCCGATACGCGGCCCCGCAATTTTGACCGGATCGTGAAACGCGCCGCCCGCGATGTGGCCCCCGCACAGGTCGCCAGCGTCGCCCCCAAAGCGGTGCAGCCGCGCTTTCCGTCCAAAACCTCGGTCGCGAAACAGGCCACGGTGAAGAATGCGATCAACCTGCGGGACGTCAATCTGATCGGGGTCTACGGCAAACCATCGAACCGCCGCGCCTTGGTTCGGCTCAGCAATGGACGCTATCAAAAGGTTGAGGTGGGTGACCGTATCGATGGGGGCCGCGTCTCAGCGATTGGCGACAGCGAGTTGCGCTATGTCCGCCGGGGCCGCAATGTCGTGCTGAAGATGCCGAACTAACGCCGGTTCGACTGCCCGCAACCGCGCGCAAAAAGGGGCGCCGAAGCGCCCCCTTCACCCCTCCCCGAATGTGCTTTTCTTACGAGGTCTCAAGCTCGCCGTTGTCGATCTGCTCTTGCTCAATCGATTCAAACAGCGCTTTGAAGTTGCCTTCGCCGAACCCGTCATCCCCCTTGCGCTCGATAAACTCAAAGAAGATCGGGCCGATGACCGTTTTCGAGAAAATCTGCAACAGGATGCGCGTCTCGCCCCCGTCGACGACACCTTCGCCGTCGATCAGGATGCCGTGTTTCTGCATCCGGTCCAGCGGCTCTTCATGGCCGGTCACGCGGTCCTTGCTCATCTTGTAGTAGGTCTCGGGCGGGCCGGGCATGAATTTCAGGCCGTTGTCGGCAATCGCGTCCGTGGCGTCATAAATATCGCGCGCGCCCACTGCGATATGCTGGATGCCTTCGCCGTTGTATTTCTTCAGATAGGCCACGATCTGTCCGGTCTCGCCGCGGTCTTCGTTGATCGGGATGCGAATGCGGCCACAGGGCGAGGTCAGTGCGCGGCTGGTAAGGCCGGTGAACTTACCTTCGATGTCAAAGAAGCGAATTTCGCGGAAGTTAAACAGGTCGCCGTAGAACTTGAACCAGACATCCATATTGCCCTTGTGGACGTTATGCGTGAGGTGATCGAGGTAGTAGAACCCCACCCCCTCGGGTTTGGAGGTCGCGATCCAGTCGTATTCCCAATTGTAGGGCGAGGTGTCGTAATATTGATCAACGAAATAGATCAGCGAGCCGCCGATCCCCATGATCGCAGGCACGTCCAGCGCCTTGCCATCGCCTTTGTATTCCTCGGCTCCCTTGGCGACCGCATGTTCCAACGCCTTTTGCGCATCGACCACACGCCAACCCATGGAGGGCGCGCAGGGGCCGTGCTCTTCGACGAAACGCGCGGCAAAGCTTTCGGGGTCGTGGTTCAGGACGTAGGTGATGTCACCCTGCTGCCAAAGTTCAATCTTTTTCGTCTTGTGATTGGCGACATGGGCATAGCCCATTTTGGTAAAGACATCGCGCAGCGCCTGCGGGTCGGAGCTGGCAAATTCAACAAACTCGAAACCATCGGTGCCGGCGGGGTTCTCTGCCGTGATCTGCGATTTCGGGGCGTCATGTGGGAAAGGGCCCATGTCAGTCTCCTCTGCTTTTGGGATTTGGCCCATGATACGATGCACGTTCCGCGCTGTTTGCGCGTTTCGCGGCATGGTTCTGGTAATTTTCGCGCAAGAAGAGCATATTACCCATAAACCATGCGGGAAATACGCATCATGTTGGATGAAACAGATCGGCGGCTGCTGACGGCACTGCAAAAGAACGCCCACCTCACGGCGCAGGAACTGGGCCAAGAACTCAACCTATCCTCCAGCCAAGCCGGGCGCAGGCGGCAGCGGTTGGAGGCGGAGGGCTATATTCGCGGCTATCATGCGCGGCTTGATCCGGTGCGAATGGGGCTCAATGTGCAGGGCTTTGTGCAGGTGCATCTGGGCACCCACGGGCCAGAGCATTCGGCCAGCTTTGCGCGGCTTATGGCCACCCGTCCTGAGATTGTGAGCGTTTGGACGATGACGGGGGATGCGGACTATCTCTTGAGGGTCTATTGTGACGATCTGCCAAGCCTTAACAGGCTCATTCACGATGTTCTTCTGCCCCATCAGGCCGTTAGCCGGGTGCATAGCCAGATCGTCATGGACCAACTGAAACAAGACGGGCCGCTGCCCACCTGACCCTGAGAGAGGACCGCAATGGAAGGTTTCCTGTTCCAAGCCTCCGTCTATCTGGCTGCCGCCGTGATCGCCGTGCCGATTGCCGCGCGATTGGGGCTTGGGTCGGTGCTGGGCTACCTCGCCGCGGGCATTCTGATCGGCCCGGTGCTGGGCCTCGTCGGGTCCGAGACGAAGGACGTGCAGCATTTCGCGGAATTTGGCGTCGTGATGATGCTGTTCCTCATCGGGTTGGAACTGGAGCCCCGGGCGCTGTGGGACATGCGGCATCGGCTTTTGGGCTTGGGCGGGTTGCAGGTGCTGCTGTCGACGGCGGCGCTGATGGCCATCGCCATGGCCTATGACCAGCCGTGGCGTGTGGCGCTAGCGATTGGTCTGACGCTCGCGCTCTCTTCCACGGCGATCGTGTTGCAGACCCTTTCGGAAAAGGGATTGATGCGAACACAGGGGGGCAGATCCGTCTTCTCAGTGCTGTTGACCCAAGATATCGCGGTGATCCCGATCCTCGCCTTCCTGCCGCTGCTGGCCACGGGGCTGGCCGGGGGGATCATGCCCAACGGGGCGATTTCACTTGATCCTCAAGAGGTCGAGAACGCGCATCTGAGCGCGGAGGCCAGCCACGGCAATGACGCCGCCCATGCCGCCCAGACCTTTGTCCAAAGCCTGCCCGGCTGGGGCGTGACGCTGGTGACCATTGGGGCCGTCGCGGCGATCATCCTCGTCGGCATTTACCTGACCCGGCCCGTGTTCCGCTATATCCACCTTGCCAAACTGCGCGAAATGTACACGGCGCTGGCGCTGCTGATCGTGGTGGGAATTTCCTCGCTGATGACGGTGGTCGGGCTCTCACCCGCGCTTGGTGCCTTCCTCGCCGGTGTGGTCTTGGCCAGCAGCGAATTCCGCCACGAGCTAGAGACCGACCTTGAGCCCTTCAAAGGGCTGCTCTTGGGGCTGTTTTTCATCACCGTCGGCGCGGGCATCAACTTTGTCCTGCTGTTCGAAAAACCGCTAATCCTGATCTCCATGGCGCTTTTGGTCATCATCGTCAAAGCGCTGATCCTCATGGTGCTGGGCCGCCTGTTCCGTCTGAAAGGACGCGATGGCTGGCTGTTTACGCTGGCACTCGCGCAGGCCGGGGAGTTTGGCTTTGTGCTGGTCAGCTTCTCCCTCGCCACCGGTGTCATGCCCGACCCGATTGCCGAGACACTCTTGCTGGTGGTGGCGCTGACCATGCTGATCACGCCGCTGCTGTTTATCCTGCACGACCTGATCAGCCGACGCCTTGACGACAGCGCCCCCGTCATCGCCGATGAGATCGACAGCAGCGGTCCGGTGATCATCGCGGGCGTGGGGCGTTTTGGGCAGATGGTGAACCGGATGGTACAGGCCAGCGGCTTTCAAACCGTCGTGTTGGACCACAACCCAGAGACCATCGCCGTCATGCGGCGCTTTGGCTTCAAAGGTTTTTTGGGTGATCCGACGCGGCCCGACATCCTGCGCAAGGCGGGTTTGCAAGAGGCCAGCGTGCTGGTGGTGGCGCTTGATGACCCGAAATCGGCGGTCTCTCTGATCTCTTACGCGCGCAAGGAGAACCCGAATCTGCATATCGTCAGCCGTGCGCGCGACCGCGAAGAGGTCTATCGCCACTATCAGGCCGGGTCGAATGACATCGTGCGCGAGATGTTCGACAGCTCCCTCAGAGCCGGGCGCTATGTGTTGGAAAACATGGGGCTTTCGGATTTCGAAGCGAATGAGGCGCAAAAGCTATTCTATGCCCATGACCGGGATTCGGTCCGCGAATTGGCAGCCCTCTGGCGCCCGGATGTGCCCCCTTCGCAGAACGCCGCCTATGTCGCCCGGGCGAAAGAATTGCAGAAAGACTTGGAAACGGCCTTTCTCAATCTGGGTGAAAGCAAGGGCAAGGAAAGCGCCTGAACCGGGCAGCTAGCCCCCTTTCCGGGGGCTGCCCGGCACCGCGCTATGCGTCGCTGACGCCCGCTTCGGCAAAGGTGGCCATCCCTGCGTGACAGGCAAGGGCGGTCTTGAGGATGCCGATCGCCAAGCCTGCGCCAGAGCCTTCGCCGAGCCGCAGGTTCAACTCCAGCAGCGGCTCCTTGTCCATCGCGCCCAGCAGACGCCGGTGGCCGCTTTCCGCGCTGAGGTGGCCCGCAACGCAGTGATCCAGCGCGCCCGGTGTGGTGCGCGCAAGGCCAAGCGCGGCGGCGCAGCAGATGAAACCATCTAGGATCACAGGGATGCGCAGCTGCCGCGCCCGCGCCATGGCCCCGGCCATCGCGGCCAGTTCGCGGCCACCGAGGCGGCGCAGGCTCTCCAACCCGTCACCCTTGTCCGCGTGCAGGGCAACGCCCTCGGCCACGACGTCGGTTTTCAGCGACAGGCCCGCATCATCCACCCCAGTGCCCCGCCCGGTCCAGAATTCGGCCCCGCCGCCCAAGATCGCGCTGGCAAGGGCAGCGGCAGAGGTGGTGTTGGCGATGCCCATTTCGCCCACGACCAAAAGATCGGCCTCGGAGTTCACCGCCTCCCAACCGGCGCGCAGCGCTTCGAGGAATTCGTCCTCGTCCATCGCGGGCTCAACGGTGAAATCCTTGGTCGGCTTGTTCAATGACAGCGGGACCACATCAAGGCTCGCCCCATTCACCCGCGCGATTTGGTTTATCGCTGCCCCACCGTGCTGAAAGTTCGCCACCATCTGCGCGGTCACCTCTGCCGGAAAGGCCGAGACACCCCGCGCGGCAACCCCGTGGTTGCCCGCAAAAACGATGATCTGAGGCGCTGCAATCTCGGCCCGGGCACCGCTGCGCCAGCCTCGGTACCAGATCGCCAGTTCCTCTAACCGGCCTAGCGCACCGGGAGGTTTCGTGAGGATGCTATCATGGGCGCGCGCCTCTTCCATCGCGGCGCTGTCGCAGGCGGGCATAGCGCGCAGAAGACTGCGAAATTCGGAAAGACTGGCGAAAGACGTGTTCATATGCGGCCCTTTGCGGATTGATATTCAATCGTTTCTAGCCTTAGCCTGTCGGCGCTGAAAGTGCCGAAGGGGCGAAATAATGGCCATTCCCGACATCACCACCCTAAGGCACGCCTTTCGCGCCCGTGACATCGCGGTGGCCTTTGCCCTGCTGACCCGCCTGCCCCTGCCGCATTTCCACTTCCCGACCGAGCCGCAGCACCCCCCGGCCCGCAGCGCCTGGGCCTATCCGCTGGTAGGCATTGTGCTGGCGCTGATCGCGGGGGCCGTGGGGCTGGCGTTAACACGGATGGGGGCAACCCCGCCGCTGACAGCGGCTTTCGTGCTGCTTGCGTTGGTGATGCTGAGCGGGGCGATGCATGAAGACGGCCTCGCTGATTGCACCGATGGGTTCTGGGGCGCTTGGACCGCAGAGAAACGGCTGCGCATCATGAAAGACAGCGTGATCGGCACCTATGGCGTCGTGGCGCTGGTGCTGTCGCTGTTGCTGCGGTGGTATCTGATCAGCGAACTGATCACGGATGAGGCGCTGATCTGGGCGCTGGTCATCGCCTCTTGCGGGTCACGCGCCGCGATGGTCTGGGTGATGGACAGCCTGCCGACGGTGCGCCGCGACGGGCTGTCAAACCGCACCGGCCGCCCCGGCGAATTGGCGACGGCGGTGGCAGTGCTGATCGGGGTGGTGGTGATCGTGGTTGCGCCGGACTATTCAGCATGGCGCTTGGCGCTTTTGGGGCTGCTCGGGGCGCTGGTGGTGCGGCAGATCGCCAAACGCAAGATCGGCGGGCAGACCGGCGATGTGCTGGGCGCGACCCAACAGGTGACAGAGATCGCCCTGCTAACAGGCTGTCAGATGATGGCCTACGGCTGGCAGGCCATCCCCTAACGAAAAAACCGCGCCCCCTAGGGGACGCGGCATAATCTCAACCTGCGGCGCTCTTAAGCGGCGACGCGGCTTTCCAGCACATCGCCAACCTGTTTCGCGGCGGCAAGTTCATCGCCACCCGAAACAGCGGCCACTTCGCGGGTCAGACGCTCAAGTGCCGCTTCGTAAAGCTGACGCTCGGAATAGCTCTGCTCGCGCTGGTCGTCGGTACGGTGCAGATCGCGCACAACCTCGGCGATGGCGATCAAGTCACCGGAGTTGATCTTTTGCTCATACTCCTGCGCGCGACGCGACCACATGGCACGTTTAACCTTGGCCTTGCCCTTGAGGGTCTTCATCGCGTGGTTGATCACATCGGGCGTCGACAGGGCGCGCATTCCAATCTCGGTCGCCTTATGGGTGGGC
Organism: Sulfitobacter sp. OXR-159; assembly: GCF_034377145.1. NCBI lineage: Bacteria > Pseudomonadati > Pseudomonadota > Alphaproteobacteria > Rhodobacterales > Roseobacteraceae > Sulfitobacter > Sulfitobacter sp. OXR-159. The sequence goes on from NZ_CP139707.1 coordinate 2,375,586, forward strand.
ACCCGCAGGGTCATCTTGTCTTTTTCAAAGGAAATCACGAAGAGCTCCAGCGCGATGCCGGCAACTTCCTGCTCCTCAATCGAGACGATCTGACCCACGCCATGGGCGGGGTAGACAACGAATTCATTGGGGCGGAAATCAAGCTTTTTCGATTTGGTCATATAGGTCGCTCCTTGGCGCGCGGGGGAAGCCCCGCCATTACTTCATATACCTGAACAACACGTCAAAACGCATACGAAGCACCGCCAGAGCGGCTTGCGTTCGGGTGCGTCTGATCTAGAAATGTGAGGTCAACCTTGGCAGCAGGGTCGAAACATTATCAGGCTCGTGTGTTACAGCTTGAAGACATCATACCACAGAATCACGCCGTCCGAAAGCTACACAAAGTCACGCTCGGCGGTTTCCCGGTCATTTCAGCGGTTTAACCCGAAATTTTGAGGTCACAAAGCCGCAACAATGCGCGAATCGACTGAGCCTCAGCCGCCCTCGCCCGGCTTTTCCGAGAAGAGCTCCATCTTGCCCTCTTTGCCGTCCATTTCCTCTGCCTCGGGCAGCGGATCTTTCTTGGTGATGATGACGGGCCAAAGCTCGGAATACTTGCGGTTGAACTCCACCCATTTCTCCATATCCGGCTCGGTGTCTGGGCGGATCGCATCGGCGGGGCACTCAGGCTCGCAGACGCCGCAGTCGATGCATTCATCGGGGTGGATCACCAGCATGTTCTCGCCTTCATAGAAGCAATCCACCGGACATACTTCGACGCAGTCGGTGTATTTGCAGGCGATGCAGGCGTCATTCACGATATAGGTCATGCGGGAAACTCTGGCTGGGTATGTGAGGGACTAGCTAAACCGGGGCGCGGGATCATTCAAGGTGGCGTGCCTTAGAAAGATCAAGCTGCCTGCGGTCACGCTTGGTCGGGCGGCCCTTTCCCTCAAAACCGGGATTTTCGGGCTGTCTGTCCTTTGGTTTTGGCTGCGGTGGGGACAGATCGGTATAAAGCGACTGCGCCTCAGGGGCCGGACCCCGCCGCTGGCCTATTGCCTCGATCCGGATGACACGAACGTGATCACCCTGGCTGAAGGTCAGCACATCACCGGGGCCAACATTGCTGGCGCGTTTCTGGGTGGGGGTGCCATTGATCCGAACCGCGCCGCCCGCCACCTGAGCGGCAGCGAGCGAGCGAGTCTTGAAAAAGCGGGCGTGCCACAGCCATTTGTCCAGCCGCAGTTTCGCGCCCGCCTCCACTTACTTGTCGTCCTTCAGCCCCATAAGTGCTGCGGCAAAGGGGTTATCAGGGTCAATCTGCTTTTCCTTGCGCGGCGGACGCGCAGAGAAGTTTTGGGATTTGCCGCCCTTGTCACCACCGGGCTTGCGCCCCTTGCCCTTGGCGGGCTTGCCGCGCGGCTTGCCCTGCCCCTGAGGACGGTCCCCCCCGCGGCGGTTGCCACCGGCATTGCCGCGCGGGCTGCGTGCCCAAGTGAAGATATAATAGGTCTCCAACTCCGGCCCGGCGACATCGGCGTCAGGTGCGGTGCCCTGCGGGATTTCTTCGGGAGGGACTTCGGGGATGTTGGCATCGACCTCGGGGTCTTCCGCCGCCACATCGGCCATGGGCGCAATGCCGTCGTCGGGCATTTGGGCCACGTCTGCCGGGCGGTCGTCGGGGTTGGTCTCATCCGATGGGGTTTCGATGATACCGCCTGCGGGTTCTTCGGCGGCTACATCCATGATTGGCTTGTCTGCCGCGTCATCGCCGGGCAGGTCGCTGTCGAGCTTTTCGGGCACGTTGGTATCGGCAGAGGGGTCCATTGCATCATGGCTGCCATCTTTCGGCATCACGACATCAACGGGTTTCACCTTGGTCCGCTCGTCTTTTTCCGCCTTGTACCCCAAGCCCTCCATCAGGTCGGCGAATTGCTCAAGGGTCATGCCGGTGATCGACAGCATGTCGGGTTTGGCTTCAAACCCACCACGGGAATCCTCGGCGCGCAGCATGTCGGCCAAACGCTCAAGCATGTCGATGCGGATCGCGCGTTTGCCTGCATTGCGATAGCCCGACATGGTGTCGGCCCCTTCGGGCGCGCCGGTTTCGACCGGAATGGTCACCAGACCGGGAGGGGGCGATTCCGGGAACTCGTTCAGACCCTTGCTGAGCGACCATAGCACCAAGCGCAGACGTGTCGGCGCAGGCTTGAGCATCAGCGGCATAAAGATAGTGAACTGGCCAAAGCGGATGCCGTGCTTGCGCAATGCGCCGCGGGCGTCTTGATCCAGCGCTTTCACGTCCTCGGCCACTTGGGCGCGCGGCAGAATGCCGAAATTCTCAACCAGTTGGAAAGCAAAGCCACGGGCCAAGCCGGTTAGCGTCTCATCCTTGCTCAGACCCAGCAGCGGCTCGAACAAGGCGGCAACCTTGCGGTCGATGAAGTGCTGCAAACGGCGCTTCACCTTCTCCGCCACTTCGGGACCGGCGATATCGTCGACGAAAACCTCGACCTGCGGCTTCAGCGCGTCGCTGCCAGCGGTCAGTTTACCGACCGCAGCGCTGCCCCACATCAGGCCGCCCTGTTCGGTGAAATCAATCTCGGTATCGGGTGCGTTGTAGAACCGGTCGGCACGCAGATGGAACTGCGGAGCCAAGGCCTGCAATGCGGCGGTTTTCACCGTCTTGTCCTCGGCCGCGCCCGCGCCCTTGTCCACCCGAAAGCGGAACCCGTCCAGCTTGCCTACTAATTCACCTTCAACGGTGACTTCACCGGTCTCGTTTACATCGGCCACCATGGCTTCCTTCTGTCCAAGCCGGCGCAGCAATACGGATGTGCGCCGATCTACAAATCTTTGAGTCAAACGCTCGTGCAGAGCATCCGACAAGCGGTCTTCTACGACACGCGTCGTGTCGCGCCAATGGCTTTCGTCCTTTGTCCAGCCCTTGCGCTGCGCAACGTAGGTCCATGTGCGAATAAACGCGAGTCGTTTGGACAACGCATCAATGTCGCCATCGGTTCGATCAATTCTCTTGATTTGCCGTGCGAGCCAATCGTCGGGGATATATCCGCGCTGGTGCAGGTCGTTGAAAATGGTCTCCAAAAGCCCCGCATGTTCCGCGTGACTGATGCCGCGGAAATCGGGAATACGGCAGACATCCCAGAGCAAGCGCACCGAAGCGCCACCCGTGGCGCGGGCGAAAACTTCATCGACCTGCGCAAGCGCTTTGAGGGCCTTTAGATCATCGGACTCGCGCGCCCGAACAAGGCGCTCGTCCTCTGGGGGCATCTCCAAGGTTTGGATCAGTCGGTCAATACTGCCAAATTGCAGCGCATGGTTGCGCCAGTTCACCTTGTTCTGAGGCGTAAAATTATGGTCCATGATTGCCCGCGCCACCCCGTCATCAAGCGCAGGCGCATCGCCGGTGGTGCCGAAGGTGCCGGACTTAAACCCGCGCCCCGCCCGGCCCGCGATCTGCGCCAACTCATTCGGGGCCAGCGGCCGCATGCGACGCCCGTCGAATTTGGAAAGCGCCGAAAAGGCGACATGATCAACGTCTAGGTTAAGCCCCATGCCGATGGCATCGGTGGCGACCAGATAGTCGACTTCTCCGTTCTGGTACATCTCTACCTGCGCATTGCGCGTGCGCGGGGAAAGTGCGCCCATCACCACGGCTGCACCGCCCTTTTGGCGGCGGATCAGCTCGGCGATGGCATATACATTCTCAACCGAAAACCCCACGATCGCGCTGCGAGGCTTCATTCGGCTTATCTTTTTCTGACCAGAATAGATCAATTCGCTCATCCGGTCACGGCGCATGAAATCAACGCCCGGCACCAGTGCGGCAATCGTCCCGCGCATGGTGTCGGCGCCCATGAACAGCGTCTCATGTAGGCCGCGCGCCCGCAGCAAGCGGTCGGTGAACACATGGCCGCGTTCGGGGTCGGCGCAGAGCTGGATCTCGTCAATGGCCACGAAATCCGCGCCCATCTCTTGCGGCATCGCCTCAACGGTGCAGACCCAGTATTGCGTGCGCGGCGGCACGATCCGCTCTTCGCCGGTGACCAAGGCCACGACCGAGGGCCCGCGCGCCTTGACGATCCGGTCATAAACCTCACGCGCCAGTAGCCGCAGCGGCAGGCCGATCACCCCGGTCCGGTGCGCCAGCATCCGCTCAATTGCATAGGTCGTCTTGCCGGTATTTGTCGGGCCGAGAACGGCCACGACGCGCTTGTTGCCTGCCACCTGTCTATCCTTGAATTAAAGCTCGCGCCCGATGCCGTCCCGGCGCAGACCCTCAAGGGCCGACCGGGCGTCTTCGTGATGCGGGTTGAGGGCGAGCGCCCTGCGGTACAGCTCCGCCGCGCGGCCCAGATCTCCGAGCTCCTGTATCATCACGGCAAGCCCGAAGATCGCGTTGTAGTTGTTGGGGTTCAGCGCCAGTGTCCGTTCCAGATCATCCAGCGCGGGACCATAGAGGTTGGCCGCATAATAGGCCTGCGCCCGCGTGTGGAACCCTTCGGCAAACTCGGGCGCGTGATCGGTCAGCGCAGTCAAATGCTCAATCGCCAACCGGCTGTCGCCATTTGCCATCGCTTCGCGCCCTCGTGACAGCAGCAAATCCATCGCAGCCGAGCCGGACCGCTGCCAATGCGCTTCGATCTCATGGGCGATTCTGGGGGCTTCGGCCGCCGGGGCCTCGCGCAGCTTTTGCATAAGCTCAGGCAGCGCCCCCTCGGCCACGGCCATGCCCGCAAGCAACACAAAGCTACCAACTGCCGCAACGGTATGTTTGAGGTTGACGGGTATGATGCGCATAACAAAACTGAATGTAACAGGCTGCCGCCGCAATTCCAGACGTAGCGGGGCCAAATGCCAAAAAAGGGCGAGCGATGAGCGATATTGTGAACGAAGCGGTTGTGGTGCTGAACGAAAAGCTGGCCGACAGCGATTTTGACGGCACGGCCAAGTTCGACATCGAAGGCGAAGGCACCGTGATGATGGACGAAAACGGCGCCCGCGCCGCTGACGAAGAGGCCGACGTGACGCTGAGCGCCGATGCCGAAACCTTCCAATCCATCCTCGAAGGCGACACCAACCCGACCTCCGCATTCATGACCGGCAAGCTCAAGATCGACGGCGACATGGGCATGGCGATGAAGCTCGCCGCTGTGCTCGGCTGATGCAGCTGGACCCGGCCCCGCTTTTTACCGATATCGCCCCCGGCCCCGAGGGGGGCCAAGCCCATTGGGCCGAGACATCGGATGGCAAGCGGATCAGGCTGGGTCATTGGCCCTGCGCGGGCGCGCGGGGCACGGTGCTGCTGTTCCCCGGGCGGACCGAATATATCGAGAAGTACGGGCTTTGCGCCGCCGACTTCGCGCGGCGCGGCCTTGCCACTATGGCGATCGACTGGCGCGGTCAGGGTCTGTCGGACCGGCTACTGCCAGATACCCGCATCGGCCATGTGGATGTTTTCAGCGACTATCAAAAAGATGTTGCCGCCATGCTGCGCGCCGCGCGCAGCTTGAACCTGCCGCGGCCCTATTTCCTGCTGGCGCACTCCATGGGGGGCTGCATCGGCCTGCGCGCTGTGATGGAGGGGCTGCCGGTGCAGGCCGTCGCTTTCACGGGCCCGATGTGGGGCATCTATGTCGTCCCGCATCTGCGCGCTGTTGCATGGTCCTTGGCGCAGTTCATGCCCCGGGTCGGACAGGGCCACCGCCTACCGCCGGGCACCAAGATCGAAGCCTACCCCGCCATCGCCCCTTTCGACGACAACCTGCTGACCACCGATCCGCAGATGTACGACATGATGCGCGATCAACTGGCGGCCCATCCTGAGCTTAGCCTTGGCGGCCCCAGTTTTGTCTGGCTGCGCGAGGCGCTAGCCGAGACGAAGCACCTCGCCGGGCGGTCTGCGCCCAACATCCCTTGCGTCACCTATCTTGGCAGCAACGAGCGGATCGTCGCCACAGACCGCGTCCACAAGCGCATGGCGCAGTGGAAAGGCGGGCGGCTAGAGATTGTTCCGGGCGGCGAGCATGAGGTGCTGTTGGAGAGGCCGGAGCTGCGCAAGCCGATCTTCGACGGGCTGGAAAAGCTCTATCTGGGCAATATCACCGGTTAACCCTGCTCAGGCGTCATTTTCCTGTGCAATCGGCCCGCGCCGCCTAGATTGCTTGGCATGACACGTGAACCCGTCCTTACCTTCACCGAAAACGGCATCTATTGCCCTGCAGGTGACTTTTACATCGACCCTTGGCGCCCCGTTGACCGGGCGTTGATCACCCATGGTCATGCCGACCATGCCCGCGACGGCATGGGCCGTTACCTTGCCACCCACGCGGCCCTGCCAGTGATGCGCCACCGCTTGGGCGAGATCGCCATCGAGGGCATCGCCTATGGCGAGAGGCGGCAGATCGGCGGGGCCACGGTCTCCTTCCACCCGGCGGGCCATGTGCCCGGCAGCGCGCAGATCAGGGTTGAGGTCGGCGGAGAGGTCTGGGTCGCGTCGGGCGATTACAAGGTGATCGACGACGGCATGTCAGAACCCTTTGAGCCGGTCCAGTGCCACCATTTCATTACTGAGAGTACCTTTGGCTTGCCGGTCTTTCGCTGGGCACCGCAGGCCGAGGTGGCAGCGCAGATCAACGACTGGTGGGCGGGTTGCAAGGCGGCGGGCAAGACCGCTTTCCTCGGGGCCTATTCGCTGGGCAAGGCGCAGCGGCTCCTGTCGATGCTGGATCCCGCAATCGGACCGATCCTGACCCATACTGCGGTGGAAAATACCAATGCGGTGCTGCGCGCACAGGGCATCACCCTGCCCGAGACCACGCTTGTGACGCCCGAGTTGGTGCCAAAGGAGCATCCCGGCGCGTTGGTGCTGGCGCCGCCCTCGGCCTTGGGCAGCCAATGGGCGCGGCGCTTTGGACCGCAGGAGAGCGCCTTTGCCTCGGGCTGGATGGCGCTGCGCGGGGTGCGCAGACGGCGCGCAGGGGATCGGGGGTTTGTCATCTCGGACCATGCGGATTGGCATGGGCTGCTTTGGGCGATCCGTGAGACTGGGGCGGAAAACATATATGTAACGCATGGTTACACCGATATCTTCACGCGTTACCTGAACGATCAAGGCTGGAACGCGCAGGTTGTTCCGACCCAGTTCGACAGCGAGGGAGGCGACAACGAATGAAGAATTTCGCCGCTCTTTTCAACGCCGTCGACCAGACCACCAAAACCACGGTCAAAGTCGCCGCCTTGGCCGAATATTTCACCACCGCGGCCGAAGAGGACCGTCTTTGGACCGTGGCGCTTTTCTCGGGCCGCCGCCCGAAACGCGCCGTCACCACGACCAAGCTCCGCGAATGGGCCTCAGAGGCGTCCGGTGTGCCGCTGTGGCTATTCGAAGACAGCTACGCCATCGTCGGCGATCTGGCCGAGACCATCTCGCTGGTCCTCCCCCCGGTAGAGAGCGAGGACACCGGCACGCTGACCGCATGGATCAACGCCCTGCGCGGGCTGAAAGACGAAGACGACGCGGCGCGCAAGGCATTCGTCCTTTCGGCCTGGCAACAACTCGGCAGCACCGAGCGGTTCCTGTTCAACAAGCTCATCACCGGCGGTTTTCGCATCGGCATCAGTCAAAAGCTGATGACCCGCGCCCTGTCGCGCGCCAGTGGCCGTCCCGAGCCGGAAATGGCGCACCGCTTGATGGGCAACTGGCACCCCGATGACGTGACGTGGCACAGCCTGATCGAGGCCGAAGACGCCAGCGCCGACGCCTCGCGCCCCTACCCTTTCTACCTCGCTTATGCGCTGGAGGATGGGCCGGAAGCGCTCGGCACCCCCGAAGACTGGCGCGCGGAATGGAAATGGGACGGCATCCGCGGGCAGCTTATCCTGCGCGATAGCGACTACTTCGTCTGGTCACGCGGCGAAGAACTGATGACCGACCGGTTCCCCGAACTCGCCCGCGCTGCCGACCACCTGCCGCCGGGCACGGTGCTTGATGGCGAATTGCTCGTCTGGCAGCCGGGGGCGGAATTTCCCTCATCCTTCAACGCGCTGCAAGCCCGCATCGGACGCAAGACCGTGCCGAAAAAGCTGCTGAAAGAAGCCCCGGTGGTGCTGCACGCTTACGACCTGCTGGAATGGCAGGGCGAGGACATCCGCGACCGCCCCTTTGCCGAGCGGCGCGCGCTGCTGGAACAGGCCGCCGCCGATCTGCCCGTAGACGCGCCCGTGCGCCTCTCGCCGCAACACCAGTTCACCGAGTGGGCTGAATTGGCCGTCCTGCGCGAGACCGCCCGTGAGGCGCAGGCTGAAGGCTTGATGCTGAAACGGGCCGACAGCCCGTATCTCTCGGGCCGCAAAAAAGGCGACTGGTGGAAATGGAAGCTCGACCCGCTGACCATCGACGCGGTGATGATCTATGCACAATCGGGCTCGGGCCGCCGCGCGAACCTTTTTACCGACTTCACCTTCGCGGTCTGGAACGGCAATGATCTGGTCCCCTTCACCAAGGCCTATTCCGGCCTCACAGACGCCGAATTCCGCCAGATCACCGCGTGGGTGCGCAAGAACACGCAGCAACGCTTTGGCCCCGTGCGGCAGGTCACGCCGCACCATGTATTCGAGATCGCCTTTGAAGGCATCCAACCCAGCCCCCGCCATAAATCCGGCGTCGCCCTGCGATTTCCGCGCATGCTGCGCTGGCGCAAGGACAAGCCATTGCAAGAGGCCAACACCCTCGACGATCTGAAAGAAATGCTCCGCATCTACGGATAGGTTGTTCCGGCCCGCCCGGAGGCATAGATGTGACGAAACGCAAATGAGGTACACCGATGTTTCAGCTTCCCTTCCCGCTTCACGATGCCAACGCCAGCGCCGGGGGCAAAAACCTCGGCGATCTGCCGGAATGGGATCTGAGCGACCTTTACACCGCCGAAGACGCGCCCGAACTGAAGCGCGACCTCGACTGGCTAGAGGAAGCCTGCGCGCGTTTTGCTACTGACTACCAAGGTAATCTGGCCGCGCTCGACGCCAAAGGGCTGCTCGACTGTGTGCTGCGCAACGAAAAGATCAATCAGGTCGCGGGGCGCATCATGTCCTACGCGGGCCTGCGCTATTACCAGCAGACGACGGACTCAGGCCGGGCCAAATTCATGTCCGACTGCCAAGAGAAAATCACCGATTACACCACGCCGCTGGTCTTTTTCACGCTGGAACTGAACAAACTGCCCGACGATCACCTTGCCAAGCTCTTGGACGAAAACCCGGATCTGGCACGCTACAAACCCGTCTTCGACCGTATCCGCGCCATGAAGCCCTATCAACTGTCGGATGAGATGGAGAAATTTCTGCACGACCTCGGCGTCGTCGGCGATGCTTGGGAACGGATGTTCGATGAGACCATCGCCGGCCTGGAGTTCGAAGTCGAGGGCGAAACGCTCAACATCGAAGGCACGCTGAACCTCTTGACCGACCCCGACCGCAGCAAGCGCGAAGCGGGCGCGCGTGAATTGGCTGACGTGCTGGGCCGCAACATCCGCACCTTCGCCCGCGTCCATAACACGCAGGTGAAAGAGAAAGAGGTCATCGACCGCTGGCGCGGCATGGAGACACCGCAGACCGGGCGGCATCTCCGCAACCATGTCGAGCCCGAGGTCGTCGAAGCGCTGCGCAACGCTGTGGTCGAAGCCTATCCGAAGCTGAGCCACCGCTACTATGAGCTGAAGCGCAAGTGGCTCGGCCTTGATGTGATGCAGGTCTGGGACCGCAACGCGCCGCTGCCGATGGAAGACCCCAAGGTGGTCGACTGGGCGCAGGCCGAAGCGACCGTGATGGAAGCCTATACCGCCTTTGATCCGCGCATGGGCGAGTTGGCCAAGCCGTTCTTCACCAAGGGCTGGATCGACGCCGGCGTGAAACCGGGCAAAGCGCCGGGCGCCTTTGCGCATCCCACCGTAACGGACGTGCACCCCTATGTGATGCTGAACTACCTCGGCAAACCGCGCGACGTGATGACGCTGGCGCATGAGTTGGGCCATGGCGTGCACCAAGTGCTGGCCGCCGATCAGGGCGAGATGCTGTCCTCGACCCCGCTGACATTGGCCGAAACGGCCTCGGTCTTTGGTGAGATGCTGACCTTCCGCAAAATGCTCGACAAGGCCAAGACGCAGTCAGAGCGTAAGGTGCTGCTGGCTGGCAAGGTCGAGGACATGATCAACACGGTCGTGCGCCAGATCGCCTTTTATGATTTCGAGTGCAAATTGCACGAAGCGCGCCGCGGCGGGGAGCTTACGCCCGACGACATCAACGCGCTGTGGATGAGCGTTCAGGCCGAGAGCCTTGGGCCAGCATTCGAGTATATGGACGGCTATGAGACCTTCTGGGCCTATATCCCGCATTTCGTGCATTCGCCCTTCTACGTCTATGCCTATGCCTTTGGCGACGGGCTGGTAAACGCGCTCTACGCGGTCTACGCCGAGGGCGAGGACGGCTTTGAAGAGAAGTATTTCGACATGTTGAAAGCAGGCGGATCGAAGCACCACAAGGAGCTTCTGGCCCCCTTCGGGCTTGATGCCTCTGACCCCGCCTTCTGGGACAAAGGACTGTCGATGATCTCTGACATGATCGACGAATTGGAGGCGATGGAGGACTGATGTCCCTCGCCGAGCGCATGAAGGACAGGTTCGCGCCGTTCTTTGCTTGGGTCCAAAGGCGGGTCCCGCCCGGGTTCAGGTTTGCGCTCGGCCTGCTGCTGATCTGCGGCGGCATCCTTGGGTTCTTGCCGATCCTCGGCTTTTGGATGCTACCGCTTGGTTTCATGGTGGCGGCGATGGATGTGCGGTTGTATCGGCGCTGGCGCTCTCTTCGGCGTCGGCGCAGGGCAATGCGCCCCTAACCTCACTTCAACTGGCTGTCTTTCGACCCGCGCCGGTTTATCCCGCCGCGCATCTGCGCCTTCCCGTCCCGGTCGCGCACGCAATCAATGCAAAGTTTCACCCCCGGCAGAGCAATGCGTCGTGCTTCGGGGATAGGCTCTTCGCATTCCGCGCAATGGGTCAGGCTCTCACCCACCGGCGCGCGGCGGGCTTTCAGCCGTGCCAATTCGTCCGATATGGATGCTTCGATCTGTTCGCTTACCGCGCCATCACGCGCCCATCCGCCTGCCATGTCACACCCTCCTGTTGCTATGCTCATCATTGATATGGGGCCCGCGGGCCGCTTGTCACGGACCTGCGGCCACATCTATGCCAAGCCCTCGCTGCCCTCATCAGAGTGTAACAAATGGGGGGCCTGCGCGAATATACAAGGTTCACAGGCCGCGCCGAAGCGCCGGAGGATAATTACGCGAAACGCGACCGTACCGCCTGCCCAACAAAAAAACACCCCCATAAGGGGGTGCAGTTGCTAGGCATTGGGCTGTGAGTCAAGCAGCACGCAGGGTCGTATCTCCTTCATTTTGACGATTGATCAGGACGGACAGGGTAACGGCACTTTGGATAAGCCGTTGGCGAAGCTCTTGGCGCTGCCCCGCGGGGCGCAGTGGCACGTTGGTGCGCAGGTACACGGTCTGCGGCATGGCGCGCGGATGGTGCGTATAGGTCACCTCGACCACCGCCTCCACCCTGCCAAAGTCGCGGTCATGGTGGACACTGTGGAAACACGTGCTGCAAATGTTTAGAACAGCGGGAAATTCATCGGAAGGATGACAGACGGTAACGGGTTCATAGCCGCGCCTACGGCGGATAATGTCACCTGCGCTGAGGGATGCGATGGGGCCGGATGTTTCTGGCGCGATGGAGCGGCTTTGCATGTCTAATCCTCTTTCTACTCGTCTGTTCGTTAGTCTTCCCCTTCTGTGGGCTGTTGCGTTCCCTCGGGAGGTTCCGCTGTTTGCCCAACCTGTATACATGTTGTCCGATCCAATTGTGGCAAGAATGTGGCAACAACTTGCCGACAAAGGGGCAATCGTATAATTCGACAATCTTTTTTCACATGCTCTATGCGAATGCAGCGCCTAACCCACCTTTTCGACGTCTAGGAGCCACCTTTCCTGAAGCCGATTCTCGATTGCCTCAGGAAAGTGAGCGCGCACCAAGGCGATGGCGTCAGCCGCCGCCAGACCGCACCCTATTAGCAACCATGCCGCAATAACTCCGCTACGGCCCGCCCCGTATTGGCACGACAGGGCCACCGTCTCCCCAGCCGCCAGCGCCTGCTCAAAACCGGCCCGACGTTCCGGCCATTGCGTCAGGAAAGCGTCGCCGGGCACATTGAAATCTTGGATCGCCGCGAAAGAAAGCGTCAGGCCAAGGGGTTGAGAAACCTCTGAAATCAAAGGAAACGCCCCCTTGGGAAGTTCTGCTTCCTCAGTCAGGATGAGCAATTGGCGCGCGCCGGTCGCACGCAACCCTTCCAAGGTTTCGACCATTTGATGCGGATCGAGATAGGCAGAGCCATCGACATGGGTCAACAGCCCCGGAAAGCCGGTCATCGCCAGATGCCCCCCGCGCGGGGTCGGGATGACGGCGCGTATCGAGGTCGCTTCGGGATCGAAAAAAGGCAGATTGCCAGACATAACAGCATCCATAAAATTTGAGTAAGCGCAGCGACACCTGTATACATGTTAATCAGGCAAGATGTGAACAGACCGAAGGACGCCGGGCGATGCTCAACCAAGTCAAATCCAGCGCAGCGATTGCTGACACGCTCCGGGCGGATATCTGCCTGAATCGCGACATCGCGGATGGAATGTTGCACGAGGTGGCCTTAGCGCAGCGATTTGGCGTCTCCCGCACGCCGATCCGACAAGCGCTGCAACGGTTGGCCTATGAACGGATGATCGCCGTTAAATCCGGTGTCGGCTCTGTCGTGACGCCCTTGGAGGAGTCGATGCGCGCTGACGATATCTGCGCAGCAGCCGCGATTATTGAGGCCGCAGCCAAATGTGCCCCCTCTAGCCCTGCGCCGCCAACGCAATTCATGTCGCTGGCCGGGCTTTTGGGGATGATGGACATCAGCCAGCTGGACCAAGCCGAGGCGTTTTTCGAGATACGCGCCCAGCTTTTGAATGCCTTATCCGAGATGATCGAGAATCCGATCCTCAGTGATGCTTTTCGCGCGGCCTATTGGCGTCTGATCAGGTGGTCCCTGCGGGATTTCGAGACCCAGCCACAGGCCCAGATTGCGCATCTGCGTGAGGTGCTGCAAACCGCGGCCCGCGCGATGAAGAGCGGCACCCTTGCCGTCTGCTTTGAACAGATTGCGGAAATCGAAGGTAGGCTTGCCCGCCCAAGCCAGACGTGAAAAAGCCCCGCTCCTGCGAGCGGGGCCATCTATGTTAAGCTGGCCGAGAATTAGCTGGCCGCCATCATGCCTTTTTCTTTCGCCAAGTCGCGCATCCGCTTCTGCAACTTTTCAAAAGCACGCACTTCGATTTGGCGAATACGTTCGCGGCTGACATCATATTGCGACGACAGGTCTTCCAAAGTGACCGTTTCATCCGACAGGCGGCGTTGGGTCAGAATGTCCTTTTCACGGTCGTTCAGCACATCCAAGGCTTCGGCCAACATCTCACGCCGAGTTTCCAACTCGTCACGTTCGGCATAGTCACCCGCTTGGTCGGCGTCTTCGTCCTCCAACCAATCTTGCCACTGCATCGTGCCTTCGCCTTCGGACCCGACGGTGGCGTTGAGCGAGGCATCCCCACCCGACATCCGCCGGTTCATCGAAACGACTTCAGCTTCAGTCACGCCCAGTTGGGTCGCAATCTCTGTCACGTTTTCGGGGCGCAGATCGCCTTCTTCCAAGGCACCGATCTTGTTCTTTGCCTTACGCAGGTTGAAAAACAGCTTTTTCTGACCAGAAGTCGTGCCAAGTTTCACCAGCGACCACGACCGCAGGATATACTCCTGAATTGAAGCACGGATCCACCACATCGCGTAGGTCGCAAGGCGGAAGCCCTTCTCCGGATCGAAACGTTTGACCGCCTGCATAAGGCCGACATTCGCCTCCGAGATCACCTCGGACTGCGGCAGCCCATAGCCCCGGTAGCCCATCGCGATTTTCGCAGCAAGACGCAGGTGCGACGTGACCATGCGGTGCGCGGCTTCGGTATCTTGTTCCTCGACCCAACGTTTGGCCAGCATGTATTCTTCCTCAGGCTCCAACAGTGGGAACTTGCGGATCTCTTGCATATAGCGGTTCAGCCCGCCTTCCGGTGTCGGTGCGGGCAGATTTGCATAATTTGCCATGTCTTGTCCCTTTCCCCAGTTTGATCGGGGCCTATGTTATTTCGCTTAACATGCAATATGGGCGGCCCCCTTCGTGCTTTCAAGACAGAAGCCTTCACGCTTTTGTTCATGATTGCACAGCTTCTGTGAACAGAACGTAATCAATCCTAGGGCGGTTCCCTGAGGTGGCGGGGTCACGCCGACGGGTCGACAGGCCCCTCACGCAGCAGTTGGAGCAGCGCTGCCATATCCGGCGGGAGGGGGGCTTCAAAACGCAGGTTTTCGCCGGTCACTGGGTGCTCAAACCCCAAAACAGCCGCGTGGAGTGCCTGACGCGGGAAGGCGCGGATGGCCTCGGCGGTGGCCTCAGGCAAGGCCGCTTTGGCCAGCTTGCGCCGCCCGCCATAGGTCGCATCCCCCACCAAACCGTGGCCTGCGTGAGACATATGCACGCGGATCTGGTGCGTGCGCCCCGTTTCCAGCCAGCATTCCAGCAGCGCCAGAACGGGTGGCGTGCCAAAACGTTCAACCGTGCGGGCCCGGGTTACGGCGTGGCGGCCGCCTTGGAACAGCACCGCCTGCCGCTGGCGGTCGGTCTTGTGCCGCGCCAGTTGGGTGGTCATACGCAGGATGTTTCCCGCCTCAAAGGATGCGCCCTTAACACCGCGCAGACGCGGGTCATTGGCATCCGGCACACCGTAGACAAGCGTTTGATAATACCGCTCAACCGTATGTTTTTCGAACTGCGCCGCCAGCCCGTGATGCGCCGCGTCGGATTTGGCGACAACCAGCAGTCCCGTGGTGTCCTTGTCAATCCGGTGCACGATGCCGGGCCGCTTCATCCCGCCCACGCCCGAGAGATCATCGCCACAGTGTGCTAACAATGCGTTTACCAGCGTGCCGGAAGGCGAGCCCGGGGCGGGATGGACCACCATGCCCGCTGGTTTGTCAATCACGATCAGGTCGTCATCTTCGAACACCACCGACAGGGGTATGTCTTCGGGCAGGATGTGGCTCTCTGCCGCTTCTTCGACCGTGATCTGCACTACCTGCCCTTCGGCCACTTTGGCGCGGGGGTCTTGGACTTTGACACCGTCCAGCGTCACGGCCCCGTCGGCGATCAACCGGCCCAATCGCGTGCGCGACAGGTTCGCTTCCTCTGGCACATCGCGGGCCAGCGCCTTATCAAGACGGGCGGGCGGGCTATCGCCCAGAATGAAATCAATGCGGCGGTGAGACATGGACACGGACAACCCTGATGAACCGGCGAACCTGCGGTTTCTGCGGCGGATGGTGACGGTCTTGACCGTCGTGATGATTGGCGGGGTTCTAGTGCTGATCTTCGTGCTTGTCACCCGCCTGAGCGATCAAGGCCCGACCATGCCGCGCAGCATCACCCTGCCCGATGGCAGCAGCGCCCAAGCATTTACGCAAGGGCGCGGCTGGTATGCGGTGGTGACGGATGCGGATGAGATCCTGATCTTTGACCAGTTGACCGGCGAATTGCGCCAGACGGTAGCGATCGAATAATCAGCCGCGGATCGTTTTGGCGAAGGTCGAATAGATCGGCTCGTTCGAGCAGATAATCTCGCCGTGCTGCAGGATATTGCGCTCAGGACGGATCGCCTCGACAAGGCCACCGGCCTCTTTGACGATCAACATGCCTGCGGCCACGTCCCACGGCTTCAAACGACGTTCCCAAAACCCATCGTAGCGGCCCGAAGCGACGTAAGCCAGATCAAGCGAAGCCGCACCCCAGCGGCGCACACCGGCGCAAACGGGCAGAAGACGGCCCAGATCCTTCAGCGTTTCGGGAAGATCGGCACGGCCACCGAAAGGCAAGCCCGTGGCAAAGATCGATTCAATCATGCGGTGACGGCCCGACACGCGCAGGCGGCTTTCGTTCATCCAAGCGCCAGTGCCTTTTTCGGCAAAGAACATCTCATCCTTGGCAGGGTCGAAAACCACACCAGCGACGATCTCACCCTTATGCTCCAACGCGATGGAGACGGCCCAATGCGGCAGGCCGTGCAAGAAGTTGGTCGTGCCATCCAGCGGGTCGACGATCCAACGGCGCGTTGGGTCTTGGCCCTCTTCCTCGCCGCCCTCTTCGGCCAGCCAGCCGTAGGTCGGGCGCGCGCCCATCAGGTCGTCTTTGATGATCTTCTCGGCGCCAATGTCGGCTTTGGTCACGAAATCGCCCGCGCCTTTGACCGAGACCTGAAGGTTCTCGACCTCGCGGAAATCCTTGACCAATGCACGCCCCGCTTTGCGTGCCGCTTTGATCATGATGTTAAGATTCGCACTGCCGATCATTGTTCGCGCCCTTTGATGGATAAGGCGGGACGTATAGGGCGCAAGAGCGCAATTGCCAAGGGGGCAGAAACCTAGGCCGCTGGGGCATTCTTACGCAGCGTGCGGGTTGTTTTAAAAGCACAAGGTGACACCTTGGACCCAAAGCAATCAGCCCGAAGGAAATCCCATGTCTGACCAGATGAAAAAAATCGTCCTCGCCAGCCGCCCAGACGGTGCGCCAACGCCTGAAAACTTCCGCCTAGAAAGCGCGAATATGCCCCAGCCGGGCGACGGGGAAATATTGGTCGAAGTGCACTACATGTCGCTTGATCCCTATATGCGGGGCCGCATGGATGATGCGAAATCTTATGCGCAGCCGGTGCCTATTGGCGGGCTCATGGAGGGCGGCAGCGTCGGCAAGGTGATCGCCTCCAATGATCCGAGCTTTAACGTTGGCGATTTTGCCTTTGGCGCCTTTGGCTGGGCGACCCACGGCGTTGCCCCGGCCAAGCAGTGCCAAAAGGTCGACGCCGAAGCCGTGCCGATCACCGCCTCGCTTGGTGTGCTGGGGATGCCCGGATTGACCGGTTGGTACGGGCTGAACGAAATCGGCCAGCCGAAAGAGGGTGAGACGCTTGTCGTCGCGGCCGCCACGGGGCCTGTCGGGTCGATGGTGGGGCAGTTGGCCAAGGCCAAAGGGCTGCGCACCGTCGGCATCGCGGGCGGGGCCGAGAAATGTAAGATCGCCACGCGCGACTTCGGCTTTGACGTCTGCCTTGATCACCGCGCCTATGACGACGCCAAATCCCTGCGCGCCGCGCTGAAAGAGGCCGCGCCGGATGGCATTGATATCTATTACGAAAACGTCGGTGGCAAAGTGCTTGATGCAGTACTGCCGCTGATGAACCCGCATGGCCGTATCCCGCTCTGCGGCATGATCGCGTGGTATAACGCAGGCGGGCTTGGTGCCGACGCCGAGGGCGCTGGCCTCACCGCGCCGCGGCTGTGGCGGACAATTTTGGTGAATTTCCTCACCGTGCGCGGCTTCATCATCTCGAACCACTGGAACCGCATGCCCGAGTTTCACCGCGAGGTGGCCCCGATGGTCGCGGATGGACGTGTGAAGGTGAAAGAGGACATCACCGAGGGGCTGGAGAATGCGCCGCAGGCGTTCATCGACATGCTGAATGGCGGCAACACTGGCAAGGCAATCGTTAAGCCCACATTTCCCAAGTAAGGCGCTGATTTCGCTGTCCTGACCATTATATTTCCTATATAAAACATGGTGTTGAAGGCTGCGAGGGGCGCGTTTCATGGATCACCCAGAGGGTGCGGGCTTGCAACGGGCAGATCGGGTGGATTTCGACCCTCGCGTGCGGCTGGAATTTCGCGGCACGCAGCTCAGTTCCGACGGCGGCCTTCTGGTGATGCGCGAGCTTGATGACGCGCTCGGGTTGTCCGATTTGGCGTCAGCGGCGCTGCGCGATACTCGCTCTGGCAAGAACACGGTCCATCGGCTCGACGGCCTGTTCCGGCAATCAGTCTTTGGGCGGCTGGCCGGATACGAGGATGTCAACGACGCCAACCGTCTCGCCTGCGATCCGGTCATGCGCCAAGTTGTCGGCGGCAGAGCGGTCGATGCACAAGCGGCCTCGGCATCGCAGATGGGACGGTTCGAGACCGAGACGCTGGCTCTGGCCGGGAACCGTGCCGCGCTGGCCGACCTGAACGGGCAATGGATCGACCGGTTCCATGACCGTAACGGGCTGAAGTACATCGTTCTGGACATGGACAGCTCGGTCAGCCCGACCCATGGCGACCAGGAAGGGTCCGCCTGGAATGGCCATTTCGACTGTAGCTGCTATCACCCCAACTTTCTGTTCAACCAGTTCGGGATGCTGGAACGCTGCGCCCTGCGCCATGGCAACGTCCACAGCGCCGATGGCTGGCGTGATGTTCTCGACCCCGTCATTGCGCGCTACGCGGAGCGCGACCTTGGTGGCAGGTTCTTCCGGGCCGATGCTGCCTACGCGATCCCGGCGATCTATGAGCGATTGGAAGAAGCGCGGTTCTTCTACGCCATCCGGCTGCCCGCAAACGCGGTCCTCAAGGACAAGATCGCGCATCGGCTAACGCGCCCTGTCGGGCGGCCGTCACTGACCAAGGTCAAGCGGTTCTTCGAGGAATTCGAGTATCAGGCGGCGTCCTGGGACAAGGAACGCCGGGTGATCGCCAAGATCGAATGGCATCCGGGCGAACTGTTCCCGCGTGTCGGCTTCATCGTCACCAACCTGCCGATGGAGCCGGACTGGGTGGTGCGGTTCTACAACCAGCGCGGCACCGCCGAGCAGCACATCAAAGAGGGCAAATACGCCTTTCGCTGGACGCGGCTGTCGTGCCGGAAGTTCCGCGACAATGAGGTGCGGCTGCAACTGCACGCCCTGGCGTACAACCTGGCCACCTTCTTGCGCTGCATCGAGCTGCCCGAAGCCATGGCCGACTGGTCGTTGACCAGCCTGCAACTGAAGCTGATCAAGATCGGGGCACGTGTGGTCCGTCACGCCCGCACCATCACCTTCCAGCTGGCCGAGGTCGCTGTCACCGGCACGATGGTACGCGCCATCCTCGCCGCTATCCGCCGATTGCGAGCGCCACCGCTATGCGCATGATCGCGATCCACGCTCAAACTGAACGAAAGCGGCTGGACAGATCTGTCCGCTGCGCTGAAAAACGCCGCCCCTGGGCAAGGAAACAGCGGCTTCGCGGTCTGATCCGTCCAGATCCAGCAGTCTGCGCGACCGCAGGTGCCGCTTGCGGCAGAAAATCCTTGTCTAGCGATCGGATACAGGCGATCTTCACCTCAAACGACACGCCACCTGGGGAATGCAGGTTAAGGTGAAGTAAGCCTTGCGCCTACCTTTGGCCCGGAATCAAGCCGCAGGCGCCGGGCCATCGCCTGCCCGTCCCCCGGGTAGGCGATTTGATGAGGCGAGGTGCTGCCCCTCAGAACGCCGCCTAGGCCCGCTGCAACTTCCGCGCCTCTTGCCCGGCCAGTTTCAACAACTCATCCATAAACGGTTTGCCCAGATCATCCTTGCGCACCGCCGCATAAAGCCGCCGCGTTATACCCTGCGCCGTCAAAGGCCGCGTGACGTAATCCGACGAATATTTCACCTCGCGCACCACCCAGTCCGGCAGGACCGACACCCCGCGATTGGACGCCACCAATAGCAAGATCACCGCCGTTAGCTCGACCTGTCGGATCGCTGCAGGCTCGACCTTGGCGGGGATCAACAACTGGCTGAACACATCCAGTCGCGTCCGTTCCACCGGGTAGGTAATGAGCGTCTCACCACGAAAATCAGCCGCCTCCACAAAGGGTCTCTCGGCCAGAGGGTGGCTTTGCGACGCCACGAAAACCGGATTGTAATCAAAGAGTTCGACAAACTCGACCCCCGGCAGTTCTTCGGGATCCGATGACACCACCAGATCAACCTCTTCGCGCAGCAGAGCGGGCAGCGCGTCAAATGCCAGACCGGGGCGGATATCGACATCAACATCCTGCCAATGCCGCCGGAACTGCTCCAACACCGGGAAAAGCCACTCGAAACAAGCGTGGCATTCAATGGCAATATGCATCCGCCCCGTGCTGCCTGCCCGCAGCCCCGAGAATTCATCTTGCAAAGCTTCGACCTGCGGCAAAACCTGCTGCGCCAGCTTCAAAAGTCTCTGCCCGGCGGGCGAGAGCTTCAACGGTTTTGAGCGCCGGACAAACAACTCAACCCCGGCCTGATCCTCCAACCCCT
Organism: Sulfitobacter sp. OXR-159; assembly: GCF_034377145.1. Lineage (NCBI taxonomy): Bacteria > Pseudomonadati > Pseudomonadota > Alphaproteobacteria > Rhodobacterales > Roseobacteraceae > Sulfitobacter > Sulfitobacter sp. OXR-159. Next base: position 2,395,915 of record NZ_CP139707.1, read on the forward strand.
TCACCTGATGACTTAACGCCGATTGCGTGATATTCATCTGATCCGCCGCGCGGGCCAGCCCGCCCGCCTCGTGAATGGCCTTGATTGTGCGCAGGTGACGGAACTCAATGTGCATGTGAGGCATTACTCATGTTCAAGATGAATGTTATGAGTTTGTCTCACAAGGCTAGATGTGAGACAAGACGTGAAACCGCCAAAAGGATCTCTCAATGACCACGCCTGCCGTTTCCTTCGAAGTCTTCCCGCCCCGCACCGTTGGCGCGGCGTTCAAACTGTGGGATGCAGCTCAGGCGCTGGCCCCACTGGCGCCGCGTTTCTTCTCGGTCACCTATGGCGCGGGTGGCACGACCCGGGATCTGACCCATGATTCGGCCCATGTGCTGCACCGTACCTCCGGTCTGCCTGTCGCCGGGCACCTGACCTGCGTGGGGGCCAGCCGCGCGGAAACCATGGAAGTCGCCGATAAATTCGCCGAAGCGGGCATCAAAGACATCGTCGCCCTGCGCGGCGATCCGCAGGCGGGCACCGACAAGTTCGAGCCGCATCCAGACGGTTTTGCCGATAGCTGCGAGTTGATCGAGGCGCTGGCGAAAACCGGCAAATTCACCATCCGAGTGGGCGCCTACCCCGACCCGCACCCCGAAGCGGCCGACCAGCAGGCCAATATCGATTGGCTGAAACGCAAGTTCGACGCGGGCGCGGACGAGGCCTTGACCCAGTTCTTCTTTGAAGCCGATACCTTTCTGCGCTTCCGCGACGCCTGCGTCAAAGCGGGCATCGACAAGCCGATCACGCCGGGCATCCTGCCAGTGGTCAACTGGACCTCAGCCCGCAAGTTCGCCGTCAAATGTGGTACGCCCATCCCGGAATGGGTCGACCAAGCCTATGAAGCGGCGATCCGCGATGACCGTCATGACCTGCTGGCCCAAGCCATGTGCACCGAACTGTGCAGCGAATTGATCGACGAGGGCGTGGACGCACTGCATTTCTACACGCTCAACCGCGCCGAACTGACCCGCGATGTTTGCCGCGCCATCGGTGTGACGCCGCAGGTTGATCTGTCGGACGTCGCGTAAACTTGGCACCTCGGGCGCAGGGGCTTGCCCCTGCCCCGCTCGGGCGTATCCTCCGGCGAAATTCATCTGCCGGAGAAGACCATGCCCCGCATCGCCCAAAGCCCTGCTGACCTTTTGTCCCAATCCGAGGCCCTGAAACTGTCGGGGCTGGAGTTCATGCAGGCCATCCTCGACGGCACCAACCCCGGCCCGCCCATTGGCCAAACCATGGGCTATGCACTGCATTCGGTCGAAGAGGGCCGCATCATCTTTCGCGGCGCGCCGAGCTTCGCCATGACCAACCCGATGGGCACGGTGCATGGCGGCTGGTACGGCACGCTGCTCGATTCGGCGATGGCCTGCGCAGTGATGACGAAAGTGCCGCGCGGCTCGGTCTATACCACTTTGGAATACAAGATTAATATCCTGCGGGGCCTGCCCTTGGGGATGGAGATCGACTGCATCGGGGTGACCGATCACGTGGGCCGCTCCACCGGCGTGGCGCATGGTGAAATACGCGGGGTCGAGGATGGCAAACTTTATGCCACCGGCTCAACCACCTGCATCGTGATGAAGCTGGGCTAACCCCAATCACAAAACAACCCCGGCGTGGACGGCGCCACGCCAAGGTCAAAACTCTTTCGGCAAAGAGTTAACCGTTCAGATCAGTCCCAAAAACCTTCGTCAACGCCGGGCAGCGCTTCCAGTTCTTCTTCGCTCAGACGGGTAACATAGGCATAGGTTTGGTCGTCGACGGCCACGAGGTTCACGTCGGGCGTAGAAATCATGACATGTTTGTCACCGATATCAAGGAAACCACCGACTTCGGCCACGATACCGACCATTTGGCCATTTTTGGACAGAACGATGTCTTCGATCTCACCGATCTCGTTCCAGTCGGTGCCGATTTCGGAATATGCCGTGTTGGGGCTCCATTCATCGCTGGCTTCGTTGATGGTGTAAATCTCTCCGCCTGTGATATCCCGCGAGCGGATCAGATCGCGGCGCATCTCGTTCATCGCCACACTGTCGAGGTTGGAATGGTCGACCATATGGGCCTCTGCGAAAGCGGCGGTGCCTGCGATTGTCAAGGCAAGGGTGCTGGCTGTGAGCGTTTTCCTGTCTCTCTCCTCTTTCGTTAATTGCTGTGGTTACAACGAAAGCTGAGGGTGAACGTTCCAGAAAAGGCTTAGATTCTATGGGTTAGCGTGGAAACGCTGGTGCGGCACTGCGCGGCCAGCCCTCGCGGAAAGGCGCTAGTCTCACTGGAAAGAGTGGCCGATGCACGAAAAGTGGGGGGGGGATGGTACCACCTCCTGGTCTCGAACCAGGGACCTCTTGATCCACAATCAAGCGCTCTAACCAACTGAGCTAAGGCGGCACTGGGGCGGATTTAGCGCCCGTGGCAGAGGAATGCAAGACCTCAGGGACAGAAGAATGGTCGGTTTTCGGCAGAATTTTCACGTCTTCCCGACCATCGCCTTTTCCGGGGGAAACTTCGGTGGCTGGCCACTGGTTCTTGCGCCCCTGCCCCTACACCGCGCCTTGTTCAGCCCTTTCGGCTCAGAGGTGTGCCAAAAAACGGCATCAGAGCCCACCACGTGCCGCATAGAGGGTCAGCGTTTCCCGCACGCATCCGCACCATGCCGAATCCCGGTCGCCACAGTCCCGCAACACCGCAAGATCCCTTGCCTTTTCCGCCACTCCGCGCTAGCGATAAGCCCCACCAAACCGGAGGCTCCCATGGGCATCGACACCGAACGCGACATTGAAGCAAACCTGCAAATCGGCCCGACCGACAAAGGCATGGTCCGCCTTTTTGTCGAAGGGGACGGCGTTGAAATTCCGATGGATTTCACGCCCGAGGAAGCCCGCGAAATCGCCGAAGAAATCATGGCCGCAGCGAACCGCGCGGGCAAAAAGGGGCGTTAAGCCCCCTTGAGGGACAGGCAGCCCGCAGGGCATTGCGTTCTTCCAGCGCTCTGCCAAGGCACTACTTTCGAAGCAAAAACTGCGCTCAGCCCCACTATCAAGACCAGTTCGGCGCCATATCTGGATCGCGCAGCCGGTGCAGGCGCCGGGCGGCATGGGTCGCGAACTTTTGCACCATCACCTTGCGCCGGGCGGGCGCAAGCTTGGTCTCGTCGCTCATTCGCACAATCTCGGCCCCATAGGCGTCACCGATGATAAGGCCGCTTTCCTCCGGCAGCAGCTCTACCGGAAAATCACTGTCGACGGCCCAAAAGAACCGGTCCGCCCATTCCAAATAGCCCTCCCATTTTGCGTCGCCCATGAAATCGGCGCGGCAGGATTTACATTCGACGATCCAAATCTCCCCCTTCGGGCCAAGTGCCATCACGTCCACCCGCAGGCCGCGCGTTGGCACCAGTTCCTCAACAGAGGCGAAACCCAGATCGGCCAAATGCCGCATCACCCCCCGCGCCAGAAGCTGACCGGGTTGGAACTGTCGTATCTCGTTTTCCATCATAGCGACAAATATGAACATTTGGTGAACATTCGCAAGGGCCCACACCGGAAAGTTTGGTATTTCCCCCACAACCCCCTATCTTCAAACAAGCAAAGCGAGGGGGGCCCATGGCACAACGCGAACCGATGAGTGAGACACAGGCGCGCGGGGTGCGCTATGCCCGTGAATTAGAGGGCCATTTGACATGGCTCGACACATTCTCTGGCACGGCGCTTGGTGTCCTCGCCGTGGCCTCGGGCATCTACACCTACCTTGGCGTTTCCTCACTGCTCGACGACAATGGCGCCATGTCGGCCTTTGCCGCGATCGCCTATTCCGTGGCGGTTTCGGTCGGTATCTTCGTCTTTTGGTCCTATCTGCTGCGGCTCTTCCCTGCAGTGCGCACGACACGGGCGCGGATGGGGCTTTTGGGGGCCATGGGTCTCGGCTCCGTGGCGATCATCGCGATGTCGAGTTGGCTGAACGCCGCGGCGCTGGCCGGGTCGGCGGCGGTCGAACAGCATCTGGCCGAGACGGTGCAAGACTACCAAGGCGCGCTGGAGCGCACCCATGAAATCGCTCTTTCCGCTCAAGGGCTTGAGCGTGACGTGGCGCGGGTCAGACAGAGCTTCGAGGACCTGAGCGAACAAGAGGCCGCAGGCAGTCTTTCGGGCCTTGCTGGGCGCGGCGCGGTGTTCCGTGTCCTGCGGCAGAAATCGGCGGAATTGGCAGGGCTGGAGGCGCAGATCGCCACGCAGACCCCGCTGGTGAATGACGCCTTTGCAGAGGGCAACCAAATCCTCAGCCGGATGCGCGCGCTGACGGTAGAACCCGGCCCGGTCCAAGCACGCTCGGTCGAGTTTTCCGAACAGGCCGTGCGCCTTGCCGGTTTGATAACCCGTTTGCGGCAACTTTCGGTCGCACCACTGGTTGAACGCGCGGCACAGGATCTGGCGGCCTCCGTCGTGCTGCCGGAACTGGACGGCAGCAACGAAGAACAGCGCGGCGCGCAGGGCGCCACGATCACCTCGGTTCTGGAAGTGCTGGCCCAACGCGCCGCCACGCTGGAGCGCGCCGCGCAAGACGTGCAGGCCATGCCGCCCGCCGCCGACACGACCTATACGCCGATCTCCAGCGCCGATGCGGTGATCCTCTATGCGCGCAACTTCGTGCCCTCTTGGGCCGGTGCGATTGCGATTGACCTATTGCCCGCCGTGCTGGTGATGATACTCGCCATTACCCAAGGCGCGATCCGCTCTGGCCGCGAGGGGGCCGCGGTCGAAGACACGCTGACCCTTGCCGAGCTGCGCGCAGCACTGGCCGCCGTGCGCGATGTCGATGTGGCGATGCAAGAAAGCCCCGCCCACAGACGCCCCGCCGCAGAAGCCGCCCCCTCGACCGATGAGGGCGCACGCGAAGACGCCCCCGGCCATGTCACGCCGATAAAAAGCACATGAGCGAGGAGACTTCGGAAAAACTAGAAGGCACTCGCCGCCCGCCCATCGTGGGGCGGGTGCTGATCGGCGTGCTGATCTTTCAACTGGGCCTCGCGGTGCTGCTGTTCTGGGGCGATTTGGGCGAAGGGCTGCGCCTGCCCGGCTTTGGCCCGCGCGCACCGGAACTGACCGAACCCATCCGCCCCGGCGACCAGACCCGCCGCTTTCGCCCCGAACGCGCGCCAAATCCCGGCCAGCCGATGCCCGATACCGCCCTGCCCGACCGGCTGATCCTGACGCCTGTCTCTGGCGGTCGCGCCGCATTGCTGGAAGGCACCATCGAAGCAGGCGATGCAGAGCGGATCACCAAGCAACTGGCCGAGCTTTCCCCCGCGCCTGAGGAAATCTATCTCAACTCCCCCGGCGGGTCGGTCCGCGATGCACTGGAACTGGGCCGCTACCTGCGCCGCGAAGGGTTTGACACCGCGCTGCGGGACGGCGACATCTGCTATTCCGCCTGCCCCTACCTGCTGGCCGCAGGCGAGGCACGCACGGTCCCCGACAGCGCCTCGGTCGGGGTGCATCAGCACTACTTTGGCGAAAGCACGATCCTGCCCGCCTTTGTCGCCGTTGAGGATATCCAACGCGGCCAAGGAGAGGTGATGCGCTATCTGGATGACATGGGGGTAGACCCGCTGGTGATGCAGCATGCGCTGGTCACCCCGCCCGATGAAATCTACGTGCTGCTGCCGGAAGAGTTACGCCGCTATGGCTTTATCCCTTCTGAGGACTGAGCGGAGCGCAGAAGTTTTGCAAATCCACCTTCGCCCCCTTGCCGCAGCCCCCCATGGACCCTACATCGAGGGTCGACGGGTTCTGCCCTGTTCGTGAACGTTACATTCCAGTGGCCTTAAGCAAATCCGAGGGAGCTGGCTCTGTCCGAGCCCTGGTTCGGTTACCTGGCGCCCACCTGTACATACAGGTCCTCGGGAATATAAAACAGCAGCGGCAGGCGCGGTTCCCGTCACTTTTCCCAAGATTATGATGTGGTTGATGGCCCCTCGGGGCCACTTTCCCTCGCGCTTAAAACGCTTCGGGGCGGGCCTCTCGCGCCATGTGGTCAAGCACGGCGTTCACAAAGCTCGGCTCGCGTCCATCGGGGAAGAACGAATGGGCCACGTCGACGTATTCCTTGATCACCACACGCGGCGGCGTATCGTCATGCCGGAGCTCGGCACCCGCGGCGCGGAACAGCGCGCGCAGGGTAGGGTCGATCCGGGCGATGGCCCATTTAGCTACGATTGCACGGTTGGCCATCTGGTCGATCGGTGCCTGATAGTTCACCGCATCTTCAAGCACGCGAGAGAAGTGATCGACATCCCCCTCCTGCATTTCGTCACCCTCATAGACGGCGCCGAAACGGTGGTCGATGAACTCGTGACGCACGACATCGACCGTCTGCGCGGAATGTTCCATCTGGAACAGCGCCTGCACGGCATAGAGCCGCGAGGCCGACTTCATCTTACGTTTCTGATTGCCCGAAAGCGCGTTGCTGGTCATGCGAGGTTTGATCCATCCGTGTCGCCGGCCATCAAAGTGTCCTGCCCGAATGGCTTGAACCCGATGCCCTTGCTCTGGCGGCCCCATTTACGAGCGAGTGCGATAAGATGCAAGGCCGCAGCCGCCGCACCACCGCCTTTGTTTTGCCCCTCGGGGTCGGCGCGGACTTCGGCCTGCTTCTTGTTCTCGACCGTCAGAATGCCATTGCCGATGCAAAGCCCTTGCAGACCAAGCAGTTGCAAGGCACGGCTGCTGTCGTTGCAGACGGTTTCATAATGCGTCGTCTCGCCACGGATCACGCAGCCAAGCGCGACATAGCCGTCAAAATTGCTGCCTCGGTCGGAAATGCCGATGGCGGTGGGAATCTCCAACGCGCCGGGCATCTCGATAACCTCATAGGTCGCACCGGCGGCCTCAAGCTCGGCCTTGGCGCCGGTCAGCATGCCGTTCGCAATGTCCGAATAATAGGGCGAAACGACGATCAGCAGCTTCACCGGTTCGTCAAAGCTGGGGCGCGGCAGGATGGTGTGTTCTTCGGCGGAAGCCATGGCGATTACTCCGTGGTGATGGGCCGGGTGCCCACGATTTCCAGCGCATAGGCATCAAGGCCCAGATAGCGCGTGTCGGGATTGTCGGTCAGCAGGACCAACTCATGCAGCCCCATCGACGACAGGATCTGCGCGCCCAGCCCGGTGCGTTTGATCGTGCGCGGGCGCTCATCGTCTTCTGCATCCAGCCGCAGACGCGGGTAAGGGTCGCGGAACAGCACCACGGCCCCCCGCCCTTCATCGGCGATGATCTGCATCGCGCGGGGCAATTCATCCGCCGGGCTGGGGCCAAGGCCCAGAATGTCTTCCAGCGCGTTGATCGCATGGGTCCGGATCAGCACCGGCTCGGGGGTTGAGATATCGCCCTTGGTCAGCACCACATGGTCGGTCCCGGTGATCTGATCGGAGAACACCCGCATCTGCCACTCGCCGCCATAGGCCGAGGTGACGGTGCGGCTGTCCCGCTCAACCAGCAGGTTGTCGTGTTTGTGGCGATAGGTGATCAGATCGCTGATCGTGCCGATTTTGAGGCCATGTTCGGCCGCAAACGCCACCAGATCGGGCAGACGCGCCATTTCGCCATCGTCTTTCATGATCTCGCAGATCACGCCCGAAGGGTGCAGCCCGGCAAGTCGCGAAATATCCACCGCCGCTTCGGTATGCCCTGCCCGCACCAGCACGCCACCATCGCGGGCGCGTAGGGGGAAGACATGGCCGGGGGTGGCGATATCCGCCGAACCGGATTGTTCCGAGATCGCCACGGCCACGGTCAGCGCACGGTCGGCGGCAGAGATACCGGTGCTGACACCCTCCCGCGCTTCGATGCTGACGGTAAAGGCCGTCTCATGCCGGGAAGAGTTGTTCACCGCCATCATCGGCAGGCCAAGGTGATCGACCCGCTCCGCCGTCATCGGCAAGCAGATCAGCCCGCGCCCGTGGGTTGCCATGAAGTTGATCGCCGCAGCATCGGCAAACTGCGCCGGGATCACCAGATCGCCTTCGTTCTCGCGGTCCTCGTGGTCCACCAAAATGAACATACGGCCTTGGCGTGCGTCTTCGATGATCTCTTCGATGGGCGAGATCGCATCGCTCAGCCCTGTCTCGACCGGTCCGGGTGTGTCAAATTGCATCGGCTGTGTTCCATCTATCTGTTGCCCGGCTCTTAAACTGACCTGCGCCGCTTGGCCAGAGCGCGCCCCGAAGGGCGCCGCGTCACATCTCGTTCAGGCGCGCCACGTAGCGCGCCAGCGTGTCGATTTCGAGGTTGACCAGATCACCAACCTTGGCATCGCCCCAAGTGGTCACCTCTTTGGTATGCGGAATGAAATTGATGCCGAAATCACAGCTATCGACGTCATTCACCGTCAGCGAGGTGCCATTCAGCGCCACAGACCCCTTAGGCGCGATGAACCGCGCCAATTCTTTCGGCGCGCGAAGCGTCACGCGGGTGCTGTCGCCCTCGTCTTTCATCTCAATAATCTCGGCCACGCCATCGACATGGCCCGAGACGATATGCCCGCCCAACTCATCGCCCACCTTCAACGCGCGTTCAAGGTTCACGCGGCGCCCCTCGGCCCAATGCTGGCCAAGGTTCGTCTTGGCCACCGTCTCGGCGCTGATCTGCACCTCGTACCAATCATCGCCCAGCCCCACGACCGTCAGGCAGACCCCATCGCTTGCGATAGACGCCCCCATGTCGATGCTGCTGATGTCATAGCCGGTCTGAATGCGCGCGCGCAGGTCGCCTTCCTGCTCCAGCTTGGTCACGCTGCCAACGTCTGTGATAATGCCGGTGAACATGGGATAGGCTCCTTTAGTGGTTCGGCGCAGTGGTAAACCCGCGCACCGTCACAGGCAAGAGCGGGTCACGCCACATTGTCGCCCCTATTATATGGTGGTTAAAGCCAAATCACGACGATTTAGGACCAGCATGACCGTGACCGACACCCCAACCAGAACCTTCCTGTTTTTGCAGGGCCCACATGGTCCCTTCTTTAACAGCCTAGGCAAGATGCTGCGCCGTGCGGGCGCAGAGGTCTGGCGCGTGGGGTTTAACGCTGGCGACCGGGCCTTTTGGTTTCATCCCTCGACCTACATCCCCTATCGCGGCACGGTTGAGGATTGGCCGAGCGTTTTCGCCACCCTACTGGACGAAAAGCAGGTCACCGACATCGTGCTTTACGGCGATACACGCCCCATCCACGCCGAAGCAGTGGCCGAAGCCAAGCGCCGCGGCATCACCGTGCATGTTTTCGAGGAAGGCTATATGCGGCCCTATTGGGTCACCTATGAGCGCGGCGGATCAAACGGCAACTCGCGCCTGATGGAGATGACCATTCCGCAGATGCAGGCGGCGCTGGCGCGCTCGGACATGGAAGCCCCCCTGCCCCCCGGCCACTGGGGCGACATGCGGCACCACATCTTTTACGGCGCGCTTTACCATTGGTTCGTGATGTTCCGAAACGGCGACTACCGCAATTTCAAACCCCACCGCAGCCTGCCGGTGACCAAGGAATTCCGCCTCTACCTCAAGCGCCTGCTGCTGATGCCGGTGCTGGCCGCCGACCGTTTGCTGGCGACGCTAAAAATCCGGCTGGGCGGCTTTCCCTATCATCTGGCGCTGCTGCAACTTGAGCATGATTCCTCTTTCCAAAAGCATTCACCCTTCGACACGATGGCCGATTTCCTAGAGTTGGTGATCGAAGGCTTTGCCAAGGGCGCGCCGCAGCACCACCACCTCGTCATCAAGGCGCATCCGTTGGAGGATGGCCGCGTCCCCGTGCGGCGCGATGTCAAACGGCTGGCACGTGCCTTCGGCGTTTCAGACCGGGTGCATTTTGTCCGCGGCGGCAAGCTGGCACAGCTTTTGAACGACACCCGCAGCGCGGTCACGGTGAACTCTACCGCCGGGCAACAGGTGCTTTGGCGCGGCATCCCCCTCAAGGTCTTTGGCCGGGCGGTCTATTCCCAGCCAGAATTCGTGTCGGACCAGCCTTTGCCGGATTTCTTTGCCACGGCCAGCCGCCCCGACAACCGCGCCTATAAGGACTACCGCCGCTATCTCCTTGAAACTTCTCAGGTTCCGGGCGGGTTCTATGCCGCGCGGGGGCGGCGGCAATTGCTGCGCCAAGTGGTCGATATGATGCTCGCGCCCGACGATCCATATGACGCGCTGGAACAGGGCACCGCGGCCCCTCGGCAACAGTTGCGGGTCGTCACCTGAGTTAACCCATTCCGGCCTGTAGATTTTTTTGTTAGGCTGCGCTAAGTTGCAAAGTAATACGCCAAAACAATTGGCGATTTCGAGGCAGATATTTCAGGTCGAGGAGACCGGGCAGTGAAATCCGTATCTTTCCGGTGGGCGCGTCCCGTCGCAGCACTGGCGGCAGTGGCCGTCATCTCATCTTGTGGTTTGCCACAGGTCGGGCCGAACAAGCGGCAAATCTATGCAGGCTCCGTTCAACGCGAGGGCGATGCCTTTGTCGTCAGCGTGAACGACCGCGTCACCCGTGCCACCGCCGTGGCCCCCGCGCTTGGCTTTTCCGAAAGCTTTAAAAACGCAGGCCGGGTCGGCTCTGACACGATCCAACCGGGCGACATCCTTGGCATCACCGTGTATGAGAACGTGGATGACCCGCTTTTGGGCGTCGAAGGCGCGCCGGCCACCCTGCTCGAAGAAGTGCAGGTCGATGGCGCAGGCTTTATCTTTATTCCCTACGCGGGCCGCATCCGCGCTGCGGGCAACACGCCCGAGGCCATCCGCCGCATCATCACCCAAAAATTGGGCGAACAGACTCCCGATCCGCAGGTCGAAGTGCGCCGCGCGGCAGGGGATGGCTCGACCGTGTCGCTGATTGGCTCCATCGGCGCGCAGGGCGTCTATCCCATCGAGCGCCCCACCCGCACACTTGCCGCCATGTTGGCCCGTGCAGGCGGTGTGACCATCATTCCCGAAATCGCGCAGGTCACCGTGATCCGCGGCGCGCAGCGGGGCAAAATCTGGTTCCAAGATCTTTATGATCACCCCGAACTCGACATCGCGCTGCGCCCCGGCGACCGCATTCTGGTCGAGGAAGACACACGTTCTTTCACCGCCCTTGGCGCCACCGGAGGTCAGGCCCGCGTGCCCTTTGAATCGCAGAACCTCTCGCTTTTGGAAGGTATCGCGCAGGTCGGCGGGCTGAGCCCGATCTCGGCTGATCCCACCGGCGTTTTCGTCTTCCGCAATGAGCCTGAAGAAGTCGCCGAGCAGGTGCTGGGGCGCAGTGACCTGACAGGCGCGCAGCGCTTGGTCTATGTGACTGACCTGACCAAACCCAACGGCATGTTCATGGCCCGAGACTTCGTGATCCGTGACGGTGACACGATCTATGTCACCGAGGCGCCCTTCACCCAGTGGAGCAAGGTGATCTCGGCCATCACAGGCACGGCAGGGTCGGCCGGCAGCATCTCATCGCTCACCAGCGGCTGATCCACGCCGGTGGCCTTTGAAGCTGACCCATACCAATACCCCGCCGCCGGTCCCGAAAGGAGCCGGCGGCTTTTCGTATATAACGGCGGGTTTCTGACGCAGCGGCGGGTGCGGCGCATTTTGCAGCTGTCGGGCCATTCCCTGCGCATCGGCCTACCCGGTCCCGATGATGCCGTGGCGGTCTGGGGCAACTCCCCCACCGCGCACCGTGGGCTGGCCGTGGCGGCAAAACGCGGCGTGCCGGTGATCCGTGTGGAGGACGCTTGGCTGCGCTCTCTCCACCCGGGCCGCGCCGGAGAACCGCCCTTGGGCCTGCTGATCGACAGCCGGGGCGCGCATTTCGACCCCGCCCAACCTTCTGACCTTGAAGAACTTCTTGCCCATCATCCGCTGGACAACACCGCCCTACTGGACCGCGCGCGGGGCGGCATGGCGCAGATGGCCGAGGCGCATCTGACCAAATACGCGGGCTTTGACCTCGGCACCCCTGCGCCTGAACCGGGCTATGTGCTGGTGATCGACCAGACCCGCGGCGACGCTTCGGTTACCGCCTCGGGGGCGGATCGCGCACGGTTTCTGGAAATGCTCGTCTTCGCGCAAGAGGAACACCCCGGCGCGCGGGTGATCATCAAAAGCCACCCCGAGACGGTGCGGGGCTATCGCGCGGGGCATTTCGGCCCCGAGGATACCAACGACCGGATCACCCTGCGGACCGATCCCATCAGCCCTTTGGCGTTGTTCGAAGGCGCTGTCGGCGTCTATACCGTCTCCTCGCAAATGGGGTTCGAGGCGATCTTTGCCGGGCACAGGCCGCGCGTCTTTGGCCAGCCTTTCTACGCGGGCTGGGGGCTGACGGAGGATGAATTCCCCGTCCAACGCCGCCAGCGCCGCCAGCGCCGCCTTAGCCGCGCGCAGCTCTTTGCGGCGGCGATGATCCTCTATCCCACGTGGTACGACCCCTACCGCGACCGGCTCGGCAGTTTCGAGACGGCTCTCGCCGCGCTCACAGCGCAGGCCCGCGCGTGGCGGGAGGATCACCCCGGTTGGGACGCTTGGGGCATGCGCCTGTGGAAGCGTCGCCCATTGCAGCAGTTCTTTGGCGCGTCAACGCCGCTTCGCTTCCGCAAAGGCCCGGCAGAAGCCCCCAAGCCGCCCCGCCGCGCCATGGTCTGGGCCAGCAAGGCAGAGACCGCGCCCCAAGGTGCGTTGCGGGTTGAAGACGGGTTTCTGCGCTCACGCGGGCTGGGGGCCGAACTGGTCCCGCCCCTTTCGCTGGTCTGCGATGATCTGGGCATCTACTACGACCCCCAAGGGCCAAGCCGTCTGGAGAAATGGATCGAAAAACGCGCCGAGCTGCGCCCCGATCAACTGGCCCGCGCCCGCGCGCTGATCGACAGGCTCACCGGCGCGGGGCTGAGCAAATACAACCTTGGCGGCGCCGCGCCCGATCTGCCAACGGGACGCCGCATCCTTGTGCCCGGTCAGGTGGAAGATGACGCTTCGATCCTCACGGGCACAGACACCGTGCGCAGCAACGCGGCCCTGCTGGCCGCCGCCCGTGCCGCCAACCCGGATGCCGTGATCCTCTACAAACCCCACCCCGATGTCGAAGCGGGCCTGCGCAAAGGTACGACCGATGCAGGCGACGCCGATCTTATCCTCCACCACGCCGACCCGATGGCCCTGCTGGGCCGAGTCGACGCGGTTTGGACCATGACCTCGCTCTTGGGGTTCGAAGCCCTCCTGCGCCGCGTGCCGGTCGTGACCTTGGGCGCGCCTTTCTACGCAGGCTGGGGGCTGACCGAAGACCGGGGCGATGTGCCGCCCCGCCGCCGGGCGCAACCGACGTTGGAAGGGCTGGTCCATGCCACCCTCATTGATTACCCGCGCTACCGCGATCCGCTAAGCGGCCTGCCCTGCCCCGTCGAAGTGGTGGTCGAACGGCTGGCCTCCGGCAGCCTGCCCCGCGCCGGACTGGGCAACCGGCTGCTGTCGAAACTTCAAGGGGTCTTTGCCAGCCAGAGCCACCTCTGGCGGCGGTAGCGTTTAGTCGGCCGCGTTCCGACGCCAAACGTGCAGCAGGTCCGGTCCGATCTGCTGGCTCGACTGTAGGGCAAAGCGCGGCGCCTCGGCCAGTCGCGAAAGACCGAGCGCTCCGATCCCCGGCAGACCTTCGGCCCCGATCACCAACCCGGCGGTGAAGCCCACCAGCCGGTCGACCAAATCCGCCTCGATGAGCGAGGCGGCCAAGGCGCTGCCGCCCTCGCAGAAGATACGGGTGAGCCCATGGCCCGCCAGTTGCCGCAACACATCAGTGGGGTTCAATTGCGCCCCCCGCGCGGCGCAGGGCAGCATCGTGGCCCCCAGATCGGACCACGCTTTGACCAAGGCCGGATCGGCATCCGTGCCATGGCAGAGGATCAACGGCACCTCTGCCGCCGTCCGCGCCAATTGTCCCATCAGCGGCAGGTCGAGCCTGCGTGAGACGACAACGCGCGCCGGTTGCTGGGCGACGCCAAGACCGCGCACCGTGAGGCTGGGGTCATCCTTGCGCGCGGTGCCTGCCCCGACCATCACCGCGTCGTGCCGCGCGCGCATGGCATGGGTCAACCGCCGCGCCGGGGCGTCGGTGATCCATTGGCTCTCACCCGTGCCAGTAGCGATGCGCCCGTCAAAGGAATTGGCCAGCTTCAGCGTCAGCATCGGACGGCCCAGATCGGTACGGCAAAAGAAACCCGCGTTATCCGCGCGGGCCGCGTCTTCGTGCAGCCCGACTGAGACCTCGATCCCGGCATCCCGCAACATCGCGATGCCGCGCCCGTTGACCCGCGCATCGTCATCTTGGGTCGCGATCACCACGCGGGCCACGCCTGCGTCGATCAGCGCCTGCGCGCAAGGCGCTGTCTTACCGTGGTGGGAACAGGGCTCAAGCGTGACATAGACCGTCGCCCCGCGCGCCGCAGCGCCCGCCTGCGCCAGCGCCTGCGGCTCTGCATGGGGGCGCCCGCCGGGCTGGGTCCAACCGCGCCCAACGATCCGAGCGCCTTGCACGATGACACAGCCGACCGCCGGGTTGGGCCAGACATTGCCCTGCCCGCGCCGCCCCAAGGACAGCGCAAGCGCCATGAACCGCGCGTCGCTCACCCGATCGCCGGTCACTCTTCCGGCAGAGCGTCGGGCCGCAGTTCTTGAACGAATTTATCGAAATCATCCGCGGCTTGGAAGTTCTTGTAAACTGAGGCGAAACGCACATAGGCAACTGTGTCGATCCGAGCCAGCGCTTCCATCACGATCTCGCCGATGTGTTTGGAACTAATGTCGGTCTCGCCCATGCTTTCCAATCGGCGCACGATGCCGGAAATCATCTGATCGATACGTTCCGGATCAATGGGGCGTTTTTGCATGGAGATGCGGATCGAGCGTTCCAGCTTGTCGCGGTCAAAGTCTTCGCGTTTGCCAGAGGTTTTGATCACCACAAGATCGCGCAGTTGCACCCGTTCATAAGTGGTAAAGCGTCCCCCGCAAGCCGGACAGAACCGTCTGCGCCGGATCGAGACGTGATCCTCGGCCGGGCGGCTGTCTTTCACTTGGGTGTCGATATTTCCGCAAAACGGGCAGCGCATGGGCCGTCCCCCTCTTCATCCTGCCTCACTTGTGGGGCGCGCGGCCCTCTTGTCAAAACTTATAGGGGAGCCGCGAGGTTTTGGGTAGAGAAGATTTCCACAGCTAGATGTTGCGTTCAAAAATGTGTCATGGACCCAACGCCATGCCCCCGCGTTGGTCAGCCAAGGACATAAACGGAGCATGCTATGACCAAGACACTTTTCCTCACCGGTGCCTCCAGCGGGATCGGCGCGGCCACCGCGCGAGCCGCAGCCATGGCGGGCTGGAACATCGGCCTGTTCGCCCGCAGCGAAGAGAAACTGAACGCCCTCGCCGATGAGATCGGAGATCAGGCGCTGGTGCTCGTGGGCGACGCCACCGATTACGACACGCAGAAACAGGCGCTCGACAAGCTCGCCGATCACTTTGGCGGGGTCGATGCGGCATTCGCCAATGCCGGACGTGGCACCAGCCCGGCGGGCACCGAAAAGGGCGATCCGCAGGATTGGAAGGCGATGGTGGACCTCAATATCATGGGCGCGCTCTATACCGCTCATGCCGCCATGCCGCATCTGCGCAAAACGACCGGGCAATATGTCGTTACCGGCTCTGCCGCAGGTCGGCGCCATATCCAAGGCTCAATTTATAGCGCCACCAAATGGTTCATCCACGGTTTCGCGGGCAATCTGGCGGATGAGATGGCCGAATGGGGTGGCCGCTGCATGGTGGTGTCCCCCGGCATGGTCGATACGGCCTTTTTCGATGAGGCCAAACCCGACAAGCTGCAACCCGAGGACGTGGCAAATGCCGTCATGCATGCCCTCGAAGCACCTGCGCGGGCGGCGGTGCGTGAAATCCATCTGATGCCGACGGGCTGAGCCCTGTCCGGTCCGGCGTCAGTCGGGCCGGAAATGCGCCGCGATTTGGCGGTGATGAGGGGTATTGCGATGCTCGAACAGATAGATGCCCTGCCATGTCCCCAGCATCATCCGCCCCCGCCCCACGGGGATGCTGAGGCTGACGGGCAGAACCGAGGCTTTGATATGCGCAGGCATGTCATCCGCCCCTTCCAACAGATGCGTCAGATAGCCCATTTGCGGCGCATCCGCAGGCGGCACCAGCCGCGCGAAATAGGCCAAGAGGTCGCGCTGCACGTCTGGATCGGCGTTCTCTTGGATCAACAGCGAGGCAGAGGTGTGCCGCACAAGGAGCGTCAGCAGCCCATCCCCCTGCCCGGCAAGCCATCGGGCCACATCATCGGTGAATTCGTAGAGCGCCTGCCCGCGCGTTTCGACGGTAAATATAGTCTGCATCTTAGCAGGCTCCCCAATTTCGCGCGTCGGCATCCCAGCATTGGCCCGCAGCCTGTTTCGCATCGCTGAGCGCAAAGAGCCCCAGTTCCGCCGTACCGCTGTCGCAGGTAAGTGCTGCGATCTCGCGGCCCTGCTCGGTCACTGTCACACCGCCATTGCTGGTTTGATCAATCTTGTCGTATGCGCCGTAGACCTCATAGGAAAACGCGCCGTTGCGAAAGGTCGTGCTCTCCCAAATGGCGCGACCAATCCCCGGCCAAGGCTGATGCGCGACCTCCTTGATCGGAGCGCTCAACCTCAGGTCAGGCGCGGCGTAAGGGCCAAAGCGGTAGGTCACGCGATCCCCGGTGATACAGACATCCAACTGCTTGGTGCCCCTGCCGGTCGTACAGCTCAAAACCGTGGTGCTGACTGCGTCGCAAAGGGCAGCGGCTTGGCTGACGCCGAGGGTCAGAAACAGGCTGGCAAGAACGAGACGCATGAGATTGATCCACCGCAACATCCCACGCAGGATAGGCCCGAGGTGCCGCGCAGACAACGGTCTGGGTCAGATTTTGGCTCTAGAAATCTTCCAACTCAATCAGGTGGTCCGAACAGAACTGACGCGCATGGTGGCTGGGCAGGTTCTCTCCCGCGCGACGCAGAGTGACGGAATAGGACTGCCGGATATCGCCGTTCACCCGCTCGGGATCGGTGGTGAAAACAACGCCGGTTCGGCCCACACCGCTGAGCGACGGCCCACGGGGCGTTTTGATGAAAAGCCGCTCACTGCGCGGCAGGCCCAAAACATCCTGCGCAAATTCTGCCGCTGCGCACCAGACGTGACGCGCGCCTGCACCGTGGTCTTCGATCACCTCAAAATCACGCGCGGTGAGGGGCACGACGACCAACCAATTCTCGGCCCGATAAGCCTGCGCGGCGGCTTGCAGCGGCAGCACCAAGCACAGAAGGGTAAGGAGAGTTTTGCGCATCATGGGATCCTCCTTGGGATATCCCACTGATGTAAGCGGCGCGCGCGGCAGGTCAAAGGCCCACCCCGCAAAAGGAAGCGCGGCCACCGGGGCCGCGCATCGTTTTATTGATCAAGGAAGCTGCGCAGCTTGCGCGAGCGGCTCGGGTGTTTGAGCTTGCGCAGTGCCTTGGCTTCGATCTGGCGAATACGTTCGCGGGTGACCGAGAACTGCTGACCGACTTCTTCGAGCGTGTGGTCGGTGTTCATGCCGATCCCGAAACGCATCCGAAGGACACGTTCCTCACGCGGGGTGAGCGATGACAGCACGCGGGTGGTGGTTTCCTTGAGGTTTTCCTGAATGGCGCTGTCGAGCGGCAGCACGGCATTCTTGTCCTCAATGAAATCGCCCAGTTGGCTGTCTTCCTCATCGCCGATGGGCGTCTCAAGGCTGATCGGCTCCTTGGCAATCTTCATCACCTTGCGGACCTTCTCAAGCGGCATTTGCAGCTTTTCGGCCAGTTCCTCTGGCGTTGGCTCGCGGCCAATCTCGTGCAGCATCTGGCGACCGGTCCGAACCAGCTTGTTGATCGTCTCGATCATATGCACTGGAATACGGATGGTGCGCGCCTGATCCGCGATCGAACGGGTGATCGCCTGACGGATCCACCACGTCGCATAGGTGGAGAACTTGTAGCCGCGGCGGTACTCGAACTTATCCACGGCCTTCATCAGGCCGATGTTACCTTCCTGAATAAGATCAAGGAATTGCAAGCCGCGGTTCGTGTACTTCTTGGCGATGGAGATGACGAGGCGCAGGTTCGCTTCGACCATTTCCTTCTTGGCCTGACGGGCTTCTTTTTCGCCTTTCTGGACCTGCTGCACGATGCGGCGGAATTCAGAGATATCAAGACCGACATACTGACCGACCTGCGCCATGTCAGCGCGCAATTCTTCGACCTTGTCGCTAGAGCGTTCGATAAACATCTGCCAACCGCGACCGGACTTCTCGGCCATCCGCTCCATCCAGTTGGGATCAAGCTCGTAGCCACGGTAGTTGTCGACGAACTCCTTGCGGTTGATGCGCGCTTGGTCGGCAAGCTTTACCATCGCGCTGTCGATCTGCATGATGCGACGGTTGATGCCGTAAAGCTGGTCGATCAGGGCTTCGATACGGTTGTTGTGCAGGTGCAGTTCGTTCACCAACAGCACGATCTCGGACCGCAGCTTTTGGTACATTGCCTCCTGATCTTTGGTGAAAGACCCGTCTTCGTTCAGCGTGGCCGAGATGCGGCTGTCCTGCATCGCGCTGAGCTTTTCGTAGTCATCCGCAATGATGTCGAGCGCTTCGAGGACCTGAGGTTTCAGCGCCGCTTCCATGGCCGCAAGGCTCATGTTGGCCTGTTCGTCCTCATCGTCGTCGTCGTCGGAAGAGATCGGGTTGCCGTCGGCGTCGTACTCGGGTTTCGAGTCTTCGCTTTTGGTTTCGGTCCCAGCGGTGGGGGCGACGACGGGTGTGGTCTCTTCCTCATCGCCCATCTGGGTGCCAAAGGTCGCCTCAAGATCGATCACGTCGCGCAGCAGAATGTCTTCGGACAGAAGTTCGTCGCGCCAGATGGTAATCGCCTGAAACGTCAGCGGGCTTTCGCAGAGCCCGGCGATCATCGTGTTGCGGCCGGCCTCGATCCGCTTGGCGATGGCGATCTCGCCCTCACGGCTAAGCAACTCAACGCTGCCCATCTCGCGCAGGTACATGCGGACCGGGTCATCGGTGCGGTCGAGTTTTTCAGAGGTGCCAGAGGACAGCGCCACATCACGGTTGGACTCGGTGGTCGTGACTTCGGTCGAGCCTTTGTTCTCTTCCTCTTCGGCCTCTTCGTCTTCGATGATGTTGATGCCCATTTCCGACAGCATCGACATCACGTCTTCGATCTGTTCTGAGCTTACCTGATCGGGCGGCAGCACCGTGTTGAGCTGATCATAGGTGATATAGCCCTTCTCGCGGGCCTCGCCGATCATCTTCTTCACGGCGGCTTGGCTCATGTCGAGCGAGTGGCCAGCCTCTGAATCGTTGCTCTTTGCGTCGTCATTCGTATCTTTGGCAGCCATCTCATGCTCCTTCAGCGCGTCAGCGCGAATCATCCGCAGACGATTCGGTTTTCCGAATCATGCGGGGTTATTGGTGATTCTTAAACCCGTTGCCCAGCATTTTCAAAAAGTCCTGCAAATGGGCCACGCTGATGCCTCATCCGCGACCCTTCGACTTCTCATATTTAATCGTTCCCAAGAGCGCATCCAGTGCGCTGCGTTCATCGCGGTCCATGGTCATGCCGTTGTCGCCCACGTCGAATTCCCCGTTGCTTTCTTCCTGCGCGCTGCGGCGGGCAAGGTCGGCGGCGCGGGCCGCTTCGCTCAGGCGCCAGGTTACCCCCTCGTCTGCCGGGCCGCTGAGGTCTTCGACGGCTTCGGCAATCTCTTCGTTCAGCCCACGGGCGGCATCCAGCTTGGCCAGTTCCTCGGCCACAGTCAGGCGGGTCATGTCCACGTTGCCGGGATTGCGAATGCAGGGCGTGATGGCAACGTGGCGTTGCCCCTTCATGTTTTCAAGTGTCTCCCAGCCGATGGCATAGGAAATCTCATCGCGCAGCGTCTCTTGACCTGCATGGCCAAAGCGCAGCAGCAGATCGCGCAGCCGGGCGTGGTCGGGATCGTCGCAGCGCATCGCCTCCAACCCGGTCTCGAAAGTCTCAACCAATTGCGGGCAGTCGACGAGGGCCACGAGGATCACCGCCTCGCGCAGATGCATGCCCACCTGTTCATCGCTCATCGCCACGAGGGCCGAGGCTTTCGTACTCGCCAAAGGTGCCAGCGGCGCGCCCCATGGAGCACCCTTGCCCCCTTTGCCCCCGCCCTTGCCCGAGCCCCTGCCGCCCACGGGACGAAAATCAGGGCGCTGTTTTTGCGGGCGGAACAGGTCCCACCGGAGGTCTTTGATCTCTTGCCCATAGTGACTGCGGATCGACGGATCGCGGATAAGTTTAATCTTTTCGCGCAGACTTTTATCCAGCGCCGCTTTTCGTTCGGGGCTGTCAAAGACCTTGCCCTCGGTCTCGCGCTGCCACAGCAGACGCACCATGGGCAGGGCGCTGTCCAAGAGCTTTTGCAAGGCCCCGGCCCCTTGGGCCCGCAGCAGATCGTCGGGGTCTTGCCCCTCGGGCATCACCGCGAAACGCAAGCTCTGCCCGGCCTCCAACAGCGGGAGGGCCAGATCGATCAATCGAAGCGCAGCACGCTGGCCCGCCGCGTCGCCATCCAGTGTAATAATCGGCTCGGGCGCGATCCGCCACAGCATCTGCAACTGATTCTCGGTAATCGCGGTGCCAAGCGGGGCCACGGCCCCTTCAAACCCCGCCCCATGCAGGGCGATCACATCCATATAACCTTCGGCCACGATCAACGCCTGCCCCCGCCCTGCGGCGGCGCGGGCGTCTTTCACATTGTAAAGGCTGCGGCCCTTGTCGAAGAGTTCTGTCTCAGGAGAGTTGAGGTATTTCGCCTTATCCTCGGGGTCCATCGCGCGACCGCCAAAAGCGATCGCCCGCCCCCGCGCATCGCGGATCGGGAACATAATGCGCCCGCGAAAAGTGTCATAGGGTTTTCCCCCCTTGGACGAGGGTTTCGCCAGCCCCGCCCCAAGGATCAACTCATCCGCGACGCCCTTAGATTTGAGCGCATCCCATAGACCCTGCCAACTGTTCGGCGCAAAGCCAATCTCCCAATGGGCCTGCGCCTGTTCCGACAACCCGCGCTTGGCCAAATAGTCCCGCGCCGCCCCCGCAGCCCCGGTGCGCAATTGCAGGCGGAACCACTGCACCGCCTGCTCCATCACCTCGGCCAGTTGCGTGCGTTTGTCAGCCTTAGCCTGCGCGCGCGGGTCTTGCTTGGGCACCGGCATGCCGACTTCGCGGGCGATAATCTCTACCGCCTCCATGAAGCTCACATTCTCGGTCTCGCGCACGAAAGAGATCGCGTCCCCTTTCGCGTGACAACCAAAGCAGTAGTAGAAGCCTTTGCGGTCATCGACGTGAAAGCTGGCGGATTTTTCCTGATGGAAAGGGCACGGCGCCCACATGTCGCCTTTGCCCTGATTGGACTTTCGGTTGTCCCATATGACCTTACGCCCCACCACCTGAGACAGGCTGGCGCGGTCACGCAGTTCTTCCAAAAATCCAGGGGGCAGGCTCATGACTTCATATACCGGGCGGGGCGGATCAGAGTCCAGAGGAGGCAGGTCAGCCACGGGCGGCAAAGCGCCCTTCCACGCCGGGCAGCGCCCCTGCCCGGCATTGTGTTTGTTAGCTTACTGCGCGAGGCACATTTCTTTCCATGCAGCGGAAAGATCGTTCTTTTTCACATCGCGCATCTTCATCTCATAAACCCAAGGGGTCACCAACGGGATCGCAGTGTTAAAGCTCTCGGGCCATGTCGCCTTGGCCTTCACGGCGGCGGGCACTTCGCGTTCCTTCACCCGGTCAAGCCGCGCCTGCTGCACCGCGGCGACCACGGCGGCCTGATGCATACAGCTGTCTTCTTTTTTCGAGGCCGCCAGCGCCGGGCCCGAGACCGCCATGCTCATCGCGGCCAAAGCGGCCAAAATCGTTTTGTTCATGTCTATGCTCCGTTGTTTGCCAAACGGGGATTCGGGCCCCCGCCGGACAACCTAGCGCCGCGATGCCACCGCTTCCATAGCGCGGCGCAACTCCCGCACCAAAGTGGCGGCCATCGACCGATAGACCATCAGCAGGAAGCCGGTCTCAGTGCGGGTGATCGAGGCAGGCATGTCGCGCAACTGGCTGCGCAGGGTCTGACCGGGTTTGAACGCCGCGTCGCGCAGATCCACCGGGGCCAATCGCGCCAGCACATCCTCGGCCCCCGGTCCCTGCAATTCCGCCACCGCCCATCCGTCTGAGACATCGACGAGGGCCGCATGTTTCGTCAGCGCCTCGCCCGGCGCAACACCGACGAGCAGCACTTCATCCCGACCAAACCACAGGCAGCGGGCATCGCCTTTGGCGGTGCTGCGTAGCGGGTCGGGCAAGGCGAGGCCATGGGTCGCCTCAAGCGCCTCTGACAGGCCCGCACGATCGAAAGCGCCCAGGACGGTCAACTGACCCATGTCACAGGCCGCCACCGTCATGCCGCCAATCTTTAACGGGAGCAGGTCGCCAAAGGGCGTTTGTGCTTTCAACTCAACCACGGGCGCGCCCTCCTTCGGGGTCGACAAAGACTGGGGCGCAGATCTCCACCTCCGCCTCAATCTCGCGCAGATGATCGACCATGCGCATCACCTCTCCGTGCCGCTGACGGCCACGCGTGACAAAGCCCAGCCCGATAAAGGTGCCGATATCCGGCGAAAAGCCGACCGAGGTCGTATGCCCCTGCGCATTCTCGCGGCGCGCCTCGGCCCCGGCCTCAAACAAAAACGCCCCCGCCGTCAACTGCTTCACCGCGCCCACGGGCCGCAGCCCCACCAACTGCCCCCGCTCCGGATCGCGCAGGCCGGGGCGTTCGGACATGGTCTTGCCGATGCAATCCTTGGCGTCCGACACCATCCGCTCCATGCCGATGTCGCCCACCGTGGCGCGCCCATCGATCTCCGCGTGTGTGATATGGCCCTTTTCCAGCCGCAACACGTTGAGCGCCTCCATCCCATAGGCCCCGCCCTCCAGCGCCTCTGCCCGGGCGACCAGCAGATCAAACAGCGCCGCGCCATAGCGCGCGGGCACCGCGATTTCATAGGCAGGTTCGCCAGAGAAAGAGATGCGGAACAGCCGCGCCTCCACCCCGCCGAGCCGTACGCCACCACAGGCCATGAAGGGGAAACTGTCATTGTCGATCGGCTGCTCCAGCAGCCCGTTCAGCAAGTCGCGCGCCTTCGGCCCCGCCACGGCAAACTGCGCCCAATGTTCGGTAACCGAGGTCAGATGCACCTGCCACTCAGGGTGCAGACATTGGGTGACGAATTCCAGATGCCGCATCACTTCGCCTGCTGCACCCGTGGTGGTGGTCATCAGGAAATGCGACTCGCCCAACCGCGCGCAGGTGCCATCGTCCATGACGAAACCATCCTCGCGCAGCATCAGACCATAGCGCACTTTGCCGACCTTCAAGGTGCTGAACTTATTCGTATAAACCAGATCGAGAAACTTGGCCGCGTCCGGTCCTTGAATGTCAATCTTGCCCAGGGTCGAGACATCGCAGACCCCAACCGTGTTGCGCACAAAACCGACCTCCCGGTCACAGGACTGCCGCCAGTTGCGTTCCTGCCCGCGTGGGAAATAGCTGGGGCGATACCACAGCCCCGCCTCCACCATCGGGGCGTTCATGGCAAGGCTGGCCGCATGGCTGGTGGTCAGCCGCTCGGGCGCAAAGCCCTTGCCCTGCCCGCCCGCGCCCATCGCTGCAATCGCAACCGGGGTATAGGGCGGGCGGAAGGTGGTCGTGCCCGTCTCGGCAATGCCGCGCCCGGTGGCATCTGCCAACACCGCCAGCGCCGCCACGTTGGAGTTCTTGCCCTGATCGGGGGCCATGCCTTGGGTCGTGTAGCGCTTCATATGCTCGACCGAGCGGAAGTTCTCTGCCGCCGCCTGCTGCACGTCTTTCACACAGACATCGTTCTGAAAATCCAGCCACGCCCGGCCCTTGCCCGGCACCGCCCAAAGCGGGGCAAGGTGGAAGGGCGCGTCATCGGCCTGCGGCAGGTCCATGGGCTCTGGCTTGCGGCCCAAAGCCTCTAGCGCGTCCCCTGCCGCCGCCACCCCCGCCGCAAGGCAGCCGTGGGTCGAGAAGGTGCCGTTGCAGGCCCCCGCCACATGCATCCCCGGCACCGCGCCGGGGCTCGGTACGAAAGAGTGGATCGCTGGATCCCAAATGGGTCGCCCACCCAGATGGCAGGTCAGATGCACCGAAGGATTCCAGCCGCCCGACATGGCCAGACAGTCAGCCTGTATCTTATGCTCTCCGCCCGCTGTGCGGATGGTCACGGCCTCCAATTCCTTGCGGCCCGAAGCGTTGCAGACTACGGCACTGCGCAGCACCGGGAAATCCGCGCCTTCAATGCTGACCCCCTCGCGGCTGTCAATCAACGCGGCGACATGCACCCCTGCCGCTGCCAGATCGCGGGCCGTGCGGTGGGCGTCGTCGTTGTTGCCGAAAACCGCGACCTGCTTGCCCGGCGCGACGCCCCAGCGGTTCAGATAGGCCCGCACGGCGCCAGCCGTCATGATCCCGGGGCGGTCGTTATTGGCGAATGCCACCGGGCGCTCCAACGCGCCTGCCGCAAGGATCGATTGCTTGGCCGCGATGCGCCAGAAACATTCCAGCGGCGCACCCTCGCCGCGCCGCGCGCGGTGTTGGTTGACCCGTTCGAGCGCGCCGAACATGCCGCCGTCATAGGCCCCGGTGACCGTCGTGCGGGGCATCAGCCGCACATTGTCCATCGCCGCGAGTTCCGCCACCACGCCCGCCGCCCATGTGTGACCTGGTTGGCCGCCGATGCTTTCGTTCTCGGCATTCAGCCGCCCGCCCATCAGCGCGTCTTCGTCGGCGAGGATCACATCGGCCCCAGCCCGCGCCGCGCTCAGCGCCGCCATCAGACCCGCCGGTCCTGCACCGATCACCAAGAGATCGCAAAAGGCATAGGCTTTCTCATAGGCGTCGGCGTTGGGCTGACCGCTCAGCCGCCCGAGCCCCGCGGCACGGCGGATCACCGGCTCATAAACGTGCTTCCAGAATTTGCGCGGCCACATGAAGGTCTTGTAGTAGAACCCCGCCCCGAGGAACGGCGACGCCAAATCGTTCACCGCCATGAGATCAAAATCGAGGCTCGGCCAAGCGTTCTGGCTGCGCACCGCCAGCCCCTCGTAAATCTCTTGCATCGTGGCGCGAACGTTAGGCTCTGACGCGGGACCGACACCTGTGGTCACCAGCGCGTTCGGCTCTTCGCTGTCCGCGCTGAGCACCCCGCGCGGGCGGTGATATTTGAACGACCGCCCCATCAGCCGCTGCCCGTTCGCCAGCATGGCCGAGGCGACCGTATCGCCCGCAAAGCCATCATAGCGCCGCCCGTCGAAGGTAAAGCTGACCGGCGTGTCTCGGTCGATCAATCCGCGCCCTGCGATCCTCATGCCATCGCCCTTTTCACGTCCGATGCCAGTTCCACGGCCTGCACCACATGGGTCACCGTATCACGGGTGACGACGAGCCACGCGCCGCAACCACCCTCATGCTGCCACAGGTCGCGCGTCTGCCCTGCCGGGTTGTCGCGCAGGTGGAGGTAGCCGTCCCAGATATCATCCCCGGCCTCGGGTGCTGGCCGCGCCAAGGCGATGGCGTCGCCGCGATAATAAAACTCTCGCCGGTCCCGGCTGCCGCAGATGGGGCATTCAATCCGCATGGTCGCCCTCCCTCAATGCAAGTTGTGCTGAGACCCGGTGGCCTCTTCATCCATCAGACCTTCGCCCGAGCGGAAACGGTCGAGCCTAAGGCCCGCCGCCGTCTCATGGTGTTGCCCGGTGGCCATCAGATGCGCCAGCGCAAAGCCCGAGGCCGGCACCGCTTTGAAGCCGCCGTAACACCAGCCGCAATCGATGAACAAACCTTGCGTATCAGTCTTGTCGATGATCGGGCTGCCATCGGGGGTCATGTCCATGATCCCACCCCAAGAGCGCAGCACGCGGGCCTTGCCGATCATCGGCATCAGGGTCATGCCCGCCTCCATGACATGTTCCATCATTGGCAGATTGCCGCGCTGCGCGTAGGAGGCGTAGAAATCCAGATCGCCGCCAAAGACCAACCCGCCCTTGTCCGACTGGCTGATATAAAAATGCCCCATGCCGAAGCTCACCACATGGTCGATCACCGGCTTCAGCCCCTCGGTAACGAAGGCTTGCAATACATGGCTCTCAATCGGCAGGCGCATCCCGGCCATCGCGGCGACTTGGCCCGAGCGCCCCGCTGTCACAATCGCCACCTTCTTGGCCCGGATCGGCCCGCGCGTGGTCTCTACGCCGCGCACCTTGCCATTCTCGATGTCGATGCCGGTGACCTCGCATTGCTGGATCAGATCGACGCCGCGCCGGTCCGCGCCGCGCGCATAGCCCCATGCCACCGCATCATGCCGCGCGGTGCCGCCGCGCCGGTGCAGCAGCCCGCCGTGGATGGGAAAACGGCCATTGTCGTAATCCAGATAGGGCAGCAGTTTGCGCAGGCCGTCGCGGTCGAGCAATTCCGCATCGTCGCCCTGATTGATCATCGCATTGCCCCGCCGGGCCGAAGCATCGCGCTGCGCGTCGGAGTGAAACAGGGTGATCACCCCGCGCTGGCTGAACATGACGTTGTAGTTCAATTCCTCCGCCAGCCCTTCCCAGAGCTTCAGCGAATGGCTGTAGAACTCGGAATTGCCCGGCAGAAAGTAATTGCCGCGCACGATCGTCGTGTTGCGCCCCACGTTGCCCCCGCCGAGGTAGCCTTTCTCAAGCACCGCGATATTGGTCATCCCGTGGTTCTTGGCGAGGTAATAGGCCGTGCTCAGCCCATGGCCGCCGCCGCCGATGATGATGGCGTCATATTCCGCCTGCGGCTCTGGATCGCGCCATTGCGCTGTCCAACCGCGATTGCCGGTCAAACCTTCGCGCAACACCCGCAGTCCTGAAAATCGCATCATTCGCCTCCCCCGGTCTTGCCGCAGTCAAGCAACTTGGGGCGCAAGTATCAATGACCGAAAGCGCCCTGTGCCCCCATCGTGGGCCCGGTCAGCAAAAAGGGGCGCACTGCGCCCCTTTTTCGTTCACTTAAGGGGAAATACGCCCCCTCAAAGCCCCTTGGCGTGATAGCTCGCCGCGACCTTTTCGATCGAGACGAGATAGGCCGCCGTGCGCAGATCGTCGACATCGTCGCGGCTGTGCCAGACATTGGCCATCGCTTCATAGGCCGTGCGCATCGTGTCATCGAGACCGGAGCGGACCAGCTCCAACTCCCCCGCACCGCGCAGGTACTTCTCTTTGAAGTTCGGGCTCAGCGTCCAACCCAGTTCCTTATCCGCGCTCAGCCGCTCAAGCTCGTCCACCACCAGTTGGTGACGCGATTCCTCGGCGCGGCGCTGCATACGGCCAAAGCGGATGTGGCTAAGGTTCTTGACCCACTCGAAGTACGAGACCGTCACACCGCCCGCGTTGGCATACATATCCGGCACGATAACCGTGCCCTTTTTGCGCAGCACCTCATCCGCCCCGGCGGTCACAGGGCCGTTGGCGGCCTCGATGATCAGCGGCGCTTGGATACGCTCGGCATTGCTGAGGTTGATGACACCTTCAAGCGCGGCAGGGATCAAGATATCGCATTCTGCTTCCAAAAACTTGGCGCCATCTTCCTCAAACTTCGCATCAGCGTAGCCTTTGATGCTGCCGTGCTTTTCGATCCACTTGTGCACGGCTTCGACGTTCAGCCCGTCTTCGCTGTGCAGCGCGCCATCGCGTTCGATGATCGCGGTGATCTTTGCGCCATCCTCTTCGCTCAGGAACTTGGCGGCGTGATAGCCCACATTGCCGAGACCCTGAATGATGACCCGCTTGCCCTCAAGCTTACCGCTCAGACCGGCTTTCTTCAGCCCCTCGGGATCACGGAAGAAGGCTTGCAAGGCATATTGCACGCCCCGGCCCGTCGCCTCGGTCCGGCCTTGGATGCCACCCGCGTTGATCGGCTTGCCGGTGACACAGGCGACACCGTTGATGTCGGTGGTGTTCATGCGTTTGTACTGATCCGCGATCCACGCCATCTCACGCTCGCCAGTGCCCATGTCGGGGGCGGGCACGTTCTGCGCGGGGTTAATCATGTCGCGTTTGATCAGCTCATAGGCAAAACGCCGGGTGATCAAC
Organism: Sulfitobacter sp. OXR-159; assembly: GCF_034377145.1. Taxonomy (NCBI): domain Bacteria; kingdom Pseudomonadati; phylum Pseudomonadota; class Alphaproteobacteria; order Rhodobacterales; family Roseobacteraceae; genus Sulfitobacter; species Sulfitobacter sp. OXR-159. The sequence goes on from NZ_CP139707.1 coordinate 2,424,251, forward strand.
TCTAGCTCATGCTCGTCGTAGTCGCGCGGATCAATGCAAAGCCCGCCCTTGGACCCGCCAAAGGGCGCTTCGACCAAGGCGCATTTATAGGTCATCAGCGCCGCCAGCGCTTCGACCTCGTTCTGGTTCACGGCCATGGAGTAGCGGATGCCGCCCTTTACGGGCTCCATATGTTCCGAATGCACCGAGCGGTAGCCGGTGAAAGTATGCATACGGCCCCGCAGGCGGACGCCGAAACGCACCGTGTAGGTGGCGTTACAAACGCGGATTTTCTCTTCAAGACCGGGTGGCAAATCCATCAGCGCGACCGCGCGGTTGAACATCAGGTCCACACTGTCGCGGAAACTCGGCTCATTGGCTGGATTCATCGGTCTCTCCTCTTCTTGTCTGGCCGCGTTACCTCTGTTGCGGGGCGCGACTCATCTGGCTGCCCTAGGGGCATGCTGCCGCACCGTAGGACGCCTCATGACGGGGTGCGACCTAATTCAGCGCGATTTGCAAAACTTTATCAACCGTGGGTAGGGCCGGGAAACACGCCCTCCCCGTTCGGTGGAAATCAGCCAGTGCTAGGTGGGCCATTTCCATGAAAACCTGCCCGGAACGCTGTCTATTGCCCCAGATGCGCCAAACTCTGGACACTTTCCCGCAGCACAACAAGGGCAAGGCAAATGCCGCCCATTCCCTTTGGTGCCCGCAGGACGCCACAGGAAGAAAGGTTGATGACGATGCGCAAGACATCTCACAGTTCGGAACGTTCCCCGCGGCCCCTGCCCGCGCTGCTTCGGCGTTTTGCGCGGGAAGAAGACGGGTTGGTCACGCTTTTCGCCATTCTGATGATCCTTTTGATGATCCTTTTGGGCGGTGTCGGGGTGGACCTGATGCGCCATGAACGTGAACGCTCTCGGGTGCAGGCCGTGGCCGACCGCGCCGTACTGGCGGCAGCTGACCTTGATCAGACGCTCAGCCCCGAAGCTGTGGCCCGCGACTATTTCGACAAGGCAGGGCTGGCCGAATATGTCTCAAGCGTCACGGTCGAAGAAGGGCTAAACTACCGCCGCGTCACGGTCGATGCCTCCCATACCCTGAACACCATGTTCATGAGCAAATTCGGCCAAGACAGCCTGCGGGTGCCCGCCAAATCTCAGGCCGAGGAGAAGGTCAGCAAGGTCGAGATTTCCATGGTGCTCGATATCTCCGGCTCGATGCGGGAGAACGGCAAGATGGCCAACCTGCACGATGCTAGTGCTCTGAGTCTGACACTTCCTACCTGTTTCCGCGAGTTTCATCGAGCTTGTCCAGCGCGCGACGTTCCCGGGTGAGGATATCCTCTGCGGTTTTGGTCCATTTGAAGGGCCTTGGCTTCTCGTTGTGGTGGGCCAGATAGTCGTAGATCGCGGCCTCAAGATCATCGACGCTGGAATAGCTGCCGCGCCGGATGCGCCTTGATGTGATCTCGGCAAAGAAGCGCTCCACCAGGTTCAGCCATGACGCGCTGGTGGGCGTGAAGTGCAGCTTGAAGCGCGGATGCTTTTCGAGCCAGGCCTTTACCTCAGGCGTCTTGTGGGTGGCGTAGTTGTCGAGCACCAGATGCACATCGCGCCGCGTGGGCACAGCCTTGTCGATCTGTCGGAGGAATTTCAGGAACTCCTGCGCACGATGGCGTGGCATGCAATCGCCAATGACGGTGCCTGATTTCACATCCAGCGCAGCAAACAGCGTGGTCGTGCCATGGCGTTTGTAATCGTGCGTTACGGTCGCGGCACGGCCCTTCTTGAGCGGCAGTCCGGGCTGGGTGCGATCCAGCGCCTGGATCTGGGATTTCTCATCGACGCAGAGCACCACGGCACGGTCTGGCGGGTCGAGGTAGAGCCCGACGATATCGGTGACCTTCTCCTCGAACTTTGGGTCGTTCGAGACCTTGAACCCCTTCGTGAGATGCGGCTTCAAGCCAGCTTCTGCCCAGATGCGGCCGACGCTCGACGGCGAGATGCCCATGGCTTCGGCCATTAGCGCGCGGCTCCAGTGCGTTGCATTGGGCGGGGTTTCCTGCACCGTCTTGGCGATCACCTTCAGCCTTGTTTCCACGGGCAAAGGCGGCACCCGCGAGGGTCGCGTCTTGTCACGCTTGAGACCGGCCACGCCCTCATCGAGATACCGCTGCTGCCAGCGCCAGACCGTGGGTTTCGACGTGCCCGCGCGTCGCATAATCTCGAACGTGCCATGACCGTCCGCTGTGGCCAGGACGATCTCGGCCCGCCAGACAAGCTTGCGCGCAGTGTTGCGGTTGCTGATCAGGGCTTGAAGCTCAGTACGGTCGGCGGGGCCAAGGTAAAGGCAGATGTCATGGCGTCTCATGCCTCAAATATGGCACATCACGTTGCCGATGGGAATCTCCTGTCAGGTGGAGAACACTAGCGATGCCTTCATCGACACGGTGATCAAACCCGAGAACGCCGATCTGATCTCAATCTCGGTGGTGCCCTATACCGCGCAGGTGAACGTCGGGCAGGACATCATGAATGAGCTGAACGTCACCCAACTGCACTCCTTTTCGCACTGCGTCGACTTTGACGACAGCGAATTTGATCTCACCGCCATCAGCCAGACCCGCAGCTATGAGCATATGCAGCACTTCGAGGCGGGATATAGCTGGAACGGCTATGACAGCGAGAACACCGGGCGCTATGACAACATCTACAACCCCGGCTGCCCGAAACAAAGCTATGAAGAGGTGGCCGCCTTTTCGCAGAACGCCGCCGCGCTGAAGGCCCGTATCTCAAATTTCCAGCCCCGCGCGAACACCGCCATCCATCTGGGGATGAAATGGGGCGTGGCCCTGCTTGACCCGTCCTTCCGGGCGATCAATCAGGCCATCGGCGGCGAGGCTGCATTTCAAGATCGCCCGGCGGCCTATGATGATATCGAGACGCTTAAGACAGTGATCCTGATGACCGACGGCGTGAACGTGACCACCCGCCGGATCAACCCGCAGGTCTATGCCAACATAGACCACTACCGCCACTGGAGCGATTACCCCTTTTATTGGTGGCTCAACCGCAATGTCCGCTCAAGCGAGCAATACCGCTGGTATTACACCAAATACACCGCCTCGCGGGCCGACGCCCTGCTGGACAACATATGCGACGCGGCAAAGGCCAAGGGCATCGTGATCTGGTCGATCGGCTTTGAGGTGACCGACCATGGCGCGTCGGTCATGAAAAACTGCGCCTCTTCCGACAGCCATTTCTTCCGCGTCGAAGGGGTCGAGATCGTCAGCGCCTTTGAGGCCATCGCCCGCCAAATCAACCAGTTGAGGCTGACGCAATGATACAACGCAGCATCAAAGCATGGCGTCGGTTTCGCGGCGATGAGGACGGATCGGCGATGCTGATAGAATTCGCCATCCTGTCGCCGCTGCTGTTTGGCTGTCTGCTTATGTCGGTCGAAATGAGCTTTTACGCCATCCGCCACATGCTCCTTGATCGGGGCTTGGACATGACGGTGCGCTATGTCCGGCTAAACACCAACACGCCGATGACGCATCAGACCATCAAGGACAAAATCTGTGAATCCGCGATCTACTTGGAAGACTGCAGCGAAGTCCTGCGTCTTGAGATGATCCAAGTGGATCCGCGCAATTTTGCGACTTTCGATCAGTCACCCGATTGCGTCGACACCTCCGAAGACCCCAAACCGGTGCGCGGCTGGACCCTCGGGGTGGAGCATCAGTTGATGCTGCTGCGCGCCTGTGCCCGGTTCAAACCCTTCTTTCCGACCACCGGCCTTGGCTATGCCCTTCAGAAAGACGGCGCGGGCCGTGTTTCCATGGTCTCCAGCGCGGCCTTCGTACAGGAGCCGAACTGATGCGTGCGCTCATCTCTCTGCTGGCCCGGTTCAAAAGGCGCGAAGACGGCTCGATCGCCGTTGAAACGGTGATCATGCTGCCGTTGATGTTCTGGGCCTATCTGGCCATGTATTCGACCTTTGACACCTTCCGCATGTACAACCTCAACCAGACGGCGGCCTATACCGTGGGCGATGCCATCTCGCGGGAGACGCAGGCGATTGACCCAGACTACCTGCAAGGAATGCAGCAACTTTTCGAATATCTCACCCGTGGCGCAGGGCAAACCGACATGCGGGTCAGCTCAATTTGGTATGATGAGGCCAACAACCGCTACCATACGGATTGGTCGCAGGTGCGCGGCACCCCCACCCCTCTGACCAGCGATGACGTGCGCGATTGGCATGACAAGCTGCCGGTGATGCCCAACAACGAACGTGTCACCTTGGTCGAGACATGGCGCGATTTCGAGCCACTGTTCAAAACCGGGCTCGAGCGCCGCGATATCTATAACTTCGTCTTCACCCGTCCGCGCTATGCGCCGCGCACGGTCTGGTCAGACGGTTAAGCCGCGTCACGCTCGGCCAGTTTGGCGCGGATGATCTCGGCGATCAGCTTGGTCTCGTTGGCCGGGGTCATGCCACCAACACCAATACGGCGGCCAAGGCTCCACCACAGGCCCAAGCGCCAGCCCCGCGCCACGCGGCGGTTGGTCTTGAGCAGGAAACCGTTTGAGGGTTTGACCGCGAAAGCCCCCTGATCAATGCGGGCGATTTCGTCGATGCGGACGATCACCCGGCCATCGGCATCGCGCAGCGCCTTATTGGTGAGTTCCACGCCGCTGGCGGTTGAGCGGCGCATCAATTCGGCAATGCCGATGAAGCCCAGCCCCACCAGCGCCAGCGCGATCTGCCACCCCGGATCGGGCGAACGGGTGAGCGCGGAATAGATCAGCAACAGCCCCAGCCCCGCCAGCGACAAAAGCCCCACCCCGCGCCGCGCGGGAGAGGCTTTGGCCCTGGCCAGCACGGTTTCCGCGCCGCTGTGCATCGTCTGGGGGGTATCGGTCATCGGCCGGGCTTTCTGAGGGGCAATGGGGCCGCACGCCTGCCGCCGCCTGCCGATTTCATTCGCCCTCGGCCTAGCCCGCCGCCCCGCAAAGGGCAAGACCGCGCGCCCGGGGGCGCCCTGCCCGATTAACGCTCAGCCTTGCTCTCGCGCTTGTCCTTTTTGCGGGCGCGCCCGGCTTGCAACCGCTCTTGCAGCTTGTCGGCATAGGCCTTGCGGGCGACGGTATCCATCGCGCTGACCTCGGCCAGCCATGCGTTATGGGCCACGGTTTGAACACTGGCCGCCGCCTCTCCTTGCGCGGCGAGCACCGCTGCGGCCACATCCGCCTGAAACGGCTCTGCCCGCAGCGCGGCAAGCATCTCGTCATAAAGCGCGCGCCGTGCCGCCCGGTCGAGGTGATGCGCCTTGCCGCTGCTGCGCATCTTGCCGTGCAGATCGCGCCGCGCTTCGGGCGGCAGCGCCTGCACATAGGGCGAAGCATAGCTGCGCAGCCCCGGCAGATCGCCATCGCCGCGCGGCCCCGGCCCGCCATGACGCCACATCGCCCCGCCAAGCGCGCCGAGGATCATCACGTTCAGCGCCAGCGACAGACCAAGCGCCAAGCGCGTCAGTCGCCTGCGCCGTGGTGTGGGAACCTGTGTCATCTCAACTTTCCTCCATGTCCCAGCCAAAACCACCCAGTTCGGTGCCTGTATCGGCTTCGCCCGTGTCCAATGTCTCGGCCGTCCATGTGCCAGAGACGAATTGCCCGGCGAGATCCGGCATGCCCTCGGGCGGGGCGACGCCGACCCAAACCCCAACCGCCGCGGCAGTGGCAAGACCGCTTAGCCCCGCCGCACCGCCCAAAAGATGCCAAAGTGCTTGGTGCCACGGCTGGCGCGCTGCTTTGGGCATATGCGCTTCGGCATCGGCCAGAACCCGCGCTTGCAGATCGGCAGAGACCTGTGGCGGATTGGCCCGGGCTGCGGCAAAGAAATTTTCCAGTGCGGCGTCACTCAATGCCCCATCACTTAATGCGTCGTCAAAGTCATTCATTTTCAAACCCCAATGCGTCCCGTTGCGCAGATAGCTGCGCGGCCAACGCCCGTTTGCCCCGTGCGGTCAGGCTCTCCACCGCTTCGACCCCAATGCCCAAGACTTCGGCAATTTCGGGGTTTGCCATACCGTCAATGTGGCGCAGCACCACCGCCTGACGCTGCCGGTCGGGCAGGCTGGCCAGCGCCTGTTGCAGCGCATCCACACGGGCGGCCTGCTGCATCTTCTGTGCGGCACCCGGCGTCGGATCGACCGGCTCGGCCACGTCATCAAGCCCTGCCGCCCCCGCGCCACGACGGCGCAGACGGTCAGTGCAAAGGTTGGCCACGACGCGATAAAGCCATGTGGTGACCTTGGCCTCACCTGCGCGCCACTTTGGCGCCTGACGCCACAGCCGCAGCATCGCTTCTTGGGCCACATCCTCTGCCTCGGCACGGTCGCCGAGCACCCGCAGCGCATGGCCGTGAATGCGCGGCACCAGCCGGGCCGTCAACAGCCGCGCCGCTGCCGCATCGCCGCTGGCGTAGCGCTGCAACAACTCGGCATCCGCATCGTGGTGCTCGTCGGACAAATCCTGCATCCCGTCCATCGCTAAGGCCCGGGCGCGCCATGATCAAGCGCGCCCGGCGCATCAATTAGTCGCGCTGCGGCTTGTCATGGTCCATCTTGTGGCCCTTGCCGTGCCGCTTGCCATGCATTTTCTTGGCCGCTTCGAACTCTTCGGCGCTGATGCTGCCGTTCTCGTCCTTGTCCAGACGCTCGAACATCTTGGCGGGGTCGTGGCGCTGCGTCATTTCTTCCATCGACAGCTTGCCGTCGTCATTGGTGTCCATACGCTCGATCATGCGCTCGCCGCCTTTGTCACCGCGCTTGCCATCCTTTTTGCCGTCACGTTTGTCGCCGCGCTTGTCACCCATGGCTTCCAACTCAGAGGCGTCGAGGCTGCCGTTGCCGTCGGTGTCGAAGCGCTCCAGCATCTTGGCCGAACGCTCGGCCCGGCGCGCATCGCCTGCGGCTTTCAGTTCTTCGCCAGTCACGAAACCGTCGCCATCGGCGTCAACCTCGGCAAAACGCGCCTCGGCATGGGCCTGAAACTCTGCCTGTGTGATCTCACCGTTGCCGTCAGCGTCAAGCTGCTGGAACCGGTCCTGCCCGCTTTGCTGCGCGGTGGCGGCGACGGCACCGATGGCCAACAATCCGCTGAGGGCTGCGATCTTCATGTTTGTACGAATGGTCATCTTGATACTCCTCGTTTTTTAAAGACCGTCTCACGCTTTTGCGCCGCGATCACAGGGTCAAACGGATGCCGCTGGAACTTCCGTCGCAGGTTTCCGAACTTTTTTCAGAAATGCGCCACAGCCCCAGCCTGCGCGACATGGCGCCGCAACGGCAGCCTCGGGGCTTTTCATTTCATGCCTCAGGTTGCATCTACCCCTCAACCAAAGGATCGCTTCCATGTCACAGACACAGCAACTCTCTCCCGACACCGTAGAGACCCAAGACGGCGAAGAGCGGCCCCGCCTGCCCGCCATGCTGCGCGGTTGGCGCGGCAAATGCCCCTCTTGCGGGGGCGGGCAGTTGTTGCGCGGCTATCTTAAGGTGAATGACGACTGCGCCGTCTGCCGCCAAGAGTTCCACCACCACCGCGCCGATGACGGCCCGGCCTATCTGACCATTCTGCTCGTCGGTCACCTGCTGGCACCGGGGCTGCACATCGCCTTTGTGGTCTGGCGGCCCGAGCCTTTGACCCTGTTCACCATTTTTGCGGTTGGCTGCACGGCGCTGTCCCTCTACCTTCTGCCCAGACTGAAGGGGGCCATGATCGGCTTTCAATGGGCCAAAAGGATGGGCGGCTTCGGCGGCACCACCTAGCGCGGCCCGCCCTTCGGCCCCTGACCGCCGGAGCATCGCCGCATGACCATCGACAAGACCAAAATCCGCAACGCCGCCACGGTGATCGTGCTGCGCGACCGCCATGTGACCCCGCATATCCTGATGGGGCAACGTGGGGCCAAGGCGGCATTCATGCCCAATAAGTTCGTTTTTCCCGGTGGAGCGGTGGACGCAGCCGATGCGCGCGTGCCGCTGGCCGCCCCGGTGAATGAACTCTGTCACGGCAGGCTCTGCGACGATGCAGAACCGTCCTTGGCACATGCCATCGCCGTCGCGGCCATCCGTGAGTTGTGGGAGGAAACCGGGCTGGTGCTGGGCCGCAAGGGCGCGTGGGAGGGCGACGTGCCCGCCGATTGGAAAACCTTCGCCGCCACTGGCCATCTGCCCGACGCCTCTGCCCTGCAATTCGTGTTTCGCGCACTGACACCTCCGGGCCGTCCGCGCCGCTTTGATGCGCGGTTCTTTTTGGTCGACGCCGAAGACATCGCCAGCGATCCGGATGATTTCGATGCCGCCTGTGATGAGCTTTCGCATCTGCAATGGGTGCCGCTCAGCCGGGCGCGGTCGTTTGACATGCCCTTCATCACCGAGGTCGTGCTGGCCGAAGTCGCCGCCCGCGCACGCGATACCAATCCGCCCGCCTCGGTCCCGTTTTTCAAAAACAACGACGAAGAGAGCCTGTTCCTGCGTCTCCATGGCCGCCCGATGACGGGCTAAGTCGCCATCACCAGCGCCAGGATCGACAGCGCCAGCACGGCCATCCCCGCCCATTCCCGGCGCGAGATCCTTTCGCGGAAGAAGAGGGTCGAGGCGGCGATGCTCAGCATCAGCTCCACCTGCCCCAAAGCCTTCACATAGGCCGCGTTTTGCAGGGTGAAGGCGATGAACCAGCACAGCGAGCCACCCATCGAGGTCAGCCCAATCCAGACCGCCACCCGCCGCGCCGCCCAAACCCGGCGCATCTGTCCCGGTTCGCGCTGCCGCAGCCAGACAGCCATGATCAGCGTCTGCATCAGCACCACCGCCGCCAGCGTCACGCCCGCGCGCAGCAGCGGATCGTCAGAGACCACGGCCAATGACGCGCCGCGATAGCAGACCGCCGAAATGGCGAACAAAAACCCCGAAGCGATCCCCAGCCCCGCCGCGCGGTTGCGCAGATCGGCCAACCGCAGCCCCTTGGCCTCGGCCCCGCCGGACAGAAGCAGCAGGCCAACAACCCCAAGTGCAATGGCCGCGAACCCCGCGCCAGAGACACCTTCGCCCAGCACGATCCAGCCCATCAGCACGGTCTGGATCACTTCGGTCTTCTTAAAGGTGATGCCCACAGCAAAATTGCGCTGCTTGAACAAAAGCACCACGCAGACCGTTGCCATGATCTGCGCCGTGCCGCCCATCAATCCATAAAGCCAGAACCCCGGCCCTAGCGCGGGCAGCGCCTGCCCGCTAAGGCCCAGATAGAGCGGCAGCAGCAGCGCGATGAAGGGCGCGGAGTAGAGAAACCGCGAAAACGTCGCCCCGCCCGCCGACAGCGTATCGGTCGCCAAATGCTTTTGCAGCATGAAGCGCCCGGTTTGAAACGTGGCGGCGGCAAGGGTGACGAGGATCCACAGATCGGGCGCGAAAATACTGTCCATAACAGCCTATAGGCCGAAGCCGGGCGGCAGTGCCAGCGCCGTCGTGGTCAGCGCCTCATTTGCAAGGCGCTGAGGTCGTAGCCGTTGAAATCTAAAATCTCTTGCGCCGCGGTGATCCGGTCTTCGCCGCCTGTCGCCCGACGGTCAAGAATCCAGCCGTACCCCCCTTCGGGGCTGCCGATGACGGCGGTGCGGAACCCCTCATCGACCCAAAGCACCCAGAATGCGCGCTCGGCCCCACCCACGGCGGCGCGCATGGTATAGCGCGCCGGGCCCTCTTCGCTCAGCGCCCAAAGATCACGGCGGTCGGTGCAGACCCCAGCCGCATTACAGGATTGGCGGTGCTCGATCAGCGTTGGCCCCTGCGGCGAAAAGGTCACTGCGCGCAGATTGGCATCTTTGGGAAAGGCCGCCCGGACCTGCCAATCGCCGCCAAACTGCGCCGCGTCATAGCGGCTGGTGGCCCCGATCAGCGCCTCGGCATTGCGAAAGCCGGTCTGCGCGGGCGGCGGTGCGCTGCGGTTGCAGGCGGCCAGTGCGCCGAGCAGCATAAGCACAGCGACACGGCGCGCCCCAGAAGATGCGAAACGGCCCATCAATAGGGCATCGGATGGGATTTATGCGCCGCATCAAGGTCGGCCATCACCTCATCGCTCAGGGTCAGGTCGGACCCGCCGAGCGCCACATCAAGCTGCTCTAGGCTGGTCGCGCCAAAGATCACCGAGCCCATGAAGGGCCGCGTCGCGCACCATGCCAGCGCCATCTGCACCGGGTCGAGCCCATGTTTCTGCGCCACATCAAGGTAGGCGGCAACCGCCTCAAAGGCGCGGGGTGTGACGCGGCCGCCCAGGTCTTCGTTCAGCGACAGACGCGATCCAGCGGGCACTTTGCCACCCTGATATTTCCCGGTCAGCAACCCTGCGGCGAGGGGTGAGAAAGACAGCATGTCGATCTGTTCGTTCACACATGTTTCCGACACATCCGTATCCGCCAAACGGCACATCAGCGAATATTCGTTCTGCACCGAGATCGGGCGCGGCCCGCCCGAACGCTCGGCCACGGCAGCCCATTGCGTCAGCCCCCAAGCGCTTTCGTTGCTCAGACCAAAGGCGCGGATCGTGCCGCGCTCGACCTCGCTCTGGAGCGCGCCGAGGGCGTCTTCCATATGAGCAATGGTCTCGGCCCGGTTCTGACCGGACGGGTCAAAGGTCCAATTCTTGCGGAACATATAGCTACCGCGGTTGGGCCAGTGAAATTGGTACAGGTCGATATAATCCGTCCGCAACCGCTTCAGCGAGCCTTCGATGGCACCGGGGATCGTGTCGGATGAAATCGGAGCACCATTGCGGGCATGTTGCATCCCCTCGCCGGAGTGTTTGCTGGCCAAGACAACCTCATCGCGGCGCTTGTCGCGGGCAAACCACTGGCCGATGATCTCTTCTGTCCGGCCCACCGTCTCGGCGCTGATCAGGTTCACCGGATACATCTCGGCCGTGTCCATGAAGTTGATCCCGGCGTCGAGCGCGCGGTCGATCTGCGCGTGGCCCTCTTCGGCGGTGTTCTGGGTGCCCCATGTCATGGAGCCCAGACAGAAATGCGAGACCTCGATATCGCTTGAGCCGAGCTTGTTCATCTTCATCTTGTGGTCCTCGCTTGTGATTTGCCCGCAACCTAGCCGCCTGCCCGGCCTTCGCAAGGGCAATTGCCAAGCGCCAATCCCACGGTCCCGGCAAAAATGCGGACCCGGCGCATTCGCGCTTCCGTTCGGGCAGCAATGGACGCAATGTGCCCTCATGCGCCTGCTCATTTCCTTCGCCGCCCTCTTTTTCTCGGTCATCCTTTTGCAACTCTCCACCGGGGGTGTGGGGCCAATTGATGTGCTTTCTGGCGTGCAGCTTGGGTTTAGCCGTCAGGAAATCGGTATGCTCGGCTCGGCGCATTTTCTGGGGTTTTTCATCGGCTGCTGGTGGGCACCGCGTTTGATGGGCAGCGTCGGCCACAGCCGGGCCTTTGCCGCCTTCACCGCCGCCGGGTCGATCGGGTTGATGGCGCATATGATGGTAGTGGACCCCTACGCATGGGGGCTGATGCGGGTGGCTTCAGGCATGTGCGTGGCGGGCTGCTATACGGTGATCGAGGCGTGGATGCAGGCCAAGGTCACCAATGAGACGCGCGGGCGCACCATGGGGGTTTACCGGGTGGTCGACATGAGCGGTTCGCTCGCCGCACAACTGATCGTCGGCGTGCTCGCCCCGGCGTCATATGTCTCGTATAATCTGCTCGCCATAGGCTGCTGTGCCGCACTGTTGCCCCTGACGCTGACCAAAGTCCGCCCACCCGAGACGCCCAACCAACCAAGGCTGCGCCCGCGCCTCGCCTTTGACCGTTCGCCTTTGGCGGCGGCGGGTGTTGTGGTAGCGGCGGTCTCTAGCGCGTCGTTCCGGATGGTCGGGCCGATCTACGGGCAAGAGGTGGGGCTTAGCGCCACACAGATCGCATGGTTCCTCGCCGCCTTCGTCTTGGGCGGCGCGCTGGCGCAATATCCGATGGGGATGCTGGCCGATAAATACGACCGCCGCTGGGTTTTGATCTGGCTGTCGGTCGCTGCGATGGGCGGCTGTGCTGTCACGGTGATGGGCGCGGGATATGGCACGGCGGGGATCATGCTTTCGGCAGGGCTCTTCGGGGCCACGACATTCCCGATCTATTCCGTCTCTGCCGCCCATGCCCATGATTTCGCAAGCTCTGACGAGCGTGTCGAACTGTCTGCCGCCTTGATGTTCTTTTTCGCCGTGGGCGCCATCGGCGCGCCCTACCTTGCCTCTGTGCTGATCGACGGTTTCGGTGCATCGGCGTTGTTCGCGATGATCGCGGCGGCGCATGGGGTGCTGGTGGTCTTTGGCCTAGCCCGGATGCGCGCCCGCCCCACACGGACCGACCGCACGCCCTACGTTTATGCCCCGCGCACCACCTTCCTCATCGGGCGGCTCTTAGGCCGTACACGGGACCGGAACTAGACTATTCCCGTCTTTTGCTGGCAACAGCGCAGCCCTTGCGATAAGGCTGCGCCAAGCACCGGGAATATTGATATGACACGCCACCTCATCACCTCCGCCATCCCCTATATCAACGGGATCAAACATCTGGGTAACCTTGTGGGCAGCCAACTGCCTGCGGACCTTTACGCGCGCTACCAGCGTGGCCGGGGGCAGGATGTTCTGTTCCTCTGCGCCACCGACGAACACGGCACCCCCGCCGAACTCGCCGCCGCCAAGGCGGGCAAACCGGTCGAAGAATACTGCGCCGAGATGTATGAAACACAGGCCCGCATCGCCGAAGGCTTTGGCCTGTCGTTCGACCACTTTGGCCGTTCTTCCAGCCCGCAAAACCGCAAGCTGACACAGCATTTCGCAGGCGCACTGGCGGATCAGGGGCTGATCGAAGAAGTTTCGCAGCGCCAGATTTATTCCCCCACCGATGGCCGCTTCTTGCCCGACCGCTATGTCGAAGGCACCTGCCCCAACTGCGGGTTTGAGGACGCGCGCGGCGATCAATGTGACAACTGCACCAAGCAGCTCGACCCCGAAGACCTGATCAACCCGCGCTCTACCATCTCGGGCGCGACTGATCTTGAGATGCGCGAGACCAAGCATCTGTTCCTGCGCCAGAGCAAGCTGAAGGATGAGCTGGACGATTGGATTAACTCCAAGACCGATTGGCCCGTGCTGACCACCTCCATCGCCAAGAAATGGCTGCATGACGGCGACGGGCTGCAAGACCGCGGCATTACCCGCGACCTGAGCTGGGGCGTGCCGGTCAAACGCGGCGATCAGGATTGGCCGGGCATGGAGGGCAAGGTCTTCTACGTCTGGTTCGACGCGCCGATCGAATATATCGCCTGCGCGCAGGAATGGGTCGATACGGGCAAAGGGTCGGACTGGGAAAGCTGGTGGCGCACCGACAAGGGCGCGGATGACGTGCGCTATACCCAGTTCATGGGCAAGGACAACGTGCCCTTCCACACGCTCAGCTTTCCGGCCACGATCAAGGGCTCGGGCGAGCCGTGGAAGCTGGTGGATTACATCAAATCCTTCAACTACTTGAATTATGACGGCGGCCAGTTCTCCACCTCGCGCGGGCGCGGGGTCTTCATGGATCAGGCGTTGGAGATCCTGCCCGCGGATTATTGGCGCTGGTGGCTGCTCAGCCACGCGCCCGAGACTTCGGATGCCGAATTTACATGGGAAAACTTCCAAGCCTCGGTGAACAAAGATTTGGCAGACGTGCTGGGCAACTTCGTCAGCCGCATCACCAAATTCTGCCGCTCCAAATTCGGCGAAGCCGTGCCGGAGGCCGGGGAATACGGTGCGGCGGAGCACGCCTTGATCGAAGACATCACCGCCCGCGTCGCGCGTTACGAGACGCTGATGGAGGCGATGGAAGTCCGCAAATCCGCCGCCGAACTGCGCGGTATCTGGGCGGCAGGCAACGAATACCTGCAGGCCCAAGCGCCCTGGACCACCTTCAAGACGGACCCCGACAAAGCGGCGGCGCAGGTGCGGCTGGCGCTGAACCTGATCCCGCTCTATGCGGTGCTATCGGCCCCATTCATCCCTGCGGCTTCGGCCTCGATGCTCGAGGCGATGAAGGTCGAAGACATGCCTTGGCCCGATGATGTGCCAGCGGCCTTGGGCAAACTAGCCCCCGGTCATGGCTTTGACGTGCCCGAGGTGCTTTTTGCCAAGATCAGCGATGAGGACCGCGAAAGCTGGGCCAAACGCTTCGCCGGCAAGCGGGATTGATAGAAACCGACAGATCAGCGGCGCCGCGTAAGTCGCCGCTGTTTCTTTATGCGCTGATGGGCATTCGCGGCTAGCTGCCCATGGCGCGCCGCGAAGCCCCCTTCCCCAACGCGCGCACCGGTCCCACATCGTTCGCCGCGGCTTCCACGCCCCGAAACCGGATGGTTTGAACCCGCCCATCAGGGCCGCACGCCGCGCTGAACTGTCCGTCGACGATCCGGGCTGTGTCCTCTCCCGGATGCATCTGAAAACGCCCCTGCGGACACTGCCCCCGCAGGACCTGCGTCCAAAGTTCGCGGATCTCAGCCCCATCGCAAATCCTTGGGCCAAAAAGATCGTAGATATGCTGCCCGTTCAGACAATCCCCCAGCCCGTAGGTGACGCCGCAGGCCGCTTCATTCGCGTGGCGCACGCGCCCGTCCGGCGCAAAGTCCACTTCGATCTCAGTCATATCGACGTTGACGTTGACGTTGGAAAGGATGCGCGCACCTTCAGCCCCCGTCAGCGCCGCGTGACAGAAAGTGGGGAAAAGCCCCCCGCAGCGCCGCGCCTTGGGCGCCGCCCCGCCTGCGACGCCATCTTGGTTGTGCCTAAACATGTGCCGCTCTGCCGCGAAAACGATGGAGATAAGCGGGAATTGCCCCAAGGTAAGCGGCGCCGCTGAACCAGCCGAGTCCTTGCGGAAAACCTGCCTGTTTTCGCACTGCCTTCCTCGTCCAAACGCACGACGCTGCCGCGCCCGCCCAGTCAGCTGCCCAACGCGGCGCCGCAGCCGAAAAACAAATTGACGCAAAGGGTTAGATGGTTTCACCCGCTCGTTTAAATCTACCATACCCCCGCCTTTTCCTCAGCCCGACGCAATACCGATCATGGCTGAGACTTAACGCCATGCCCTTAAGAGCGGGTTAAAACAGAAGCACAGTGTGAACTTGCGGGGGCCTTATTTTAGCCCTATTCGGCCAGCAATTAACTAAATCTTAGTATTTGATAGGATTAAGATGTTCCGGGTCGCCCACAGTATTCATCAAGATCACGACCTCGGACTCGTGCTGCTGGCGGCGCTGCTTTGTATCTTTGGCAGCTGGGTGGTGTCGCGGCTTTATCAGCATGTGCTTGAGCAGCCGCGCGCACAGGCAATGATCTGGTGCTATTTGACCGCGATGACCGCCGGGGTCACGATCTGGTGCACCCATTTCATCGCGATCCTCGCCTATCAGCTCGACGCGCCAGCAACCTTCCATTTCTCCCTGACTTTCCTGTCCCTGATCATCGCCATCGTTGGATCGATCTTGGGTGTCGTCATCGCGGGTCTGTTAAAATCGCGCCGCGCCACGGTTTTGGGGGGGACGATCTTCGGCTTGGCAATCTCGGCCATGCATTACACCGGCATGATCGCCTACCGTGTGCAGGGCACCATCCAATGGGACATGGGCTATCTGGCCGCCTCTGTGATCATTGCGGTGACCCTCGCTACCCTTGCGCTCGGGGCCGCCGGCCGTGGTGGAAAGGGCAGCGTGTTGTGGATGACCGGGCTCTTGGCCTTGGCCATTATCCTATTGCATTTCACCGGGATGGCCGCCTTTCAGGTGACGCCGCTCGCCGCGCAGCCTCTCTATGCCAATCCTGTCGAATACCGGCTCATCGCGCTGATCATCGCCGGAACCGCCGCCATCATCGCGCTGGCCGCGCTTTTCAGCTATGTGGTTGAAAACCGGACCCGCAACGAAAGCGTCGAGGAACTGCGTCAGGCCCGCGATGCCGCCGAAAGCGCCAGCCGCGCGAAATCGGAATTTATGAGCGTTCTCAGCCACGAATTGCGCACCCCGCTGACCATCGTCATCGGCTACGCCAGCTTCCTGTCGGAACTCAAGCGTCACAACCTTGCCAAGCTCGAACCGGAGGAGAAACCGGCATCAGAGCATTTCACCAAGATGGGCGATCAGGCGGAACTCTACGGTCAGCGCATCAAATTTGCGGGCGGGCAATTGCTGACCATTATCAACGACATCCTCGATTACACAAATATGGAATTGAACGACCTCGCGCTGGACAAAACCCCCTTTGATACGCGCATATTGTTGGAGGAAGTGGTCGAGCAGCACCATGGGGCGGCGCATGACAAGACGGCCAGGCTGCATATCGACACCCCCCCGCTCACCGTTACCGCCGACCGCCGACGCAGCCTGCAGCTGCTCGGCCATATCGTCGGCAATGCGCTGAAATTCTCCAAGGCGCGCGACATACACCTACGCGCCCGCCCGCATGCAGGCGGGTTCGTTTTTGAGGTTGAAGACAATGGCGTCGGCATCGCCGCGCAGGACTTCGACCGCATTTTCGAAGCCTTCACCCAGATCGAAGACGCCGACGACCGCGCCGAAGGCGGCACAGGTCTGGGGCTGGCAATCTGCAAGAAACTGGCGCTTGCACATGGCGGCGACATCACGGTCAAAAGCACGCTTGGCCAAGGCACGATCTTTACCGTTTTCATCCCCGGCGCCACGCAGATGGCGGAACCTGCGACGCTGGCCCAAGCAAGCCAAGTCTTTGAAAAAGGTGGTGCGGGCGGTGGGACTCGAACCCACACGGGGCTACGCCCCAACAGATTTTAAGTCTGGTATGTCTACCATTCCATCACGCCCGCATCGGGGCGCACAATAAGCATCGCGCGGGCGGTGTAAATGGGGGAATGCCCCGGCCCACGGTTTAGGCCGTATCGGCCAGCATGGTTTCTTTCACCGCCTCCATCGCCACATAGGTCGAGGTGCTGGCCACATGCGGCAGGGTCGAAATAACCTCCCCCAGAAAGCGCCGATATTCCGACATGTTCCGTGTGCGAACCTTGATCAGGTAGTCGAAATGGCTTGCGATCATATGCGCCTGTTCGATCTCTGGCACCTTGGCGACGGCGACGTTGAAGGCCCGCAGTGCCGCCTCGCGCGTGTCGTTCAACCGGACCTCGACAAAGGCCACATGGTCGAGCCCCAACCGGATCGGATCCAAAAGCGCGCGGTAGCCGAGGATCACGCCGCTTTCCTCCAACCGGCGCAGGCGCGCTTGGGTGGGGGATTTCGACAGGCCGATGCGGCGGGCAAGGTCGGTGATGCTGATGCGGCCATCCTCGGCCAACACCGATAGAATCGCGCTGTCAAACCGGTCCAGATCAAAAAGTTCATTTGCCATGTGATTGCCCCATACTTCGGTCAGATCGACTGAAGTATGGTCAATCTTCAGTCGAATATCCCGCCGATCATCGGGTATTCTGGGTCAAACATCAACTGGAGCTTGCCATGCCCCTCGATCACGCCCCCGCCCTTCGCCAAACCATCGACGCGCGCACCTATGCCGACCCGGATGCGCTGCTGACCGAGCTCAAGGCACAGGCCAATCTTTCTGCCGAAGATCGCGCCGAGATCACTGCCAATGCGGCGGGTCTTGTCCGTGACATTCGCGGCACCTCCGCGCCGGGGATGATGGAAGTCTTCCTCGCTGAATACGGTCTCAGCACCGACGAAGGTGTGGCGCTGATGTGTCTTGCCGAGGCGTTGCTGCGGGTCCCGGATGCCGAGACCATCGACGCGCTGATCGAAGACAAAATCGCCCCTTCGGACTGGGGCCGCCACATGGGCCATTCGACCTCCAGCCTCGTGAACGCCTCCACATGGGCGCTGATGCTGACGGGTCGCGTGCTAGATGACGACCAACCCGGCCCGGTGCGCCACCTGCGCGCCGCGATCAAACGTCTGGGCGAGCCGGTGATCCGTACCGCCGTCAGCCGCGCCATGCGCGAGATGGGCCGCCAGTTTGTTCTGGGCGAAGACATCCACGCCGCGATGAAACGCGCGAAGGGCATGGAAAAAAAGGGCTTCACCTACAGCTACGACATGCTGGGCGAAGCGGCCCGGACCGAGGCAGACGCCAAACGCTACCACCTCAGCTATTCCCGCGCGATCTCGGCCATTGCCGATGCCTGCACCCATGACGATATCCGCAAGAACCCCGGCATCTCGGTCAAGCTCTCGGCCCTGCACCCGCGCTATGAATTGGCGCAGGAAAAGGCGGTGATGCGCGATCTGGTGCCGCGTCTGCGGGCGCTGGCGCTGCTGGCGAAATCTGCGGGCATGGGCCTTAACATCGACGCCGAAGAAGCCGACCGTCTGGCGCTGTCGCTCGAAGTCATCGACACCGTGATGGGCGAGCCAGCCTTGGCCGGATGGGACGGTTTCGGCGTCGTGGTACAGGCCTATGGCCCCCGCGCGGGCACGGTAATTGACACGCTCTACGACATGGCCACCCGCCATGATCGGCGCATCATGGTCCGTCTGGTGAAAGGCGCCTATTGGGACACCGAAATCAAGCAGGCGCAAGTCGAAGGCATCGACGGTTTCCCGGTCTTCACCCGCAAGGCCGCCACCGATGTGAGCTATATCGCCAGCGCCCGCAAACTGCTGAACATGACCGACCGCATCTACCCGCAGTTTGCCACGCACAACGCCCATACCGTCGCCGCCGTGCTGCATATGGCCGACGACCCCGAGGCCTATGAGTTCCAACGCCTGCACGGCATGGGCGAGACCCTGCATGACATCGTGATGGAGAAACACGGCACCCGCTGCCGCATCTACGCCCCCGTCGGCGCGCACCGCGACCTGCTGGCCTATCTGGTGCGGCGTTTGCTTGAGAACGGCGCGAACTCCAGCTTCGTGAATCAGATCGTTGACGAAAACGTGCCGCCCGAAGTGGTGGCCGCCGACCCGTTTGACCAATTGCAAGACAGCGCGCCGACGATCCCGAAAGGCCCGGACGTGTTCCAGCCGCAACGCGCCAATGCGCGGGGTTTCGATCTGGCCCACACCCCGACGCTTGCCGCCATCGAAGAGGCTCGCGCCCCCTTTGCGGATGCCTCATGGACCGCCGCGCCGATCCTTGCAGGCGACGTCAACCCCGAGGCCGAAGAGACTGTCAGCAACCCGACCGGCGGCACTTCCCCCGGCACGGTGCAGCCTGCCTCCGAGGCCGATGTCGCCACGGCACTCGACAATGCCGCCGCATGGGACGCGCCGCTGGACACCCGCCGCGCAACCCTGCTCCGCGCAGCCGATATGCTTGAGGACCGCTACGGCGAGATCTTCGCCATCCTCGCCCGCGAAGCTGGCAAAGGTCTGCCCGACTGCGTGGCCGAGTTGCGCGAGGCGGTGGACTTCCTGCGCTACTACGCGGGCCAAGCCACCAATACCCCGCCCGCGGGCATCTTCACCTGCATCTCCCCGTGGAACTTCCCGCTGGCGATCTTCTGCGGGCAGGTCACAGCGGCGCTGGCGGCTGGCAATGCCGTGCTGGCCAAACCGGCTGAGCAAACGCCGCTGATCGCCAAACTCGCCGTCGAAGTGCTGCATGAGGCCGGCGTGCCACGTTCCGCCCTGCAACTGCTGCCCGGTGGCGGCAAGGTCGGCGCGGCACTAACGTCGGACCCGCGCATCAATGGCGTGGCCTTCACCGGCTCTACCGCGACCGCCCTGCGCATCCGCGCCGCTATGGCCGAACATTGCGCGCCCGGCACGCCGCTGATTGCCGAAACTGGCGGGTTGAACGCCATGATCGTCGACAGCACCGCCCTGCCTGAACAAGCCGTGCAGGCGATCGTCGAAAGCGCCTTCCAATCGGCAGGCCAACGTTGCTCCGCCGTGCGCTGCCTCTATGTGCAGGAAGACATCGCCGAAGACCTGATCCGCATGCTCACGGGCGCCATGCAGGCGTTGAACATGGGCGATCCGTGGCATCTGTCGACCGATGTCGGCCCTGTTATCGACGACACCGCGCGCAAAGGGATCGTCGAGCATATCGAAGCCGCCCGCGCCGAAGGCCGCGTCATCGCGGACCTCAAAGCGCCCGAGGGCGGCACTTTCGTCGGTCCCGCGATCCTCCGGGTGAACAGCATCGCTGACATGAAGCGCGAAATCTTCGGCCCCGTTCTGCATGTGGCGACCTTCAAAAGCCATGAACTCGACGCCGTAATCGACGCGATCAATGCCACCGGCTATGGGCTCACCTTTGGTCTGCACACCCGGATCGACGACCGGGTGCAGCATGTCTCGGAAAGGATCGAGGCGGGCAACATCTACGTTAACCGCAACCAAATCGGTGCGATCGTAGGCAGCCAACCCTTTGGCGGCGAAGGACTCTCGGGCACCGGACCAAAGGCGGGCGGACCGAATTACCTGCCGCGTTTCTCGGCACCTGACCATCAGGACGCTGCTGGCACATGGGACAGCGCAGAGACCAAGCTCCCCGCCCTGCCCGCGCATCAGCCAACCGTGCTGGAAACCCAATCGATGCCCGGACCGACCGGAGAGAGCAACCGCCTGTCGACCCTGCCGCGTCCCGCGCTTTTGTGCATGGGACCGGGGGCAGAAACAGCGGCCGCGCAGGCCAAGGCCGTGCGGGCGCTCGGCGGTGTCGCGGTCACGGCCTCGGGCCAGATCAACCCCGATGCGCTGACCACCGGCCCAGCCTATGGCGGCGTGCTCTGGTGGGGTGATGACACCACCGCACGGCAGATCGATCAAGCGCTCGCGGCCCGCAACGGCGCAATCATCCCACTGCTGCGCGGCCTGCCCGACACCGCGCGTGTCCGGGCCGAGCGTCACGTCTGTGTTGACACCACTGCCTCTGGCGGCAATGCACAGCTCTTGGGTATGATGGCCTAAGACAGAAATCGGAGGAGCGCCATGCTGACGAACAGCGACATCCAAGACCTGACGCAGTTTCGCAGGGCGCTCCACCAATATCCCGAGGTCTCGGGCGAAGAGATTGAGACCGCCCGGACCATCGCGGCGGAATTAGAGAAACTCAGCCCCACCCGCATCCTGACGGGTTTGGGCGGGCATGGCGTCGCTGCTGTTTTCGAGAGCGGCACCCCCGGCCCCACGGTGCTGTTTCGCGCTGAGCTAGACGCCCTGCCGATCCCCGAAGAGCACGACATTCCGTGGGTCTCGAAAGTGCGGGGGAAAAGCCATGTCTGCGGGCACGATGGCCATATGACCATGCTGCTGGCGCTTGGGCGATTGGTCGCGCGGCAACCCGTGGCACACGGCCGCGTCGTGCTGATGTTTCAACCCGCCGAAGAAGACGGCAGCGGCGCACGCGCCGTGGTGGACGACCCGGCCTACGCCGAGATCGCCGCCGATTATGCCTTTGCTATCCATGTCGAACCGGGCCGCCCCTTTGGCCATGTGGATACAGCCCCCGCCCTGATCAATTGCGCCTCCAAGGGCATCGCCCTGACCCTCAGCGGCAAGACCGCCCATGCCGCCAGCCCCGAAGATGGCAGATCGCCTGCGCCTGCTTTGGCCGAGTTGATCCCCGCGCTGCAGGCGCTCGGCCCGGGTGGGGCGCTTGATGACAATTTTCGCCTCGTTACCCTCACCCACCTGCGCATGGGCGAGCCAACCTTTGGCGTGGCCCCGGGCGAAGCGTTTCTCTATGCTACCCTGCGCAGCACCCGCGACGACGCACTGGCTGAGATCGAAGACGCTCTACGCGCCGAGGTCGCCCGCGCCGCCGAGACCCACGGGCTGACAGCTGGATTCGCGGAATCCGACCATTTCGCCGCCTCCATCAATGACCCCGAAGCCTATGCCATCGCCGCCGCAGCGATGGACGCAGTTGGCGTGTCGCACGGGCAAAGAAACTTGCCGATGCGCGCTTCTGAGGATTTCGGCCTGTTCGGACGGGACGCCAAGGCGGCAATGCTCTGCCTCGGGCCGGGGGAAAATTACGCCGCGTTGCACAATCCCGATTACGATTTTCCCGATGATCTAATCCCCATCGGCGCGGGTATTTTCGAGCGAATTGCGCGGGATTTGCTCGGCACCGCTTGACAGATGCCCCAGCGGGCGCAGCTAACTGCGGTAATCCCCGCGCCGCTTGACGCGGTGCAAGACTTGGCAAAGGCTGGCCCGCATGTTCCCGATCCGCGATCATAACCCCTCGGGCCGCACGCCCTATGTCACCTATGCGCTGATGGCGGTGAACATCGGGGTGTTCCTGTCCTATCTGTCGCTGATGGCGGACGAGCGCGCTTTGGGGGAGTTCTATTACACCTATGCCTTGCTGCCCGCGCGGTTGACCCACGGGGAGGGATATTTCGGCCTCATCACTTCGCAATTTCTGCATGGCGGCTGGATGCATTTGGCCGGTAACATGCTGTTTCTGTGGATCTTCGGCGACAATGTCGAGGATGAGATGGGCCACGGGCGCTATCTGCTGTTCTACCTCGCCTGTGGCATCGCGGCGGGGTTGGGCCAAGTCGTGACGGAGCCGCTGTCGTGGGTGCCCATGGTCGGGGCCTCGGGCGCGATTGCGGGGGTCATGGGGGGCTATCTGCTGCTATTCCCCCGCGCCAAGGTCGACATACTGGTGATCTTTATCGTGTTTTTCCGCATCTTCGCGATCCCGGCTTGGATCATGCTGGGCCTGTGGTTCGGCATGCAGTTCATCGGCGGGATCGGTGCCACGCCGGGCACCGGCGGCGTGGCCTATTGGGCCCATGCAGGCGGGTTTATCGCAGGGCTGGTTCTGACCCTCCCGCTTTGGCTGCGCCGGGGCGGTTTTGCCTTTTGGCGACAGACCCATGGCCATCCGCCCCATGCCGCCGCCGACTATGACCTGAGCCAAAGCCGCATTCCGAAAGTGAGACGCAAATGACCGAAACCTCAGAAACCCGCCGCGCCTCCTGCCATTGTGGGGCGGTGCTGATCGAAGCCCTGTTCCCGCACGGTCTGGCCACGGCCTCGCGCTGCACCTGTTCCTTCTGTCGCCGCCGTGCCGCCGCTACGGTGACGGCGCTGGCCGAGACGGTGACCGTGCTGGAAGGCGCTGAAAACCTTACGCTTTACACATGGGGCACCCATACGGCGCAGCACTACTTCTGCAAGACCTGCGGCATCTACACCCACCACCGCCGCCGCTCGAACCCGGATGAATGCGGCGTGAACCTCGGTGCGATCGAAGGGGTGTTGCCATGGGAGATGGAGCCGCTGCCCTATAGCGACGGCATCAACCACCCTTCGGACCGCAAGGGCGACTAAAGGCTGGAAATCACCCCCTGCATCCGCGCCAGAAGCCCCGGCTGTGGCGCGGCCTCTGCGCGGCGCTGATCCACGCTTTCGTGTAGCCGCTCTGACGGATCCGCGCCCACCAGACGGCGGCGGCGGGTCACAAGCATTTTGCCATAGCCGCGCCAGCGCCCGATGGAGGGCGCAGCGGGGTCTTGATCAAAGCGTGTGGTCCAGCCGTCGGGCAGCGGCAGACCGCTTTCTTCCATCCGCGACAACAGCCAGACCAGTGGGATATTGGCCAAGGGCCGCGCCGCCTCATCACCGCCCAACTGCCCACCGACATCGCCGTGGGTGCCCGGAAACCAGACCTGCTCAAGCCGCCCGGCATAGCCCTCGGGCGTGGTCCACATCACCGGGGCATAGGCGACGCGGGTTTCGTTCAGCGCCAGCGCCTGAAAGCCGTTCTTCACATTGCGGCTAAGATCGTGGTTGTGGAACATGTGCAGCGGCTGCGAGAACCGCCAGAACAGAGGCGCGTTCAGACCCAGCGATTTGACCGTATCCCAAACGCCGATCGCCTCGATCGCCACCTCGGGGTGGCAGTTGGCCCGCGCAAAGAGTTCGCCCGCCTTGCTCAGATGTTGCGCCTCGTAATGACGGTAGACATCGCGGATGTTACGCTCTGTCGCGACCTCGGCACGCAGAAGGCCCACACGGTCGATCACCCCGGCGAGCGAGCGCACGGCATAGCCGCCACGCGAATAACCCATCAGGAAAATCCGGTCCCCGGGTCGGTAGCGCGAGGCGAGGTAGCCATAGGCGCGGCGGATCTGTCGGTTGATCCCGCGCCCCATGATCACATCGCGCGCGCTGCGCCAATCACGCCATTGTAGACCGGGTTCGTAATAGATCGACAGGGCGCTGCCCATCTCGCGGCACAGGCCATAGGCGATGCCCGCGTTAGTCTCTCGCCCCAGTTCGAGCGAGGACATGGTCCCATCCAGAATAATGACATGGGTCACCGCCCCCCGGCGCGGGCCGAAGTCACTTTCAGGCCGTCGCCATAACCGCCCAAAGAGCCGTTGGAACAGGCTTTTACTCGGCTGCGATTGCGGCACCTTGCAGCATCTCCCAGACCCTATGCGGGGTGAAAGGCATATCCGCCTGCCGCACACCGCGTTCCCAAAGCGCATCCTGCACCGCGTTCGATACCGCCGCGAGCGCGCCCACAGTCCCAGCCTCACCACAGCCCTTCATGCCCATGGCATTGGCGGTCGAGGGCACAGGCTCAGAGGTGAACGAGATCATCGGCAGATCGGCGGCGCGGGGCATGGCGTAGTCCATGAAGGTGGCGGTCAGAAGCTGGCCGTCTTCATCATAGACCACCCGTTCCTGCACCGCTTGACCGATGCCTTGGGCGACCCCGCCGTGCACCTGCCCCTCGGCCAGCATCGGGTTGATCAGATTGCCAAAATCATCGACCACCGTGTAGCGACCTAGCGTCACCACCCCGGTTTCAGGGTCGATCACTACCTCGGCCACATGCGCCCCGTTGGGATAGCTGCGCCCCGGCAGGCTGGCGCGTTCGTGGTGAGACAGCAGATCATCCCGGCCCTTGGCGCGGGCCATTTCGGCCACTTCCATCATCGTGGGGCTGACGTTCGACCCCTCGGCGCGGAAGCGTTCGTCGTCAAAGGTGATATCGCTGGCCGCAACGCCCAGTTCATCAGCCAAAAACGCCGTGAACACCTCGGTTATCTTCGCCACGGTGGCCAAGGTCGCCGTGTTCTGCGTGGTGACCGAACGCGAGCCGCCAGTGCCACCGCCCTTTTTGATCAAGTCGCTATCCCCCTGCACAACGCGGATTTGCTCTGCCGGAATGCCGGTCTGATCCGACAGGAACTGCGCATAGACCGTCTCATGCCCCTGACCGTTGCTTTGAGTGCCGACATAGATCGTCACGTGGCCATTCTCCTCAAAGACTACTTTGGCCCCTTCGGAAGGATCGCCGAGAATGCTTTCGATATAGTAACACAAGCCCTGCCCCCGCAGCAGGCCGCGCTTGGCGTCGGCGGTACGGCGGGCCGCGAACCCCTCACGGTCACCCTCCTCTCCCGCCCGGGTCAGGAGGCGCGCGAAATCGCCCACGTCGTAAAGCTCTCCCGTGGCGGTGGTATAGGGAAACTGATCCGGCTTGATGAAGTTGATCCG
Organism: Sulfitobacter sp. OXR-159; assembly: GCF_034377145.1. Taxonomy (NCBI): domain Bacteria; kingdom Pseudomonadati; phylum Pseudomonadota; class Alphaproteobacteria; order Rhodobacterales; family Roseobacteraceae; genus Sulfitobacter; species Sulfitobacter sp. OXR-159. The sequence goes on from NZ_CP139707.1 coordinate 2,449,797, forward strand.
CCGCAATTCCCACGGATCGACGCCCAACTCCCGGGCTGCGCGGTCCATCAACCGCTCCAGCACATAGATCGCCTCGGGCCGCCCGGCGCCGCGATAGGCATCGACCTGCACGGTGTTGGTGTAATAGCCCTCGACATGCAGATAGGTGTCTTGCACGTCATAAACACCCATCAAAACCTTAGAGAACAGCGTCGACTGGATCGGCTGGCCGAACTGGCTGTTATAGGCCCCGAGGTTGCAGCGCGTGTCGACACGGTAGGCGGTGATCTTGTGGTTTTCGTCAAAGGCGAATTCGGCCCAAGACACCAGATCGCGCCCGCCGTTGTCGGTGAGCATGGCTTCGGTGCGCTCTGACATCCAACGCACCGGGCGGCCCAGCGCCCGCGCAGCTTGAGCGATGCAGAAGTACTCTGGGTAGGTCATCGCCTTCATGCCGAAACCACCCCCGACATCGGGGTTGGTCACGCGCACGGCGTCTTCGGAAAGACCGAATGCCTTGGTTAGAAAGCCCTTATGCGCCCAGACGCCCTGCCCGTTCAACGCCACATGCAACCGGCTATCGGCCCATTCCGCATAGCAGCCGCGCGGTTCCATCGAATTAACGATGATGCGGTTGTCGCCCACCTCTAGCCTCACGCGCCGCGCAGCCTTGGCAAATGCCGCCTCAACCTTGGTCTCATCCCCCATGCCCCAGTCGAAGGCGCGGTTGTCGGGCGCTTCGGCGTGCAATGTCTCGCCGCCGGGGGTCAGGTCCATCTTGGCGGGCAGATCATCGGCATCGAATAGGATCAACTCGGCAGCGTCACGCGCCTGTTGCAAGGTGTCGGCCACGATCAGGGCAACCGGCTCTCCCACATAGCGCACCCGCTCTTTCGCCAACATCGGGCGCAGCGGTGCCGCCCCCTTGCTGCCATCGCGGTTGTCGACCACCGTATGCGGCAGGGCGATGTTCATCCCCGCCGTTTCCAGATCGGCACAGGTCAGCACCAGATGCACGCCCTCAGCGTCCCGGGCATCGCTCACGTCCAGTTCGGTGATCACCCCATGCGCCACCGGCGCGCGGAAAAAGACACCGTGCAGTGCCCCTTGGGGGGCGATGTCATCGACGTAGCGGCCATCGCCGATCAGAAAACGGTGGTCTTCCACCCGTTTGACCGGCTGGCTTTTCCCGAACTTTTCCATCTGACGCTGCCCCTGCTGCCCTGCCTATTCCAGCGCAACAGTAGCGGGCGAACCGCCAGTGTCCAGAGGCTCAGGCGGCCTTGCGCTTGGGCGCAGCCCCAAGGTCGGAGACAAGCGTGATGCCCGCCAGCCCATAGCCATTAAAGGCGGTGGACATGGCGATGGAATAAGCCCCCATCCCGCCGAACAACAGATAATCCCCCGTCTGCGCATCTTCGGGCAGCGGCAGGCCGTCGGGCAAGCGATCCAACGAATCGCAAGTGGGGCCAAAGACCACGCGCGGTGTCGGCGCCCCTTGGCGCAGCGCCCCCTCAGGGCCGACCACATCCACCAGCCCAGACAGGCCCATGTCGCGCAGATCGGGCAGACCGCCATAGATACCGTCGTTCAAGAACACCCTCCGCCCGGCGTTGCGCATCCCCTTGATACGGGTCGCCAGCACAGCGGCATCGGCAACCATCGCGCGCCCCGGCTCGCAAAGCAGCGAGGGCGCATCCGTCCCAAAACTCTCGGCAAGTGCCAACTTCACCGCGGCGAAAACCGCCCGATGATCGGGCGCGTCAAAGCCGCGATCTACAGCAAACCCACCGCCGATATTCATCCGTTTGATCGAGACACCCGCCGCATGCAGAATATCCGCCGCCGCATGGACATATTGCACCCAAGCCTGCGGATCATTGCACTGCGTGCCGGGGTGGAAACACATTGACGGGGTGAACCCCATCTCAGCCACCGCGCGCAACAGCTCCGCCGCCTGCTCAGGGGCCGCGCCGAATTTGGACCCGAAATCATAGGCCGCACCCTTCACCGGCAAGGCAAATCGCACCGCCACTTCATTGTCGCGCGGCACGTCGCGCAGCTTGGCCAGTTCCGACATATCGTCGATCGACCAGCTATAGACGCCCGCCGCGATCCCGGCCCGCACCTCTGCCGCCGAGCGGACAGGGTTGTTGTAATGCAGCACCGCCTGCGGGCAGACCGCCCGGACCGCCGCCATCTCCGCCGGAGAGGCCACATCGAAGGTGGTGATCCCCGCCGCGACAAGGTTCGAGAGCACCTCGGGCCGGTCATTGGCTTTAACCGCATAGGTCACCAACCCGTCGAAATCCGCCTGAAAGCGCCGCGCCGTGGCTTGCAGCACCGAAGGAGCGAGGAACAGCACCGGCGCGTCGGGGCTGTGTTTCGCCAGATAGGCGGCGGGGCTGTCGGAAAGGGGGGCGATATGCTGCATGGGGGCCTCTTGTTTGCTTTTCTCCAGTAAACCCGCGATTTCAGTCGATTCACCGTGTCAAACCGCCTAAAGTGACGCGAACTTTCGGCGGATTGACGAGATGGCAGTACAACTTGACGACACCGACCGCGCTTTGATCGCGGCACTACAGGGCAATGCCCGATTGCCGGTAGCTGATCTCGCGCGCAGTCTGGGCCTTGCCCGCACTACCGTTCAGGCGCGGCTGGAACGGCTGGAACGCAGCGGCGCCATCACCGGCTACACTCTGCGCTTGGGCGAGGCAGCCCGTGCCCCGCTTCATGCCACGGCGCTGGTTAATATTGAGTTGCGCGCTGGCCCCGCCGTGCTGGCCCGGCTGCGCAGCCTGCCCGCTGTGCAGGTCGTGCACACCACCTCGGGCCGTTTTGACCTGCTGGTGCAGATCGCGGCCCAAACCACGCAGGAGCTGGACGAGACCCTCGACCGTATCGGCGAGACGCGGGGCGTGAAGGGCAGCGAAAGCCTGATCCACCTGAGCACCAAGATCGACAGACGCGGCTAACCCCTCCCTAGCTATGACCCAAGCCCTGTCAGGGGTCTTTCCCTCGCCGCGCCAGACCGCTAAACGGGGCGCAACAAAAGGGATCACTGACCATGGCACTCGAAAAGACCTTCAACGCCGCCGAGGCGGAAAGCCGCATCTACGCCGATTGGGAGACCAAAGGCGCGTTCAAAGCGGGCGCGAACGCGCAGCGCGACGAGCATTTCTCGGTGATGATCCCGCCGCCGAATGTCACCGGCTCGCTGCACATGGGCCATGCCTTCAACAACACGCTGCAAGATATCCTCGTGCGCTGGCACCGGATGCAGGGGTTTGACACCCTCTGGCAGCCGGGCCAAGACCACGCGGGCATCGCCACACAGATGGTGGTGGAACGCGAATTGGCCGCCACCGGCCAGCCCGGCCGCCGCGAGTTGGGCCGCGAGGCGTTTACCGCCAAGGTCTGGGAGCAGAAGCAGAAATCCGGCGGCACGATCATCGACCAGCTGCGCCGTTTGGGCGCCTCTTGCGACTGGTCGCGCAACGCTTTCACCATGTCCGGCGCGCCCGGTGCGCCCGAGGGTGAGGAAGGCAACTTCCACGATGCCGTGATCAAGGTCTTTGTGGACATGTACAACAAAGGGCTGATCTACCGCGGCAAGCGGCTGGTCAACTGGGACCCGCATTTCGAGACGGCGATCTCGGATTTGGAGGTCGAGAGCACCGAAGTCGACGGCCACATGTGGCACTTCAAATATCCGCTGGCCGGGGGCGAGACCTATACCTACGTCGAGAAAGACGAAGACGGGAACACGCTCTTCGAAGAGACCCGCGACTATATCTCCATCGCCACTACACGGCCCGAAACCATGCTTGGCGACGGCGCGGTCGCGGTTCATCCATCAGATGAGCGTTACGCTTCAATCGTCGGAAAACTCTGCGAAATCCCGGTCGGCCCGAAAGAACAGCGCCGCCTCATCCCGATCATCACCGACGAATACCCAGACAAGAACTTCGGCTCTGGTGCGGTGAAGATCACCGGCGCGCATGACTTCAACGACTACGGTGTGGCCAAGCGCAACAATATCCCGCTCTACGCGCTGATGGACACCCAAGGCCGGATGCGCGCCGATGGTCTGCCCTACGATCAGGCAGCCGCCCGCGCTCAGGCCATCGCCGATGGTTCCGAAGCCGCGCCCGAAGACGCGACCGAGATCAACCTCGTGCCGGACGCCTACCGCGGCTTGGATCGTTTCGAGGCCCGCAAGCGCGTGGTCGAGGACGTGACCGCCGAGGGCCTTGCCGTGATGACCGAGGCGACCGACCCGCGCCTTGGCCGCGCCGCCAAGAAGGCCCCCGTCGAGCCCGGCGAAGGCGGCGAGATGCGCACCGAAGAAGAGAACCTCGTGCCGCTGGTCGAAGCCAAGAAGATCATGCAGCCCTTCGGCGACCGCTCCAAGGTGGTGATCGAGCCGATGCTGACCGACCAGTGGTTCGTCGCCACCGACAAGATCGTGCAGCCCGCCATTGATGCGGTGCGCTCTGGCGAAGTCACGATCCTGCCCGAGCAGGACCGCAAGGTGTATTTCCATTGGCTGGAGAACATCGAGCCCTGGTGCATCTCGCGTCAGCTGTGGTGGGGGCATCAGATCCCCGTGTGGTATGGGCCGGAGATAAATAAAGAACTATCTGAAGAGCCTTACGTAGTAGGAACAGACCAGACCGTCTGGCTGAGTTACTTGGATAAGAAGGCATTCTGCGCCGCAGACTACGAAACTGCAAAAGGAGATATGATCGATAGCTACGGCGATCTCGAAGTGATTGTCGTTGAAAGTCAATATGAAGCGATTGTGCGGACTGGAAACGCGAAACGGGACACTAACAATAATCCACTTCAAGTATTTGTTTGGCGCGACCCCGACGTTCTCGACACATGGTTCTCCTCCGGCCTCTGGCCCATCGGCACGCTGGGCTGGCCCGAGCAAACCGCCGAGCTTGAGAAATACTTCCCTACCTCCGTGCTGGTCACCGGTTTCGACATCATCTTTTTCTGGGTCGCGCGGATGATGATGATGCAATACGCCGTGGTCGACCAAAAGCCCTTCGACACCGTCTATGTCCACGCGCTGGTGCGCGACGAGAAGGGCAAGAAGATGTCGAAGTCTTTGGGCAACGTGCTCGACCCGCTGGAGTTGATCGACGAGTTTGGCGCGGATGCGGTGCGCTTTACCGTTACTTCGATGGCGGCGATGGGGCGTGACCTGAAACTCAGCACGCAGCGCATCGCGGGCTATCGCAACTTCGGCACCAAGCTCTGGAACGCGCATCGCTTTGCCGAGATGAACAACGTCTTTGCCAGCATGCCCGCCGCGATGCCGCAGCCGCAGGCCACGCTGAACAAATGGATCGTTGGCGAGACCGCGCGCATCCGCGAGGAGGTTGACGCGGCGCTTGGCAACTTCCGCTTCAACGACGCGGCCAATGCGCTCTACGCTTTTGTCTGGGGGAAGGTCTGCGACTGGTATGTGGAACTGTCTAAGCCGCTGTTGCAAGACGACGCGCCCGAGGCCGAAGAGACCCGCGCGACGATGGCTTGGGTGTTGGAGCAATGCTTGGTGCTGCTGCACCCGATCATGCCTTTCATCACCGAAGAACTGTGGCAGACCACCACCAAGCGCGACCAATTGCTCGCCCTGACCGATTGGCCGACCTACACCACCGCCGATCTGCTGGATGCGGAGGCGGACCGGGAACTGAACTGGGTGATCGGCCTGATCGAAAGCATCCGCTCTGCGCGTCAGCAGATGCATGTGCCCGCCGGGCTGAAGGTGCCGATGCTGGTGACAGAGATGGACGAGGCTGCACAGGGCGCATGGGATCGCAACGAGGTGATGATCAAACGCCTCGCGCGGGTCGAGAGCCTTGAGCGTGCCGACAGTTTCCCCAAAGGCACCGTGTCCATCGCGGCACCGGGGGCCAGCTTCGGCCTGCCCTTGGCCGGGTTGATCGACATCGACGCCGAGAAGGCGCGCCTGCAAAAATCGCTCGACAAACTGGGCAAGGAGATCGGTGGGCTGAAGGGGCGTTTGAACAACCCCAAGTTTGCGGCCTCAGCGCCGGAAGAGGTTGTCGCCGAAGCGCAGGCCAATCTGGCCGCGCGTCAGGAAGAGGCGGACCAGTTGCAGGCCGCACTGGACCGTCTGGCCGAACTGGGCTGAGATTGAGGGCGTGGCGGTTTAGCTGCCACGCCATTCACGAAAGCCGGGCAGCGCCAGACCGCGGGATGGCGCTCACGACATTTCAATTGGGCAGTTTATCCTGCCGCGCATACGATCGGTTTCCGGGACGGCACTCCAAAAGCTAAAGCGCCAGCCCGTCCGGGCGGTCTGGCGCTGCCCGGCGGCCTTACGGCCTTGATTCCGGGCTGTTGCGCAGAACGCCCCCAGCCCTACTTAAACACCGCAGGCCGCTTGCCGAACTCCGCCGCGATCACCTCCATCTGCTCTGGCTTGCCCAAGAGCGCCGCCTGTTCCCGCGACTCGGACAAGAGTACATCTGCATCCGACGCCCCGGATTCCGCATATCCAATCAACCGCTTGGCCGCCCGCACGGCATTCGGCCCCTTCCCGGCAATCACCCGCGCCAGTTCCAAAGCCGCCGCCTGCGGGTCATCGGCGACCTCGGTCACCAGCCCCCAGCGCTCCGCCTGCGCGGCCTCCACAGGTGCCCCAGTATAGGTCAACCGCCGCAACACATCCGAACGCACCAAACGCGGCAACAGAACCATGCCGCCCATATCCGGCACGATGCCCCATTTCATCTCCATCACCGCAAGCTTGCTATCCGGCGCCGCTATGCGGATATCCGCGCCAAGCGCCAATTGCATCCCAGCGCCATAGACCACCCCGTGAAGCGCCGCGATCACCGGGATTTCCAAACGGTGCCAGACCATCGACACCTCCTGCCACTTGTTCGTCGTCCCATCCCCATGTGTCCGCGGCATGATCAACGCTTCAGGATCCTTACCGACCATCCCTGACAACCCGCCAATATCGATCCCGGCGCAAAAGCCTTTGCCCTCGCCTGAGAGCACCACCACCCGGGCATCCGAGGCCGCAACCTCCTGCCCTGCCGCAATAATCGCTTCGATCATCTTATCATCCACGGCGTTCATCTTGTCGGCGCGGGTGAGGGTCACATGGGCGATATGGTCTTCGATCCGGGTGGTGACGCGGGGCATGGCTGTTCTCCTAAATGTTTGGCGCAGTTCAGCGCAGATCAACGCGCGGCACCAGCAAAACGTGGCGGCAGGTGCTGCGACCCTTGCCCTCTCAACGGCGCAACCCTACACCTTGGCGCATGACATATGCACGCCTCACCCCCCTCGCCCAAAGCCTGCCCGCCAACGTCCCCTTCGTGGGCCCCGAAGCACAAGAGCGCAGCCTTGGCCGCCCCTTCAAAGCGCGGCTGGGTGCCAATGAAAACGTCTTTGGCCCCTCGCCCCGCGCCATCGCAGCCATGGCTGAGACCGAGATGTGGAAATACGGCGATTCAGAAAGCGTGGAGCTGCGCGCGGCATTGGCCGAATTGCATGGCGTGACACCCGACAATATCATCGTTGGCGAAGGCATCGACGGGCTGCTGGGCTATCTCGTACGTCTGCTGGTGGGCGAAGGCGATGCGGTGGTAACCTCGGAAGGCGCTTACCCAACCTTCAACTACCATGTCGCAGGCTTTGGCGGCGTGCTGCACAAGGTGTCCTACCGCGACGATCACGAAGACCCGGCAGCGCTTTTCGCCAAAGCGGCAGAGATTGACGCCAAGCTCGTCTACCTCGCCAATCCCGACAATCCGATGGGCACTTGGCATGAGGGCACGGCACTGGCGCGCGCGCTTGACGATCTGCCCCAAGGCAGCCTGCTTTTGCTGGATGAGGCCTATATCGAATGCGCCCCCGAGGGCACAGCACCCCAGCTTTCCGCCGATGACCCGCGGGTGATCCGGATGCGCACCTTTTCCAAAGCCTATGGCCTCGCCGGGGCGCGGATCGGCTATGCCATCGCCGCGCCCGAGTTGATCACCGCCTTTCACAAGGTGCGCAATCACTTTGGTCTCAACCGCGCGGCGCAGGCGGGGGCCTTGGCGGCGGTGCAGGATCAAGACTACCTTATGCAAGTTCAGACCCAGATCGCCGAGGCCCGCGACAGGATCGCTCAAATCGCTGAAAAGAACGGGCTGAGCACCCTGCCCTCCGCCGCCAATTTCGTCGCGATCGACTGTGGCGGCGATGGCGCCTTCGCCAAGGCGGTGCTGGATGCCCTAGTGGCGCGGGGCATCTTTGTGCGCATGCCCTTTGCCGCGCCGCAAAACCGCTGCATCCGCATCAGTTGCAGTACGACAGAGGAGTTGGATTACTTCGCCGCCGCCTTACCCGACGCTCTGACCGAAGCGCGCGGGGCTTAAGCCCCGCCGATCACCTCCGCCGCCGCCTGCAGCGCGCCCGGCCCGTGGTCGATCTTTAGCGCCGAAAGCCCGGCTTCGATCCCGCCGAGCAGGCCCATGATCATATGGCCGTTCACATGGCCCATATGGCCAAGGCGGAAGAACCCGTGCCACGCAGGCTCCCCCGGCAGCGCCATGCCCAGCCCCACGCCCAGTGTCAGGCCCAGATTGCTTTGCACCCAATCGCGCAACTCTGTCGCATGGGGCGCTTGCAGCCGCAGAGCGGTGACGGCATGGCTGCGCAGGGCGCGGTCTTCGATGTTGAACCGCAGGCTGCCCTCTGCCGACCATGCCTCGCACGCTGCCCAAACCGCGCGGGCCAAGGTGGCATGGCGCTGCCAGACCTGCTCGATCCCCTCTTCATGGATCATATCAAGCGCGGCGCGCAGGCCATAAAGGTGATGCGTCGGGGCGGTGCCGCCGTGGTATTGGTAGAACTCCTCCGCATGGGCGCGCGGCGACCAATCCCAATAGCGGCTCACTCGTGGCAGACGCGCGCGGGCCTCCTCGGCTCGGTCGTTGAAGAACACGAAGGCCATGCCCGGCGGCACCATCAGCCCCTTTTGCGAAGCGGTGACCATGACATCAACGCCCCAAGCGTCCATCTCGAACCGCTCGCATCCCAGCGAGGCGATGCAATCGGCCATCAAAAGCGCGGGGTGGCCTGCCTCATCCAACAGACGGCGTAGGCCGGGGACATCGTTGCGGACCGAGCTTGACGTGTCCACATGAACCGCCATCAGCGCCTTGATCTGGTGGCCCGTGTCGGCCTTCAAACGCTCGGCCACCTGCGCCAGATCAACCGGCGCATTGCGGCCAAAGTCGAGGATATCCACCTCCGCCCCCAGCCCCGTCGCCATTTCGGCCCAGCCATGGCCGAAACGCCCCGTCGCCAGCACCAGCACGCGGTCGCCCGGTGCTATGACATTGCTCAGCGCGGCCTCCCAAGCGCCGTGGCCGTTGCTGATATACATCGCCACATGACGATCTGTACGCGCCACACGTTTCAAATCGGCCGCCAGTGCCGGCATCATCTCAACCAACTCACCCTCATAGATATTCGGGGCGGCGCGGTGCATCGCGCTCAGCACCGCGTCGGGCATGACCGAGGGGCCGGGAATGGCAAGGTACGAACGACCTTGGACGAGTTTATTCTGCTTTGTCATGATATTGGCTGCCGTTTTGAAAATGCGTGACCGGGCTGCGGTCGGGCGCAGCTTACTGCCCGCCGGGCCGGGGTCAACACGCGATCGGACGTAAGGTAAGCCGCGCCCCGGACGTCCCTACCCCGGCCCGCTCCGGCCCGGATGCGCGTCCCATGCGCGCCCTGCGACGGCTTGCCCTGCCTGCGCGGCTTTCGTACACGGGATCCGACTGCCCAAAAGGATCAGGCACCGGCATGAATGATGACAGTTACACCTCCGCGCAGTTGATGCGTTGGCTTTGGCATGACTATCTAAAGAAACACACCGGCCTGATGGCCATCGCGGTGATCTTCATGATCATCGAAGGCTCGACCTTGGGCGTGCTAGCCAAGCTGATGGAGCCGATGTTCGACCGCGTCTTTGTCGGCGGCGACCAAGGTGCGCTGGTTTGGGTGGGGCTGGTGCTGGTGGCGATCTTTGCGCTGCGCGCGCTGGCCACGGTGGTGCAAAAGGTGCTGCTGACCCGCGTGGCGCAACGCACGGCGGCGGACCTGCGCATCGACCTGTTGGACCGGATGATGCAGCAGGATGGTGCCTTTCACCAAAACCACCCGCCCGGTTTTCTTGTGCAGCGCGTGCAATCGGATGTGAACGCGGTCAGCGATGTCTGGCGCGCGGTGATCACCGGCGCGGGGCGCGATCTGGTGGGGCTGGTGATCCTGATGGGCGTCGCCATCGCGATTGATCCGATCTGGGCGCTTTTGGCGATGGTCGGCGTGCCGCTAATGGTGCTGCCGGCCGCCATCGCCCAGCGTTTCGTCCGCGCCCGCTCGCGCGAGGCGCGCGACATCGGCGCCAGCCTCTCGACACGTCTGGACGAGGTCTTTCACGGCATCGTGCAGATCAAACTGAACGCGCTGGAAGACTATCAGGCCCGACAATACCGCGAGTTGACGCGCACCTTTATTCGCACCGAAGTTCGCGCCGCCTTTGGCAATTCCGCGATCCCGGCGATGATCGACATCATGTCAGGCATCGGTTTCATGGCTGTGATCGTCTATGGCGGGTCCGAGATCATCGCGGGCAACAAGACCATTGGCGAGTTCATGACCTTCTTTACCTCGCTCGGGTTCATGTTCTCCCCCCTGCGCCGCCTCGGCGCGATCAGCGGCCTGTGGCAGATGGCCGCCGCTGCACTGGAGCGGATCAAGGAGCTGCTCGACGCGCCCCTGCACCTGCGCAGCCCGGCCAAGCCCGTGGCCGCGCCCGATGGCCCGCCTGACGTTACCTTGGCGGATGTCTCACTCTCCTACGGCGATACGAAGGTGCTGAATGCATTGAACCTGACCGCGCAAGCGGGCCAGACGACCGCCCTTGTTGGCGCCTCGGGCGCGGGGAAATCGACCATTTTCAACCTGCTCACGCGGCTGGTGGATCCACAAAGCGGAACGGTTCAAATCGGCGGGGTCGACACCACGTCGATGACCATCCCAGACCTGCGGGGCCTGTTTTCTGTCGTGACGCAAGAGGCGCTGCTGTTTGATGAGACCCTGCGCGAGAATATCGTGCTGGGCCGCGAGAACGTCAGCGACGAAGAACTCGACCGGGTGCTGAAAGCCGCCCATGTGGCCGATTTCCTGCCGCAGCTTGAACAGGGGTTAGAGACCCGCGTCGGTCCGCGCGGCTCGGCCCTGTCGGGCGGGCAGCGTCAGCGTGTGGTGATCGCCCGCGCCCTGCTGCGCGACACGCCGATTCTGCTGCTTGATGAGGCCACCAGCGCCTTGGATGCGCAATCTGAACAGGTTGTGCAGGATGCCCTTGATCGGCTCGCCAAGGGGCGCACCACCATCGTGATCGCGCATCGGCTCTCGACCATCCGCAGCGCGGATAAGATCGTGGTGATGGACCGCGGCCAAGTCACCGATGAAGGCACCCACGACGAATTGATGGAGCGCGGCGGCATCTATGCCGACCTTTACCGTCTGCAATTCCGCGACGGAAAGACGGTGTCGGATGCCCGTGGCCTCAGCGCCCTCTCTGCGAAAAAGCGCCGCGAAAGGGCGCGTCAGCCCAATCTGTTCCAACGGATCGGGGCGGTGTTCTTTAACTGAGTGCAGGGGCGCAGGGGCAACCCGCGCCCTTTTCATGACCGCCGATAGCTTTCCGCAAGGGCGTCGGGGCTGGCACCCATTATGTAGCGCATCAGCGTCCACAGGTTGCGCCCACCGCGGCGCAGCCAGCCCTGACGGCGGTATTTCTCGGCACTGGTCACGGCGATGCCCTCAAGCCGCGCCAATCGGCCTCGCAGGGCGCGGGCCAGCGCGACATCCTCCATCAGCGGCTGATCGGGGTAACCGCCAACCGCATCATAAAGCGCGCGCGGCAGCAGCAGCCCCTGATCGCCATAGGGCAAGCCACAAGCGCTGCGCAGGTTCGCCCAGCCCGCGACCAACCGCGGTGCCAACCCGCGCTGATCGAACCTAAGGCGAAACCACCCCGCAGCCCCTGCCCGGCGCGCCATGTGACCCTGCACCGCATCGGTCCAACCCGGCGCCAGCACCGTGTCGGCATGGAGCACCAAGAGCCACTCCCCCTGCGCCGCGTCGCATCCACGCCGCAACTGCCCCCCCCGCGAGGGCGCGCCCGAGATCACCTCGCCCCCCCAGCCTTCGGCCAGCTGAGGTGTGCCATCTGTCGACCCGCCATCGCTCAGGATAACCTCGCGGATCAGCCCGGCCTGCAAGCCTTCGACAAGCGCGGCAAGGCAAGCAGGCAGCGCGGCGGCTGCATTGAGACTGGGAATGACGACAGAGATCGGCGCGCGCATGGTTGCCCCTTTTGGATGGGTTTGACAGGTTATATGTCATGGCCAGCAATCAAAGGACAACCGCATGACCACGCGCCGCATTCTGCGCCTCTCCGGCCCCGACACCCGCGATTTCCTGCAAGGCATCGTGACCAATGACGTTGGCAAACTTGACCAAGGCCCGGTCTACGCCGCCCTGCTGACGCCGCAGGGCAAATATATGGCCGATTTCTTTCTGATCGCTGACGGCGATAGCGTTTTGCTTGATGTGGACGAAAGCCTTGGTGATATGCTGAGCCAACGGCTGTCGATGTATAAGCTGCGCGCCAAGGTGACGATTGAGCCGAGCGGGCTGCACCTGCACCGTGGCACCGGCCCCGCACCCGAAGATGCCGTGGCCGACCCGCGTCATTCGGAAATGGGCTGGCGCGCCTATCGCGACACGCCGCAGACCGAGGACATAACCGATTGGAACGCCCTGCGCGTGGCGCATCTGATCCCTGAGACTGGCGTGGAACTGACCCCGGATACGTTTATCCTCGAAGCCGGGCTTGATCGGATCAACGGGCTCGACTTCCGCAAGGGCTGCTATGTCGGCCAAGAGGTCACGGCGCGGATGAAGCACAAGACTGAGTTGCGCAAGGGGCTGACACGGGTTGAGGTCAGCGGCAGCGCCGCGACGGGCACGGCGATCATGGCAGAGGGCAAGCCGGCGGGCACGCTATTCACCCAAGCGGGCGGTCAAGCGCTGGCGCATCTGCGCTTTGACCGCGCCAAAGGGCAGATGCAGGCCGATGATGCGCAGGTCACTTGGCCCGGCCCTGCCGCCTGAGCGCCCCAAAACAAGAAAAAGCCCCGGCAAAACCGGGGCTGATCTAGCTTACGTTGGATGACGTTGCGTCAAGCGCGTTCGACATATTCCATGGTTTCGGTGTTCACCACGATCGCTTCGTCCTGCCCCACGAAGGGCGGAACAGAGATCTTCACACCGTTTTCCAGAATGGCTGGCTTGAAGGAATTCGCCGCTGTCTGGCCTTTGACGACTGGCTCTGTCTCGGCAATGTTGCAGACCACTTTTTGCGGCAGACGGGCGTTCAGCGCCTCGGCGTCATGGTACTCGACCACGATCATCATGCCGTCTTGCAGGAAGGGGCGTGTGTCACCCAAAAGCTCGGCATCAAGCTGCACCTGCTCATAGGTTTCGGTGTCCATTACCACCAGCATACCGTCGTCTTCATACAGAAATTGCTGGTCTTTTTGCTCCAGACGCACGCGCTCGACCTTGTCGGCAGAGCGGAAGCGTTCGTTCAATTTGGAGCCGTTGCGCAGGTTGCGCATCTCGACTTGGGCAAAGGCACCGCCCTTGCCGGGCTTCACGTGATCGACCTTCACGGCCGCCCAAAGGCCACCGTTATGTTCAAGGACGTTTCCGGGGCGGATCTCGTTTCCGTTAATCTTGGGCATGTGACAAAACCACGACATAAGGTTGATGATAAGATGACCGGGTCTATATCGGGAGGGATGGTCCCCTGCAAGCGGGCGATATCCGGGCGTCGCTGCGGCAACTAGATATGCGCAAGTTGCATGGGAGGTATGCTAAATAGAGGTATCCGAATCAAAGGATATCCGTCATAAGGGCCTCCACGCCCGAATGACAAGAGCAAGAATAATCGAAAGGACGACGAGATGAAAGATTTCGTTGATGGCACCGCTTTCAACAACGAGCAAGGCAACCGCGCACGCAAGCTCTTTGCTGCTGTGGTGCTTGCTGCTTTGGATGACGCAATTGCCGACGACAAGAAATATGGCAACGGCCCAGAACAGATCGCCCGCTGGGCCCGTTCGCGCGATGGCCGCGAAGTGCTGAGCTGCGCCGGGATTGACCCCAACGAGCGGGTCGTCGAAGGTCTGATGGAATTTGTGGGCAAAGGCGTGCGGACTTCCGTCGCCCTGTCGCGCGAAGAGTCCGAGCGCCGCAATGCCGCGCTTCAGGCCGAAGCCGCCTGAGAATATCCGCCTAGCGGAGCAATTGACGCAGCCTTCGGGCTGCGTTTTTTTGTGTCTGCTGCCCGAGCCTCTGTCAGTCTGCTCCGAAAAAGAAGATCCAATTGCGCAGGGCCAGCCCCTCGGCCAGCAGCAGCGCCAACGTCAAGCAAGAGAGCACCCATCCGGGCCTGCGCCACCACAGCGTAATGGCGGCAAGGGTGCTGACCAGCGCCTCAATCGGTGCGACCCAGGCCGCGCCGTGACGCACATCCCAATAACTGACCGGGCTTTCGAATATCCAACCCGTCAGCGGCCAGAAATGCGCCCGCCCGTCGTCGTGATGCAGCGGCAGATCGAACAGGAGATGCAGCAGCGCCGCCCCCGTCAGCGCCACGGCCCAGCCTGCTTGCCGCCAGACCGCCAGCGCCAAAAGCGCCCCCCAGACGATGAAGGAGTTATCTATCGAAAAGACCGTCTGCCAGAGGTCCGAGTAGTAAAGCTCTCCAAAGACCACACTCCCCGGCAGCCCTTGGACATAGAGCGCAAAACCCGCCATAAGATAGAGCGACAAGTCCGGCAGCAGCGCCCCGACAAGCGCCGCCCAGATCAACGGCCTGCCCCCCTCGCGCCCCATCACGGCAGCGCCCAAAAGCAAATGTGCAGGCGTGTTCATCGCGGCTCTTTCCCCTTGGATCATTTTGCGCCAGTTTGCGCGAAACAGGGGCAGAATGACATGACCAAAGCCATCATGATACAGGGCACCGGCAGTAATGTCGGCAAGTCGATGATCGTTGCCGGATTAATCCGCGCCTGCACCCGTCGCGGGCTGCGCGTGCGCCCGTTCAAACCGCAGAACATGTCCAACAATGCCGCCGTCACCGAAGACGGGGGCGAGATTGGCCGCGCGCAGGCGCTGCAGGCCCGCGCCGCTGGCGTGGCACCGCATACGGACATGAACCCGGTGCTGCTGAAACCTCAAAGCGCCACTGGCGCGCAGGTCGTGGTGCAGGGTAGAATCGCGGGCCAGCAAGAGGCGCGGGAGTTTGGGCGCAACAAAGCGAGCCTGATGCCCGCCGTGCTACAATCCTTTCACCGCTTGGCCGAAAACTGCGACCTAATCGTGATCGAAGGCGCGGGCTCCCCGGCAGAGACCAACCTGCGGGCGGGCGATATCGCCAATATGGGCTTTGCCCGCGCCGCCGGGGTGTCTGTGGTACTGATGGGCGACATCGACCGCGGCGGGGTGATCGCGCAGATCGTCGGGACGCAGGCGGTGCTTGATGCCGATGACAACGCGCTGATCCGCGGCTTTGCGGTGAACAAATTCCGCGGCGACCGCAGCCTCTTTGATGCAGGTCGCGACGACATCGCCGCGCGCACCGGATGGCCGAGCCTTGGCGTGATCCCATGGTTCGACGCCGCCCACCGCCTGCCCGCCGAAGATGTGATGGATCTACCCGCCCGCGCCCGTTCCGGTGGCTCAGGCTGTGTGATCGCCGTCCCGCGCCTGCCTCGGATCGCCAATTTCGATGACCTCGACCCATTGGCCGCCGAGCCGGGCGTCGACCTGCGGATGATCATGCCCGGCAGCCATCTGCCCGCCGATGCCGATCTGGTGCTGATGGTTGGCAGCAAATCCACGATTTCCGACCTCGAAGCCTTCCGGGCCGAGGGATGGGACATCGACCTTGCCGCCCATATCCGGCGGGGCGGCCATGTGCTGGGGCTGTGCGGTGGCTATCAGATGTTGGGCAATACCATCACAGACCCGCAGGGCATCGAAGGCCCGGCGGCGCGGGTGGCGGGACTGGGGCATCTGGACGTTGAAACCACGATGGCCCCGCTGAAACATCTGGCGGAAAAATCCGGCCAGCATCCTGCCAGCGGCACCGATCTCACGGGCTATGAAATTCACATCGGCGAAACCACAGGCCCCGATTGCGCCCGCGCTTGGCTCACCTTCGACGGCACGCCCGAGGGTGCGGCCTCCCCTTCGGGACGGGTGCAGGGGTGCTATATGCATGGAATTTTTAGCTCAGACGCCTTCCGCCGCGCCTATCTTGGCGGTTTCGGCGTGACCTCATCGCTGAACTTTGAAAGCGGTGTGGATGATGCGCTCGACGCGCTGGCCGATCATCTCGAGACCTATATGGACGTCGACCTGTTCCTCTCCCTCGCAGCAGAGGTCTAGGCTGGAGAGCGCGCGGCCCTCCAGCCCGAGGCTTAAAACTCGACGACCGCGCGGATCGATTCACCCTTGTGCATCAGCTCGAAGCCTTCGTTGATCTGATCCAACGTCAACTTGTGGGTGATCATCGGGTCGATCTCGATCTTGCCGTTCATGTACCAGTCAACGATCTTAGGCACGTCCGTCCGCCCCTTGGCCCCGCCAAAAGCGGTCCCGCGCCAAACCCGGCCGGTGACCAATTGGAATGGCCGCGTCGAAATCTCGGCCCCCGCAGGTGCCACGCCGATGATGATGCTTTCGCCCCAGCCTTTGTGGGCGCATTCAAGGGCGTCGCGCATGACCTTGGTGTTGCCGGTCGCGTCAAAGGAATAGTCCGCACCGCCTTTGGTTACTTCGACCAGATGCGCCACCAAATCGCCTTCGACGTTCTTGGGGTTCACGAAATCGGTCATCCCGAAATAGCGCCCGACCTCTTCCTTGTCGTCGTTGAGGTCCACGCCCACGATCTGATCTGCGCCCGCCATCCGCAAACCTTGGATCACGTTGAGCCCGATACCACCCAGCCCAAAGACCACGCAACGCGCGCCCAATTCGACCTTGGCCGTGTTGATCACCGCACCGATGCCCGTGGTGACGCCGCAGCCGATGTAGCAAATTTTATCAAAGGGCGCGTCTTTGCGGACCTTGGCCAGCGCGATTTCCGGCACCACAGTGTGGTTGGCAAAGGTCGAGCAGCCCATATAGTGGTGGATCGGCGTGCCATCGAGCATCGAAAACCGCGTTGTGCCATCGGGCAGCAAGCCTTGGCCTTGGGTCACGCGTATTTTTTGGCAGAGGTTGGTTTTGCCCGACAGGCAGTATTCGCATTCGCGGCATTCGGGCGTGTAGAGCGGGATCACGTGATCGCCCGGCTCCAGCGTGGTCACGCCTTCGCCCACTTCCAGCACCACGCCCGCGCCCTCATGGCCGAGGATGGCGGGGAAAATGCCTTCGGGATCGTCGCCGGAACGGGTAAATTCATCGGTGTGGCAGAGGCCGGTTGCCTTGATCTCAACCAAGACCTCACCGCGTTTCGGCCCTTCGAGGTTCACCTCCATGATTTCAAGCGGTTTGCCGGCTTCCACGGCAACGGCGGCACGGGTTCTCATCATGGGTCTCTCCTTCGGGTGTGATCTCTGCTGCTTTATGAAGCACGCATGCGGCAAATGTCCAACGCAGAAAACGCCGCTCTGATCGCCTCAACCGGTAATCGGGGCGTCGGATTTGATCTGCCGCAGGATTACATTCGTCGTGGCGGAATTGACTGCGGGATGCAGGAACAAAAAACTCTCCAAAAAGGCGTTATAGGCGTCGATATCGCGGCAAAGCACGCGGAGGTGATAATCCGCTTGGCCCGTGGTGGCGAAACATTCCGTCACCTCCGTCCGGCTTTGGATCGCACGGATGAAACTGGCGAGGGCCGAGGCGTCATGCCGGGTCAGATGTACATGGACCATCGCCTCGAACCCCAGCCCCATCGCCTTGGGGTCGACCACGGCGGCGTATCGTTTGATCACCCCCGCCTGTTCCAACGCCTTGACCCGCCGCCAGCAGGCAGAGGCAGAAATATTCAGCTTCTCGGCAAGTTGCGCATTGGGCAGGCGCGAATCCTGCTGAAGTAGGAATACAAGCTGTCGGTCCGTCGCATCCATTTCGCTCATCGGGTAATTCTTTCACCATACGAGACTATGATGGATAATTTACCCGGCCTTTACCCATATCGCCAGCAAAACCGGAGCGAAAATTCGGAGCCTCTGCGGTATACTCCCAAGTGAGGAGACCCCCATGACAAAACAACCGCGCGAATTTACCACTTATAAACTTGATGACCGCTATGATCAGACCGAAGGCCGCGTTTTCCTGACCGGGACGCAGGCACTGGTGCGCATCCTGCTGGATCAGGCCCGCCGCGATCGCGAGGCGGGGCTGAACACCGCCGGTTTCGTTTCGGGCTACCGCGGCTCCCCCTTGGGCGGGCTTGATCTGGAATACTGGCGCATCAAAGACCGCGTGGCCAAGGCGGGGGTGAAGTTCCTGCCCGCAGTGAACGAAGACCTTGGTGCCACCGCGGTATTGGGCGCGCAACAGGCCCACCTCGACCCACAGGCGGAGGTCGAGGGCGTCTTTTCCATGTGGTACGGCAAGGGGCCGGGGGTGGACCGTTCGGGCGACGCGCTGAAACATGGCAACGCTTACGGCTCGGCCCCCAAAGGCGGCGTTTTGGTGGTGGCGGGCGACGATCATGGCTGCGTCTCGTCCTCGATGCCGCACCAGTCAGACGTGGGCTTCATGTCGTGGTTCATGCCGACGTTGAACCCGGCTTCCGTCGCCGAATACCAAGCCTTCGGTGAATACGGCATCGCGCTTTCACGCTTCTCGGGCACTTGGGTGGGTTTCAAGGCGATCTCGGAAACCGTGGAAAGCGGCGCATCGGTGACACTGACGCCCGACCGCGTGTTCAACCAGCCCGACTACACCGCGCCTCCGGGCGGGCTGCACGTGCGGCTTGGCGATCTGCCCTCGCCTGAGATTGAGACGCGGCTGCATCACAAGCTCGACGCGGTGCAGGCCTTCATGCGCGCCAATCCCATTGACCGGCATATCTACGACACACAGGGCGCCACTTTCGGCATCGTGACCACCGGCAAGGGCCACCTCGACACGATGGAAGCGCTGCGGCTTCTGGGCCTGGATGAGGCCGCCTGCCGCCGCCTCGGCATCGACATCTACAAGATCGGCATGGTCTGGCCGCTGGCGCTGGACGACGCGCTCGACTTCGTGAAAGGCAAGCGCGAAGTGCTTGTGATCGAAGAGAAACGCGGCATCATCGAAAGCCAGTTCAAAGAGGCCTTTTATGACTGGCCCGGCTCCAAACCTGCGCGGATGGTGGGCAAACATGACGAAAACCTTGAGGAGTTGGTGCCTTGGACCGGCGAGCTGTCGCCGCTCAAACTGCTCCCGATCATTGCCGCGCGGCTCAGTGCCTTCTTTCCCGAAGAGAACCTGCTGGAAAAGGCCCGCGCCCTGACTGACCAGCCGCCCGTGCTGCTGAACGTCCCCGGCGCCACCCGCACGCCTTACTTCTGTTCGGGCTGCCCACATAATTCCTCGACCAAACTGCCCGAAGGGTCAAAGGCCAACTCCGGCATTGGCTGCCATGTCATGGCCTCGTGGATGGACCGTGAAACCGCCGGTTTTGCCCAGATGGGCGGCGAAGGCGTGCCGTGGATCGCCACCTCGATGTTCAACGGGGGCAAACATGTGTTCCAGAACCTTGGCGAGGGCACGTGGTACCACTCCGGCTCGCTCGCCATCCGCCAAGCGGTCGCGGCAAAGACGAACATCACCTACAAGATCCTCTACAACGACGCGGTTGCCATGACCGGCGGGCAGCCTGTCGATGGCCCTGTCTCAGTCGCCGCCATCGCGCAGGCCTGCCGCGCGGAAGGCGTCGCGCGGATCGCACTGGTCTCTGACCGGCCCGGACTGTTGGAGAAGGGTGATTTCCCCGCCGGCACCACATTTGATCACCGCAGCGCGCTTGACCGCGTGCAGCGCGAGCTGCGCGATATTCCGGGCGTCACAGTGCTGATCTATGAGCAGACCTGCGCCACCGAGAAACGCCGCAAGCGCAAACGCGGGCTGATGGACGACCCTAAGAAATTCGTCATGATCAACGAACTGGTCTGCGAGGGTTGCGGCGATTGTTCGTTGGAATCCAATTGCCTAAGCGTCGAGCCGAAGAAGACTGAGTTCGGCACCAAACGGCAGATCAACCAATCGACCTGTAACAAGGATTACTCCTGTCTCAACGGGTTCTGCCCCTCTTTCGTCACCGTCGAGGGCGGCAGCCGCCGCAAACGCTCTGGGGCCGGGCTGGACGTGGCGGGTCTTTCGGCGCAGCTGCCGATGCCCGAACTGCCCAGGCTCGACCAGCCCTTTAACCTGCTGGTGACCGGCGTAGGCGGCACCGGCGTTGTCACTGTGGGCGCGCTCATCACCATGGCGGCGCATCTCGAAGGGCTGGGCTCCAGCGTGCTGGACTTCACCGGCTTTGCTCAGAAATTTGGCACCGT
Source organism: Sulfitobacter sp. OXR-159 (assembly GCF_034377145.1). Lineage (NCBI taxonomy): Bacteria > Pseudomonadati > Pseudomonadota > Alphaproteobacteria > Rhodobacterales > Roseobacteraceae > Sulfitobacter > Sulfitobacter sp. OXR-159. Next base: position 2,470,472 of record NZ_CP139707.1, read on the forward strand.
GCTGGGCTATGTGCGGCTCGCCCAAACCCCCGAGGAGGTGCATCAGGTGCGCATCGATCAGGGCGGCGCCGACGCGGTGATCGGTTGCGACATGGTGGTCAGCTCCGCGCCCAAAGCCTCGGCCCACTACCGGCGCGGCACGCGGATCGTGCTTAACCGCGCCGAGATGCCGACCGGCGATCTGGTGCTGAACCGCGACGCCGAGCTGCGGATCGACGACCGCGAGATGGTGATCGCGCAGGCTGTGGGAGCGGAGAACCTCAGTGCCTTTGACGCCAACGCCATGGCCGAAAAACTGATGGGCGACGCGGTCTTCGCCAACGTGATGATGCTGGGTTATGCTTGGCAGAGGGGCCTTGTCCCGGTCTCGCTCACCGCGCTGGAGCAGGCGATCGAGTTGAATGGCGTGGTGCCCGACAAGAACCGCGCCGCCTTTGGCTTTGGCCGGGTCATGGCCGCAAACCCCGAGGCGATTGAGGCGCATTTTGCCCCGGCGCCCGCCCCGGATGAAAGTGTCGACAGCCTGATCGCGCGGCGGATGGAGTTCCTTACCGGCTACCAGAACCGAGCCTACGCCGAGCGCTATAAATCCCGCCTTGATGCTTTGACAAACGCGCTGCCAGACGGCTCCGAAGACCTGCTGCGCGCTGCGGCGAAATCGCTGTTCAAACTCATGGCCTACAAGGACGAATACGAGGTCGCCCGCCTGCACCGCCAAAGCGGTTTTGAGGATCGCATCGCCGATAGTTTCGAGGGCGACTACAAGGTGCACTACCACCTCGCCCCGCCCGCATGGCCCACCGGCCGCGATGGCCGCGGACGCCCCAACAAGCGCAAGTTTGGCCCGTGGATGGGGCGTGCCTTTGACCTATTGGCCGCGATGAAACCCCTGCGCGGCACATGGGCTGACCCATTCAGCTACGGCGCTGATCGCAAGCTGGAGGTCGGGCTGATCGACTGGTACGAGGCGGTTATGGCCGAGGCCCCGGCCCTGCCCCATGACGAAGCGCTCGCGGTGCTTTCCGCACCGATGGAGATCCGCGGCTACGGCCCCGTGAAAGAGGCCGCGGCCGAAAAGGTGCAGGCCGAAGTCGCCGCGCACCTAGGCTAAGAGCGTCGTCGAGAAATCACCGCGCCGCGCGGCCTCATACAGTTTGAGGTCGGGCGAACAGTCAGCAAAGTGCGCCACCATCACCAGCGGGATGACCAAAACGTCGCCCGCTTCCAGCCTCCGCGGTACTTGCAGATATTCAGCCAAGATATCGCCCGGCAAGCGCATCATCCTGGTGATTTCATTGACCTTTGCCGCAGTTGAGCGGGCAGAATGTTAGGCGCCAACGGCGTGCTACGCACGACATCCGATAAAGTTTCCCTCGATCACCCAATCGTGAAGGCGAGTCGCAGCGCGAAACTCCCCACGTTCACAAGAACCGCATATTCTCGCCCTGTTTTGGCTCTCCAATCCGCATTTCAACGCCCAGAACTCTGCACGATATGCGACAAATCACCTCCCGCGATGCGGGAAAACAAGGGCGTGGGGCCGCCACAGGCTGCGAATTCAATGGTTTCGCGGAACTCCAAAATATGGTTAATATTTAACGGAACGGCACAAGCTATTGGTGCAGCAACGTCACAATTTCGCCGGGTTTATGCGACTAAATGTGAACAGATTAAAAAGACACCCGGACTGCCCGTCTGCCCCACGAAAGAGGTGCCAAAAATGAAAATTCTTGCCGTCGACGATGACCCTTTTATCCGCGAATTGCTGCCCGTTGTTTTCCGCGAAGCTGATTATCCCTATCTGACTTTGGCCGACTCCGGCGCTGCCGCTTTGGATCTGCTCGAAACCACCAAAGACCATTTTGATTGCCTGCTCTTGGATATCGAAATGCCCGAAATGGACGGCATCACCCTATGCCGCCGCATCCGCACGCTGGAGGCTTATCAAGACACGCCGATCTTGATGGTGACCTCGCGCGCCGACGCGACCGCGATCGAAAGCGCTTTTGCCGCTGGGGCCAACGACTATGTGACCAAACCATTTGATGTAAAAGACATTGCAACCCGCGTGCATATCGCCGAGCGGATGTTGGAAAACACCCAGCGTGCCCCGCGCCTTGACCCGCATCATCTGAAAGAAGCCGGAGAGCCCGGCGCCCATGATTTCGCACTGGCCGATCCTGTGCATATCAACGGGGTCGAGCAGTTGGTGCTCCCCTTCTCCTTGGGCAATTACCTGTCGCAATTGTCGCGCCAGCACCTTGATATCTGCCAGGTTTTCGCCGTGAAGATCGAACATATCGATGAGCTTTACGCGACCTGCAACACCCGCGAATTCGCCCGCGCCGTTACCTCTGCCGCCCAAGCGATCGCGCGTGTGGTCGATTGCCCGCAACTGCTGATGACCCACAATGGGTCTGGCACGCTGCTGTGCATCGTGACCGGCGACAGCCTGCCCGCATGGCCCGAGATCGAAGTGCTCATTCAAGGTGAGCTTGACGGGATGGACCTGCGCTATGACGACAACAGCCCACTATCGGTAATGCTGTCTGTGGGCGGCCCGATCCAGCCCAATGCCAGCCGCACCCAGCGGGTCAGAAAGACATTCGACCGCGCCATTCGCCGTGTGACGATGCGCCAGAAGGTGAAACTCGACACCGCCCCGACCGAGAAACCCTCCGTCTCTGCCGCGCATTGAGCCAAGGCGGATGCCCCATGAAAAACCCGCCTCACTGGCGGGTTTTTGCATTCAGTTGATGGGGAATTGCACCAGACAACGCTCGGCGATGCGGCGGTAATCCTCCAATGTGTCCGGCACGCTGCGTCGGTCGCGCATCACCTCCATCGCTGCACGTTTCTGGGCCCAACTGCCCTCAACATGTCGGTCAAGGATGCGCACGGTGACGCCCAGCATCACGTTTTTCTCCCCCTCCCCGATCAGCTCCGCCGAAGAAAGCGCCACCGCCGTCAGGGCCAGCGTGTTGGCGCAGCGCAAAGCGGCGGCCTCGCGCCCCTCATAGATACGTGTGCCAGCTGTCGCCATGCCGGGATGGGCCAGCGCGCCAAAGGACAAAGCAAAAACCGTCACCGCCGTTAGAGAGAACCTGCGCGGCACCTCAAAAGACCTTGAAGGTCATCGTGGTCAAGGACCGCTCAATGCCTTCGATGTCCAACAGGTTGTCGTTGATGTAGACGCCCACATCCTCCCCCTTGGGGATATAAAGCTTCATCAGCAGGTCATATTCACCAGAGGTGGAATAAAGCTCGGAATGAATTTCGCGCAGGGCGATTTCCTCGGCAACACGATAGGTCGTGCCCGGTCGGCAGCGGATCTGGATGAATACGCAGGTGGTCATGTCGCGCCTCTTTCTGGGATTTGGTTCAAGCTGACATATGGACCCTGCCCCCGCAATCCCCGATCGCGCCCATGCAGGCTAAAGGTGCTTCACTGCTTGGGCTTGGCGTGGCGGCATGCCCTGCTATAAGGGCGCAGCAATTGCCTTCGGAGATGCCCTATGCGTCGCAGCACCCTGACCCGCACCACCGCCGAAACCGACATCACGGTCGAGATCAATCTCGACGGCAGTGGCCGCTATGACAATGAGACCGGCGTGGGTTTCTTTGACCATATGCTCGACCAATTGTCGCGCCACTCGCTGATCGATATCACGGTGCGCGCCAAAGGCGATCTGCACATCGATGATCACCACACGGTCGAAGACGTAGGCATCACGCTGGGCCAAGCACTGACCCAAGCGCTCGGCGACAAACGCGGCATCCGCCGCTACGGGTCTTGCCTATTGGCGATGGACGACGCGCAAATCCGCTGCGCGCTCGACCTCTCTGCGCGGCCCTTCCTGATCTGGAACGTGGATTTCCCCACCAGCAGCATCGGCACATTCGACACCGAACTGGTGCGTGAGTTCTTCCAAGCACTCAGCACCCACGGCGGCATCACCCTGCATGTCGACGCGCTGCACGGGTTCAACAGCCACCATATCGCCGAAGCGGCCTTTAAATCGGTCGCCCGCGCCCTGCGCGAGGCGGTCGAAACCGACCCGCGCAAAGCGGATGCCATCCCCTCGACCAAGGGCGCCTTGTAAGCCAATGCTGACAGTAATCATCGACTACGAATCCGGCAATCTGCACTCGGCCCACAAAGCCTTTGAGCGTATGGCCCGCGAAAACGACGCAGGCGAAGTCACCGTGACGTCAGACGCCGAGGTCGTCGCCCGCGCCGACCGTCTGGTGCTGCCCGGCGATGGCGCTTTCCCGGCTTGTATGGCAGCGCTGAAAGGCGCCGGTGGCCTCTATGAAGCCATGGTCGAAGCGGTTGAGGAAAAGGGGCGCCCTTTCCTTGGCATCTGTGTCGGCATGCAGCTGATGGCCAGCATGGGCCGCGAATACAAAGACACCCCGGGATTGGGTTGGATCGGTGGAGAGGTGACCCAGATCACCCCCGCGAACCCGAAACTTAAAGTCCCTCACATGGGCTGGAACGACTTGGTGATCGATCATGACCATGCGGTCTTCGACGGGCTGCACACCGGTGATCACACCTATTTCGTGCACAGCTACCACATGGCTGTAGCAAACCCTGCCGAACGGCTGGCCCATGTCGATTACGGCGGCGAGGTCACGGCGATTATTGGCCGCGATACGATGCTGGGCATGCAGTTCCACCCTGAAAAAAGCCAAACCACCGGCCTGCGGCTGATCTCGAACTTTTTGAACTGGACGCCTTAACCAGCGCCGCGCCTGTCGAAGCGTCGGACGGTATTTAAGAAAGGATGAAGTTGAAGAAAGACCCTCTTCAACTTCATCCTTTTACAAATACCTCTGCGCTGCGCTTGCCTTCCGCAAAACACAAAGAAGGCGCGGAGATCGTTCCTCGCGCCTTCTGACTTTCGTATCGAGGTAACGGCGTTACTTAAGGCGCGCCCAGGTCTGTTTCGAACAAATCAGCCCGCCCGCGACGCAGCCCGAAAGTTTGAGCGATTTGCCCGAGACGTCCATCTTGCCGATATAGATTTTGCCGTTCGACGGGCGCCATACTTTACCGGCGTATTTGCCGCCGCCCTGGGGCTTCATATCGATAACGAGCGTTTTGCCGATATTGGGCGATTTATACTCACCGCTGTCGTTGAACGTGCGCGCGATAGTGCCGCAGATCGCCCCGCCGCAGGGGGCCATTTTCACATGGGCGTAAGCGCCGTCATCCACCTGCGTTTGCCATGTACCGACTGCCGGATCCGCCGCATGGGCGGCACCGGTCAGGCCAAGGCCCAGAAGGGCCGCTGCAAAAAACTGTTTCATGATCTCTCCTCCCGATCTGGGTTTAGTGTTAGACACAACTTTCTTTCGGGCAAGACTGACCTAGTGTTCTCCACCTGACAGGAGATTCCCATCGGCAACGTGATGTGCCATATTTGAGGCATGAGACGCCATGACATCTGCCTTTACCTTGGCCCCGCCGACCGTACTGAGCTTCAAGCCCTGATCAGCAACCGCAACACTGCGCGCAAGCTTGTCTGGCGGGCCGAGATCGTCCTGGCCACAGCGGACGGTCATGGCACGTTCGAGATTATGCGACGCGCGGGCACGTCGAAACCCACGGTCTGGCGCTGGCAGCAGCGGTATCTCGATGAGGGCGTGGCCGGTCTCAAGCGTGACAAGACGCGACCCTCGCGGGTGCCGCCTTTGCCCGTGGAAACAAGGCTGAAGGTGATCGCCAAGACGGTGCAGGAAACCCCGCCCAATGCAACGCACTGGAGCCGCGCGCTAATGGCCGAAGCCATGGGCATCTCGCCGTCGAGCGTCGGCCGCATCTGGGCAGAAGCTGGCTTGAAGCCGCATCTCACGAAGGGGTTCAAGGTCTCGAACGACCCAAAGTTCGAGGAGAAGGTCACCGATATCGTCGGGCTCTACCTCGACCCGCCAGACCGTGCCGTGGTGCTCTGCGTCGATGAGAAATCCCAGATCCAGGCGCTGGATCGCACCCAGCCCGGACTGCCGCTCAAGAAGGGCCGTGCCGCGACCGTAACGCACGATTACAAACGCCATGGCACGACCACGCTGTTTGCTGCGCTGGATGTGAAATCAGGCACCGTCATTGGCGATTGCATGCCACGCCATCGTGCGCAGGAGTTCCTGAAATTCCTCCGACAGATCGACAAGGCTGTGCCCACGCGGCGCGATGTGCATCTGGTGCTCGACAACTACGCCACCCACAAGACGCCTGAGGTAAAGGCCTGGCTCGAAAAGCATCCGCGCTTCAAGCTGCACTTCACGCCCACCAGCGCGTCATGGCTGAACCTGGTGGAGCGCTTCTTTGCCGAGATCACATCAAGGCGCATCCGGCGCGGCAGCTATTCCAGCGTCGATGATCTTGAGGCCGCGATCTACGACTATCTGGCCCACCACAACGAGAAGCCAAGGCCCTTCAAATGGACCAAAACCGCAGAGGATATCCTCACCCGGGAACGTCGCGCGCTGGACAAGCTCGATGAAACTCGCGGAAACAGGTAGGAAGTGTCAGACTCAGAGCACTAGGGTCGCGTTGCAAAATCCTTGGCGACGTGCAAAAGGAAACCAACGTTCAGAACAAGGGCCCGGCCATGATCCTCTACCCCGCTATTGATCTCAAAGACGGTCAGGCCGTGCGCCTCGTGCATGGCGATATGGACCGCGCTACCGTTTTCAACGACGATCCTGCCGCGCAGGCGTTGAGTTTCGTCGAGGCGGGCTGCGAATGGCTGCATCTGGTTGATCTTAATGGCGCCTTTGCCGGAACGCCGGTGAACGCCGCCCCGGTCGAGGCGATTTTGAAGGCCTGCAAGGTGCCCGCGCAGTTGGGCGGTGGCATTCGCGATATGGCGACGATCGAAAGCTGGCTGGATAAGGGCTTGGCACGGGTCATTCTGGGCACCGTTGCTGTAGAGAACCCTGAACTGGTCCGCGAGGCAGCCGCCGCCTTCCCCGGTCATGTTGCCGTGGGAATCGATGCACGGGGCGGCCGGGTTGCAACCAAGGGCTGGGCGACGGAGACCGATGTCATGGCCACCGATCTCGCGAAATCCTTTGAGGACGCGGGCGTGGCCGCGATTATCTATACCGATATCATGCGCGATGGCGCGATGGGCGGGCCGAATGTTGAGGCGACGGCCGATCTGGCGCGGGCGGTTTCGATCCCTGTGATCGCCTCGGGTGGGGTCTCGTCGCTCGAAGATTTGGCCGCACTGCGCGACACCGGGGTGATCGAGGGCGCGATCTCGGGTCGGGCGCTTTATGACGGCGCCATCGATTTGACCGAAGCCATGAAGATGTTGAAGGGCTGAGCCATGCTGAAGACCCGCATCATCCCCTGTCTCGACGTGGCCGATGGGCGCGTCGTCAAGGGCGTGAACTTTGTCGGCCTGCGGGATGCGGGCGATCCGGTGGATGCCGCCATTGCCTATGATGCGGCTGGGGCGGATGAGCTCTGTTTCCTTGATATCCACGCCACCCATGAAAACCGCGGCACGATGTTCGATCTGGTCACTCGCACGGCGGAGCATTGCTATATCCCGCTGACCGTGGGCGGTGGTGTGCGAACCGTGGCGGATGTGCGGGCCTTGCTGCTGGCGGGGGCCGACAAGGTCAGTTTCAACTCCGCCGCTGTGGCGAACCCGGATGTGATCGCCGAAGCGGCGGATCATTTTGGCAGCCAATGCATCGTCTGCGCGATTGACGCCAAGACCGTAAGCCCCGGCAAATGGGAGATTTTCACCCATGGCGGTCGCAAGCCCACGGGCATCGATGCGGTCGAATTCGCCCGCACCGTGGCCGCCAAGGGCGCGGGGGAGATTCTGCTGACCTCGATGGACCGTGATGGCACCAAACAGGGGTTCAACCTGCCGCTGACCCGCGCCATTTCCGATGCCGTGTCGGTGCCGGTGATCGCCTCCGGCGGGGTCGGCAATTTGGATCATCTCGTGGACGGGGTGATCGAAGGCGGTGCCTCGGCGGTGCTGGCAGCCTCGATCTTTCACTTTGGCGAATATACCGTGCAGGAGGCCAAGCAGCATATGGCCGCAGCAGGCATTCCAATGAGGCTTTCATGACGCTTGATGATCTTTACGCCACCATTCTGAGCCGCAAAAGCGCTGATCCCTCAAGCAGTTGGACGGCGCAATTGCTGGCCAAAGGGCCTGAAAAATGCGCCGAGAAGTTTGGCGAAGAAGCGGTTGAGGCGATCATTGAGGCGGTGAAGAACGATCCGAGGGGGCTTACCTCGGAAGCAGCGGATGTGCTATATCACCTACTCGTCATGCTGGCAGCGCGGGATGTGCCGCTGAGTGATGTGCTGGATGAACTGGCGCGCCGCCAGTCGACCTCGGGCATCGCTGAGAAGGCCGCGCGCAAGTAATCACCCGAGCAGACGCGGGATTTCCACCTTGGGGCAGCGGTCTTGGATCACATCCACGCCACGCGCTTCGGCCTTGGCCGCTGCTACGGCATTGGTGATCCCCATCTGCATCCAAATCGTTTCCAGATCGGGAAAGGCCGCGAGCGCCTCATCGACGACGGGGGGCACATCCTCGGAGCGGCGGAAGATGTCGACCATTTGCACCGGCGGGTCGATCTCAGCCAGAGTGGCGACGATGGTCTTGCCAAAGACCTCTTTGCCAGCATGCATGGGGTTGACCGGCACCACGTCATAGCCCTTTTGCTGAAGATATTCAGCGACATAGTGGCTGGGCCGCGCCGGGTTCGGAGAGACGCCAACCACCGCGATGCGGCGGGTGCGGGTGAGAACGTCTTTGATCAATGCATCTGTCATATCCTGAACTTAAACGCCTGCGCGCGGGTTTCAACGCCATAATGACGCGGCGTAAAGCGTGGTGCCCCCTGCCCGTGATTGGCAAGCTAGCAGCGATTGCATAGGCTCCCCCCAAAGGGCCGCCTTTGGAGGAACCGGGCGGCACCGCGAACCATCATCACCGGGAGCATAGGATGATCGATCAGACCTTGGACATGAACAATCTCGAAATGTCAGAAAAGGCCAAGCCGCTTTTGGCGGCTGTTACCAAGCACATCCGCGAGAATGTCGATCCGATCACCGAGGAGTTTTTTCGCCTTGGCGAAGGCCGCGCCGACCGTTGGTCCTATGCGCCGGGTCAATTGGAACTGCTCGATGGGGCCAAGCAAAAGGCGCGAGAAGCGGGGTTGTGGAACTTCTTCCTGCCCAATGCGGAAACCGGCGAAGGGCTGGCAAATCTTGATTACGCCTATATCGCCGCTGAACTGGGCAAAAGCCCCCTGGCCCCGGAAACGCTGAACTGCTCGGCGCCCGATACCGGCAATATGGAGGTGCTGGAGCGTGTCGGCACGCCAGAGCAAAAGGAGCGATGGCTGAAGCCCCTGCTCGCGGGCGAAATCCGTTCGGCCTTTGCGATGACGGAGCCTGATGTCGCCTCTTCAGACGCGCGCAATATCTCTACCAGCGCGGTGTTGGATGGCGACGATTGGGTAATCAACGGCGAAAAATTCTATATCTCCGGGGCGGGCGATCCACGCTGTAAGATCATGATCGTCATGGTGAAAACCTCGCCCGAGGCTGAAACCTTCCGCCAGCAGAGCCAGATCCTCGTGCCGATGGACACGCCGGGGGTGGAGATCCTTGGCCCGATGCATGTCTTTGGCCATGACGACGCGCCGCATGGGCATATGCATATCCGGTTCACCGATGTGCGCGTGCCGCGTGAAAACGTGCTTTGGGGCGAAGGGCGCGGGTTCGAGATCAGTCAGGTGCGGCTTGGGCCGGGGCGGATTCACCACTGCATGCGCTCTATCGGGTCGGCGGAAAAAGCGCTGGATCTGATGATTGAACGCGGGCTGGGGCGTGAGGCCTTTGGTAAGAAAATCATCGACCTTGGTAAGAACATGGAGACCATCAGCCGCGCGCGGATCGACATCGAAGCGATGCGGCTAATGGTGTTGAAGGCGGCCAAAGCGATGGATGTGCTGGGCAACAAAGAGGCCCGCATCTGGGTCAGCATGATTAAGGCGCTGGTGCCAGAAAAAGCCTGTGAGATCATCGACGCCTCGATGCAGGTGCATGGCGCCACGGGGATGAGCCAGTGGAGCCCTCTGTCGGGCATGTACACGTGGCAGCGCGCGCTGCGCTTTGCCGATGGGCCGGATGAGGTGCACCATCAGGTCATCGCGCGGGCCGAGGTGAAGGCGTTTCAGGCGTCGAACACGCGCGGCTCTGACGGCGACAGCTGATATGGATCTCGCGGGGCGCGTCATCGTCATCACCGGGGCGGCCAGCGGCATCGGGCGGGCCATGGCCCTGCGCTTTGCCAAGGAAGCGCCAGCGCATCTGGTCTGTGTGGATATCGACGGCCCGGGGGCCGATGCGACGGCGGCCGAGGTTGGCGGCACGGGCTTTCGCGTCGATGTCGCACATGAGGTCGAGATTGCCCAGCTGATCGAAACCGTCGAGCGTGACATTGGGCCGATTGATCTATTCTGCTCCAACGCTGGCATCTCGGTCGAGGGCGGGGTCGAGGTGCCGGATGCCGATTGGCAGCGCATTTGGGAGATCAACGTGATGAGCCATGTGCGCGCCGCGCGGCATCTGGTGCCGCTGATGCGCGCGCGGGGCGGAGGTTACTTGCTCAACACCGCTTCGGCAGCGGGTCTGCTCAATCAGGTCGGGGCCGCGCCTTACGGGGTGACGAAACACGCCGCCGTTGGCCTCGCTGAATGGTTGGCGATGACCTATGGCGATGATGGGATCAAGGTTTCGGTGCTTTGCCCGCAGGCGGTGCGGACCGAAATGATGCGCGGACTGGAGGATCATGTCGCCGCGATCGACGGCATGCTTGAGCCAGAACCCGTGGCCGACGCCTGCGTGCAGGCGATCCGCGATGAGGTGTTTCTGGTGCTGCCGCATCCACAGGTACGCGACTATATCCGAGGCAAGGCGCAGGATTATGACCGCTGGATCGGCGGGATGCGCAGGCTAAACCGGCGGTTCGGGGGGCCGAACGACAGCTAGAAAACACCTGTCCGGTGACACAGCGGGCATCGCCCCTCAGGGGGCTGCCCTTAACCTTCGCCTTTTGGACGTATCGGGCGCAGCAGCCCCTCTTGCGCTACGCTCGCCACCAACTGCCCGTTCTGATTGTAAATCATCCCGCGATTAAATCCCCGCGCCCCGCCGGTAAACGGCGCATCCAGCGCGTAAAGGTGCCATTCGTCAAAGCGGATCGGCGCGTGGAACCACATGGCGTGATCCAGACTTGCCGTCATCACCTTGCCCTGAAACCACGTGAGCCCATGGGGCCGCAGCGACGAGCCCAGCAGGTTCATATCAGAGGCATAGGCCAGTAGCGCGTGCTGCATGACCGGGTTCTGGCCTTCGGCGGCGGCCATGCGGAACCACAGGTAGTTGCGGTCGTCGACCTTTTCGGGCGTCATGAAATCGCGCGGCTCGACCTCCCGAATCTCGATGGGTCGCTCGCGCAGAAAGTCCCCGCGATATTTTTCGGGCAGTTTCTCGGCAAACGCCTCGCGCAACTCAGGTCGGTCCGGCCAGTTTTCGGGGGCGGAGACCTGCGGCATCTCATGCTGCCAGTCAAACCCCTCCTCCTCCACCTGAAAAGACGCCGACAGGTTCAGGATCTGCTTGCCATGCTGGATCGCCACCACCCGCCGGGTCGTAAAACTGCCCCCATCCCGGGCGCGGTCGACCTGATAGATCACCGGGATCTTCGGATCCCCGGGCCGGATGAAATAGGCATGAAGCGAATGGCACGCGCGCTCGGGCACCGTGCGATATGCGGCCATCAATGCCTGCGCGATGACATGGCCGCCAAAGATCCGCATCGAGGTCTCGCCCCCCGCACCGGTGCCCCGAAACAGATCGACCTCAAGCTGTTCGATATCCAACAGATCAAGCAATTGTCGCGCAGCATTGGTCATGAGTCATCCTTTCAGGCCGGGTCTCACGGCCCTAGCAACAGGTTTTCGCCCCAAAGCTCAAGCGCCAAAAGGCCCGCCGCCCGGTCAGCGGTCGCGATCCAGCGCCTCTAGCCCGTGGCGCGCAAAAACCGGGACATATTGCCCTAATTTCAGCCCATATTCGGGGTTTGAGGCATTGCCCTCCAACGCGCGTTTCAGCACGCCTTGGATGATGGCGGCCATGCGGAAAAAGCAAAAGGCGAGATAATAGCCGAAGTTGTCGATCCCCTTTAGCCCGCGCCTGCGGCAATAGGCGGCGATAAACTCCGCATCGGTCGGCAGGCCAAGCGCTTTGCGGTCCACCCCGGCCAAGCCGCGCCCCTCGGCCCCCACGGGCATCTGCCATTGCATGATGACGGCGGCGAGATCGGCAAAGGGGTGACCGATTGTGGAAAGCTCCCAATCCAAAACCGCGCGGCAGGCGGTGCCATGGGTATCAAAGATCATGTTGTCGATGCGGTAGTCCCCGTGCACCAATGTGCGCTGCCCGTCATCTTCGGGCAACTCGGCACTCAAGCGCTGCATCAGCGCATCCATATCGGGCTGTGGCTCTGTCTCAGACGCGCGGTACTGCTTTGACCAGCGCCCCACCTGCCGCTCAAAATAGTTGCCCGGCGGGCCATAGTCCGACAGGCCAACCGCGTCGATATCGACCTCATGCAAGGCGGCCAACACGCCGTTCATCTCATCCACGACCGCGCCGCGCTCGGCCGGGGTGAGTTCCGGCAGGGTCGGATCGTTGAAATTGCGGCCCGGAACATGGTCCATGACATAGAACATCGAGCCGATGACGCTCTCATCCTCACAGAGCAGATGCATCGGCGCGACCGGCACCTGACTGTCGGCCAGCGCCCTTTGCACCCGAAACTCCCGGTCCACCGCATGGGCGGATTTCAACAGCGTTCCCGGGGGCTTGCGGCGCAGAACATAGTCATGCGCAGGGGTTGAAAGCAGGAAGGTGGGGTTCGATTGGCCCGCCTGAAACTTGGTCACTTCAAGCGGCCCGGCAAAGCCCGGCAGGTTTGCTTCCAACCAGTGGCAGACAGCCGCCTCGTCCAAGGTTTGCGTATCCGTGCTCATTGCGCAAACTCCGCGGCCAACCGCACCCCAGCGGTGCGGTATTCGGTCTCGATCCGGTCCACCAGTTCAGCCACCCCGCCGATTTGCTTGACCGCGCCAATGCCCTGCCCCGCGCCCCAAATTTCCTTCCACGCTTTGGGCTTGGAGGAGCCAGAACCGAAGTTCATCGAAGAGGCATCCGCCGATGGCAGGTTGTCCGGGTCCATCCCCGCCGCCTCAATCGAAGGTCGCAGGTAGTTGCCCGACACCCCGGTGAAGAGCGAGGAGGTAACGATGTCATCCGCGCCGCCAGCGACGATCATGTCTTTGTAACCCGGCACGGCGTTGGCCTCTCGCGTGGCGATAAAGGCCGACCCCATATAGCCCAAATCCGCCCCCATGGCACGCGCGGCCAAGAGCCCCTCGCCCGTGGCCAAAGCCCCAGAGAGCAGAAGCGGGCCATCGAACCATTCGCGAATTTCGCGGATCAGCGCAAAGGGTGATTGAGGCCCCGCGTGCCCCCCGGCCCCGGCGGCCACGGCGATCAGCCCATCGGCGCCCTTCTCAATCGCCTTCCGGGCAAAGCGGTTGTTAATGATGTCATGCAGGACCACACCGCCACAGGAATGCGCGGCCTCATTCACCTCCACCCGTGCGCCCAGTGAGGTGATCCAGATCGGCACCCGATGCTTTACGCAAATCTCAAGGTCGCGCTCCAACCGGCTGTTGGAGCGGTGCACGATCTGGTTCACCGCAAAAGGCGCCGCAGGCCGGTCCGGGTTCTCTTGATTGTACTTGTCCAAAGCCTCGGTGATCTGGGTCAACCACGTATCGAGCAGCGGCGGCTCGCCCTCGGCCTCGCGGGCATTCAATGCCGGGAAAGACCCGATGATCCCGGCCTTACACTGCGCGATGACCAACTCGGGCCCCGAAAGGATGAACATCGGTGAGGCGACCAGCGGCAGGCGCAGCCCGCGCAGGGCTTGGGGTAGATGGCTGTCGTCACGCATGGGCGGTCTCCGTCTGAGTTTTCGTATGTGTCATGACAATGCTCTTTCAAAAATATTGGGGCCTGACATCACGTTGATGCCGCCGCTGACCGGGATCACCGCACCGGTGACATAAGCCCCGCCGCGCCCGCAGAGGAACAGCATGCAGCCTGCGATATCTTCATCGCGGCCGACACGCCCAAGCGGGACATCTTTGCCCACGGCTTCGCGCGTGGTCTCATCTTGGGTGGCGAAGGCCGTCATACGCGAGACAAACGGCCCCGGCGCCAGCGCGTTCACTGTGATCCCCTCCCCGGCCAGTTCCTTAGCGAGGATTTTACTCAGGTGGATCACCGCCGCTTTGGAGGCGGCGTAGCTATAGGCTCCGTCGCCCATCTCGCGCTCGCCCATGACCGAGCCCACGTTTACGACCCGTGCCGGATCATCCGCCGTGGCCCCGGCCCGTAACAGAGGCAGCAGCTTTTGCGTCAAATCGAAAAGGCCGGCAACATTGACGCCCATGACCTTATCCCATGCCCGGAAGGGGAATTGCCCCAGCGGCGCGCCCCATGTCACGCCCGCGTTGTTCATGAGAATATGCAGCCGGTCGCCGCGCGCCTGAACCTCGGCCACGAGCGCGTCAACGCCCTCTTCGCTGCCGACATCCCCGGCGAAACCTTCGGCACTGCTCCGGGCGCCTAACGCATTCAACTCCTCTGCGACTGCTTGGCAGGCCTCTCCGGTCCGGCTGGCCAGCAAAACCCGCGCGCCCGCCCGCACCAAAGCTTCAGCCGCCATGCGCCCGATGCCCGTGGCGCCGCCAGTGATCAGTGCGGTTTTCCCCTCCAGCCCAAAGAGCGTTTCAATATCCATGTCCTGCCTCCCAGCCGCCGACTTTGACGCCACTGTGACAGGGCCTTGGGCGGGGTCAAGCGGATGGGAAGCCGCGACTGCAGTAACCGGGCGTCATAACAATCCGAGAAAAGAGTAGTTTTACAAAGCAAAACCGCCACAGCTTTATAGCTGCGGCGGTTTTGTTATTCTGTTGATCGTGGAGAGATACTGTTTTTATCAGGAACTTATTAGGTTTGGCGATGACCTACTCTCCCACGTCTTAAGACGCAGTACCATCGGCGCTACGGCACTTAACGGCTGGGTTCGGGATGGGACCAGGTGTTTTGCTCGCGCTATGATCACCAAACCAAATAAATTCCTGATAAAGCGCTCTGCGCAGCAGAGCGACGGGGTCACCACTGCAGCGCTGAGCGTTGTTTGTCCAAGTCATGTACCACTGATTGTATGTGTATGCTTTTGATTGATAAGTTGAAGTCTTGCTTCTACTGGATCAAATCAAGCCTATCGAGCAATTAGTACCAGTCAACTGAACGTGTTACCACGCTTACATCTCTGGCCTATCGACGAGGTGGTCTACCTCGGCTCTCAGGGATACCTTGTTTTGAGGGGGGCTTCCCGCTTAGATGCCTTCAGCGGTTATCCTGTCCGATCATAGCTACCCAGCACTGCTATTGGCATAACAACTGGTCCACCAGTGGATCGTTCACCCCGGTCCTCTCGTACTAGGGGCAACTCCTCTCAAGTATCCTACACCCACGGAAGATAGGGACCGAACTGTCTCACGACGTTCTAAACCCAGCTCACGTACCTCTTTAAACGGCGAACAGCCGTACCCTTGGGACCTGCTCCAGCCCCAGGATGAGATGAGCCGACATCGAGGTGCCAAACACTGCCGTCGATATGGACTCTTGGGCAGTATCAGCCTGTTATCCCCGGCGTACCTTTTATCCGTTGAGCGATGGCCCTCCCACTTGGGACCACCGGATCACTATGGCCGTCTTTCGACTCTGCTCGACTTGTCAGTCTCGCAGTCAGGCTGGCTTCTGCCATTGCACTCAACGAGCGATTTCCGACCGCTCTGAGCCAACCTTCGCGCGCCTCCGTTACGATTTAGGAGGCGACCGCCCCAGTCAAACTACCCGCCACACAGGGTCCCGGAACCGGATAACGGTCCGCGGTTAGACATCAAGCAGAACAAGGGTGGTATCTCAAGGGAGGCTCCACCGAGACTGGCGTCTCGGTTTCAAAGCCCACCACCTATCCTGCACATGTTCGGCCTAATGCCAGTGTGAAGCTGTAGTAAAGGTGCACGGGGTCTTTCCGTCTAACCGCGGGTAACCGGCATCTTGACCGGTAATTCAATTTCGCTGAGTCTATGTTGGAGACAGCGGGGAAGTCGTTACGCCATTCGTGCAGGTCGGAACTTACCCGACAAGGAATTTCGCTACCTTAGGACCGTTATAGTTACGGCCGCCGTTTACCTGGGCTTCAATTCAGAGCTCTCACCCCTCCTTTTAACCTTCAGGCACCGGGCAGGCGTCAGACCCTATACGTCGTCTTGCGACTTCGCAGAGCCCTGTGTTTTTAATAAACAGTCGCCACCCCCTGGTTTGTGCCCCCAGCCCCTAGTTGCCTAGGAACCGGGCCTCCTTCTCGCGAACTTACGGAGGTATTTTGCCGAGTTCCTTCAACATAGTTCTCTCAAGCGCCTTGGTATTCTCTACCTGTCCACCTGTGTCGGTTTAGGGTACGATCTAGCGATGGAGCTATTTCCAGGGACCTCTAAGCAGCCCATTCAATCCGATAAGGATGAACTACCCTCGAGATCCGTCACTTCCATCTGGCCCAGGAATATTAACCTGGTTCCCATCGACTACGCCTTTCGGCCTCGCCTTAGGGGTCGGCTTACCCTGCTCAGATTAGCTTTAAGCAGGAACCCTTGGACTTTCGGCGAGAGTGTCTCTCACACTCTTTGTCGCTACTCATGTCATCATTCTCACTAGTGATCTCTCCACCGGATCGCTCACGCGCCAGCTTCACAGAAAGCTCCTTGTGTCCAATCCGTCCCGAGGGACGATAAGGACACATGGAACTATGTCACACTACGCTCTGCT